>NZ_VKHP01000117.1 GCF_010811875.1 Bradyrhizobium uaiense
CCTTCAGGATCTGCCGCTTGATGTTCTTGTTGGTGAGACCTTCCTTGTGCCACCACCAGCCGTCGCGCTTCATCTTCTCGGCTGCGGCGACGAAACGATCGCTGACCTCGGCGAAGTCGGCGTCGGTGTAGTTCAGGGTGAAGATCAGGCGGCCGGTGCCGACCCAGCTCAGCGCCAACCCCTCGGCGCGCAGGTAGTATTGCAGCATCCAGTTGTAGCGGGACGGCTCGGTGTAATAGACGGTCCAGATCGACGAGATGTTGCCGACGCGGACGGGAAGGTCCTGCGCGGCGAGGCGGTCGTTGAGCGCCTTGGCGCGGCCGTTCCAGGTCTCGTCCAGCCCGTTGTAGATCGAGCGGAAGTTCGGGCTGGCGAGCCGGCTCAGGAACTCGTCCATCGCCGTCATCACATAGGGATGCGAGTTGAAGGTGCCGCGGGCAAAGCAGATGTCGGCCGGGCGGTCGTCGCGGAAACGGCGCATCAGATCCTTGCGGCCGCACACCACGCCGATCGGAAGCCCGCCGGCGAGGCTCTTGCCGTAGGTCGCCATGTCGGCCTTGACGCCGAAATATTCCTGGGCGCCGCCGGCGGCGAGGCGGAAGCCGACGAACACCTCGTCGAAGATCAGCACGACGCCGCGCTCGGTGCAGACCTCGCGCAGCTTCTTCAGCCATTCGGTATAGGCGGCGCGGTCGTATTTCGAGGAGCGCGACGAATCGACCAGCGCGGAATCGCCGGGCGCGTTGGAATTCGGATGCAGCGCCTGCAACGGATTGACCAGCACGCAGGCGATGTCCTTGCGGGTGCGCAGCACGTGCAGCGTCTTCTCCGACATGTCGGCGAGCGTGTAGGTCTCGTGCGGCGACACCGGATTGCCGACGCCGGGCTGCACCTCGCCCCACCAGCCGTGATAGCTGCCGGCGAAGCGAACCAGATGGGTCCGCTTGGTGTGGTAGCGCGCGAGCCGCACCGCCTGCATCACCGCTTCGGTGCCGGACATGTGGAACGAGACCTCGTCGAGGCCGGAGAGCTCGCACAGCCGCTTCACATTGTCGGCGATGATCGGATGGTAGGGGCCGAGCACGGGACCGAGCGCCTGCGCGCGCTTTTCGCCCTCGGCGATGCACTCCTTGTAGAAGTCGTTGCCGAAGATGTTGACGCCGTAGGAGCCGGTCAGGTCGTAGGACACATTGCCGTCGACGTCGGTCACGGTGACGCCGCTGGAGGCCTGCACGAAGGCCGAGGTGCCGAGATGCTCGCGCACCAGGCGGCTGTACTGGAACGGCACGCGGTAGGTTTCGGTGAATTGCAGGTCGGAGATGCGCTCCGTCACCTCGGCAGTGAGCGCGCGGCCCTTCGGGTAGCGGTCCTGGTAGAGGCCCGCGAGGCGGAAGAAGCCGTCCTGCCGCTGCATCGCGACGTCCTTCGGCGCTCCGTCGGAGCAGAAGAACGCGTCGATGTCGAATTCGTAGTGCGGCACCATGCGCGCGACCATCTTGGACATCTTGGAATGTCCGGTCAGCGAGCGGTGCTTGGCTCGCGACAGCGCGAGGCGGGCCTGAATTTTGGGGAACGCTGCGGCGGCGCCGGCAAGCGCGGCGGCGGACAGCGAGAGAATCGGAAGGGATGTTTCCATGACAGAAGCGCTAGCCTCAGCACCTAACAGATTCATGACAGTCAAGGGCCTGATCTCGGCATTCACCCAGCAGGAAGACCTCAATTTCCTGCTGACCAACCGGATTCCGCGGGCGGCGCTGACCCGCTTCATGGGCTGGTTTTCCAAGGTCGAGAACCCCCTGGTGCGCAACGCCTCGATCGCCTGTTGGAAGCTGTTCTCCGACCTCGATCTGTCGGAGGCGAGGAAGACCGAGTTCAAGAGTTTGCACGATTGCTTTACCCGCGAGCTGAAGCCCGGCCTGCGTCCGGCCGCAGCCGATCCCGCCATCATCGCGAGCCCGTCGGATGCGATCATCGGCGCGCATGGCCGGATCGAGGACGGGCAGTTGTTCCAGGTCAAGGGCGCGCCGTATTCGCTGCTCGATCTGCTCGGCGATCCCGCGCTGGTCGAGCAGCACCGGAACGGCCGCTTCGTCACGCTGCGGCTGACCTCGAGCATGTATCACCGCTTCCACGCGCCCTATGACCTTGCGATCGACAAGGTGACGTTCGTTCATGGCGACGTCTGGAACGTCAACCCGATCGCGCTGAAGCGGATCGAGCGGCTGTTCTGCAAGAACGAGCGCGCGGTGCTGCGTGCGAAGCTGCCGAGCGGCGAGGCGCTGACGCTGGTTCCGGTCGCGGCGATCCTGGTCGCAAGCCTCCGCCTGCATTTCCTCGACATCACGCTGAACGCGCAGTCGCGCGGCCCGGTGGATTTCCCCTGTGACGTACATGTGAAGAAGGGCGATGAACTCGGCTGGTTCGAGCACGGCTCGACCATCATCGTGCTGGCGCCCGATCATTTCGAGTTCTGCGACAATGTCGCGGAGGGAACGCGGATCAAATGCGGCGAACCTTTGTTGCGCAAGCCTGTGATATGAGCGCGCTTTCTTCTTCGCGTGTCATTGTTTGAGCATCATCTGCTCGGAAAACCGGTTTCCACTTTTCCCGATCATGCTTTAGAATGTCCGGGATCGTCGTGCGGCGGTCCTAAATCGCAAACCTGATGGACACGAGATGGCGCGGACGCCTGTTCTGGCGGCGGGGGGCATTGTGCTGCGGCGGGAGACACCGCCGCGCTTTGCCGTCGTGCGCCTGCGCAAGCGCAATGAGTGGGTGCTGCCGAAGGGTAAGCTCGACGACGACGAGACGGCGCGCGATGCCGCCGAGCGCGAGGTGCTGGAGGAGACCGGCCACGACGTCGAGGTGCACGAATTCCTCGGCACGCTGGTCTATGATTCAGGCGGCCGATCGAAGGTGGTGCATTACTGGCGCATGGATGCCGGCGGCAAGCCGGTGCGCGCGTTGATGAGCGACATCAGGGAAGTCGACTGGCTGCCGCTCGATGCGGCGCTCGAACGGCTGTCGCGCAGCTATGAGCGCACGTTCCTGGAGAATGTCGGCCCGATCGCGTTGCAGGCCGCTGCGAACGCCGAGCGGCGGCGTTCGCGGCTTGCCGCCGACGAGCCGGTCGCTGACGCGCCCGAGACCGTCGACACGCCTGCGATCGCCGAACTGCCCGTCGCCGCGGATGCGCCGGTCGACGCTGACGCGTCCGAGGTGGCTGAGGCGACTGGTGCCGAAGTGATCGGGCTCACTGAATTGACCGGGGATGCCGAGACGCCTGTCGTCGTTGACGCGAAGGCGCCTGCCGAGGTGCCGGTCGTGGCGGATACGACCGATCTCGCGGAGATGCCGGCGGCGGATGGCGAACCGGATCAGCCGGTCATGGCGCCGGAACCGGGCGCCGCGGATGACGGCCAAGTCGTTGTGACCGCGCGTGCCGTGGAAGCAATTGCATCCGCGGCGGCGCCTTCATCTGCGCGCGAGGGTGAACCGGACGCCACCGCCGCCCAACCGATCCCGCGCAAGAACCTGATCGAGCGCGTGCGCGACTGGCTGCGTCGCGCGGCGTGATCATCCGCACAGCTGACGGCGTGCGGCTGGCCGCCAGCCGTCAATGTCACGCTGCAAGGCCACGCAGTCGGCAACAAGCTTGGGCGAGCCCAATTCACCGGCCAGGAGCTGTGCGGCATGAGCCTCGGCCATGGCGCCGCGGGTGTCGCCACGTTCGAGCTGGAGCCTGGAAATCTGCAATCTCAGCCGTACGATCTGAACCCGCCCCTCGATGCTGGACCACAATTGGCGAGCGAGATGCAGATGCCGCATCGCTACCTCGTGATCCTGCCGGGAAAGGGCAAGAATCGCCTGGGCTTCGTTGGTGAGCGCGCGGATCGAGGGCATCGGCCAGCGATCGGGATTTCCCGAAAGCTCGCAGATCAATGCCTTTGCCCGACCGCTCCGATTCGTGTGTGCGGCAACCAGCGCCAGATGCGCGAGCAGGATTCCCCGCCGTTGCAATGTCCACCAGGTCTTGCCGATCAGACTCCGTTCGAGGCTTGCATAGGCGGCCTCCGCTTCGCCTCTTGCGAGCAGCAGCATGGCGCGACCCGGCTCCGGGCACCAGCCCAGCGCGTAGGCCCGGTCGTAGGCTTCAAGCGCCGCGTCATCGTCACCGATCGCAGCCAGGACGTCGCCCAGCACCCGATTGGCATCGCCCATCGACCACGGCGCATCGCTGGTCAGGCGCGCGAGCGCGTCCTTGATGCGCGCCAGCGCTTCGTCGAGCGAGCCCCTGATACCGAGCACCTCGGAGCGATGCAGCTGGCATGAACCCGTCAATTCCATGCCGCTGCCCGAGCAGAAATTCTGGTAGCTCCGCGTCCACTGGTCGGCCCGTGCCCAATCTCCGAACATCCGGGCTGCCCAGAGAATATTGCAGTAGAGGCTGCCGCCCATGATCGGGTCCAGATTGGCGCTGGACAGCGCAACGGCCGCGGCATGATCCTGATCGGCCATTCCGCCATGCGTGTCGCCGAGGCATAGCCGATAGAAGCCGCGATAGGCCAGGCTCAGCGCCTCGATGTTGAGCGCATCCTTGTATTTGACCGACGTATAGGCAGCGTCGGCCAACGCGAGTGCCTGTTCCGGCTCGCCGTCGAACGCAGCCAGTTTCGACTTCATCCATAACAGCAGGGCCGTCGTTGCAGGATCGTCGATTCGCGAGGCCCAATCTTCGGCGCGCGCAAGCCAGCCTTTTCCGATCGCGGCCTGACCGCTCTCGAAATGCAGGCCCGAGAGCGCGATCGCGTCGACCGCGGCGCCGGCAGTATCGCCGGCCTCGCTGCGCGCAGCGATCGCGCGAACCAGAATCGGAACGGCTGCCGTCGTCTTGCCGAGGCATTGCAGGGCAAGCGCCCAATTGTGCAAATCTTCAGCATTCAGCTCGCCGTTTTCATCCGCGCTCGCGAACAGCGTTGCTGCTTGCAGCCACAATTGTCCGGCGGCTGCGCGGCGGGCAAGGCCGATTGCACCGATTGTACCGACGGCGGCATCGGTGTGTTTGCGGTCGATGCGTTCCGGCTGCCTGATCTCGGATTCGAGGAAGAAGCGATAGCCTTTGCCCGGCAGGTTCCGGATCGCGCCGTCCATGCCACCCCTGCGCAGCGCGGCGCGCAACGAACTCACCGCACGCTGCAGCGAGTTGTCGGTGACCGTCACATCGGGCCACACGGATTCGAGGAGTTCGTCTTTGGAGATAACCCGGTCACGGTATCGAACGAGGTAAACCAGTAGGTCGAACACACGTGGCTGCAAAGCGACTTCCTGCCGCGCGCACAGCAGCACGCGTCCGGCTTCATCAAGCTCGAACAGTCCAAATGAGAATGCCATGTGTATGGGTCCGGGCTAGGCGGAAAAGGTTCAGGCAAAGATCAGACAATGATCAGCCCGCGGTAAGGACAGCTGGCGTTGATGGCGCCTATAGCTGAGCATGGCCGCGATCACCGCTGCCTGCTGTTCAACCGTCGCAACCGAGGAGATTTCGATGGAACTCTATGTCATTCGCCGTCCGAGCGCATGGGCAAACATGAGCGAGCTCGAACGCGCCGGTGCAACGTCCGCCAGGATCGGCGACGAGCAGATGCCGGACCGCGTCCGCTGGATCCGCAGCTACGTGGTGCATGAGGCAGATGGTCGCATCGGCACATTCTGCATATACGAGGCGCGCGACGGCGACTCGATCCGGGACCATGCGCGCTGCGTCGGCATGCCGGGCGAGGAATTCTACAAGGTCGCGGCAACCGTGGTGGTGCGTGGCGATCCCGTCGAACCGCCCATTGCAGCCGAATGACGCCCGCATGGGCGTCGCATGGTGCATCCCGGCCAAATCATGATCCGGGGCGCCATCACACTTCGATCAAGGAAACGATGATGTCGATTTCATTCATGGAGTACGCTTCAAGTCCGGTGCGAAAGCATTTTTCCTTCCTGCTCTTGCGCATCCGCCGGTTCGTCAATCAATCGGTCGCAGGCATGCTCGAACATCGCGAGCGGCAGGCCAATCGCTTGATGCCGGGCGAGCTCGGCGGCAGGCGCTCGAAGGACGCCGGCAAACGCTGCGCTCGGCCGATCACGCGAAGCATGTTGCTCGGGCTGATGATCGCGGGATTGTCCTCACCGGTGTTCACGCGAGCGGAGGAGCCTACGGTTCGGGAGCCCCGCGCAGCCGTGACGCAGCAGGCGGTTTGGTCCGAGCGGGGCGGGCATGGCTGCAGGCATCGCTCGGATTGGAGCATTGTCGCCGCATCCAGCATTCCGGTCCTGCTCGACCGTCGCGCCTAGCTCGTAGCACTTTGAAGTCATTGCACTGACTCGATGCTTTTCAACGCAACTCGCGGACTTTCGGCGACGCCAGCGGCCTCGCCGCCAGCCGGACGACATTTTCAAAGGAGATGCACAATGAACGTTCAAACCGAATTGCCCATCGTCGATCTCGCCGCGGTCAAGGCGCGCCAGCAGGCCACCTGGAGTTCAGGGGACTACGCGAGAGTCGGCACCACGCTTCAGATCGTCGGCGAGACGCTGTGCGAGGCCGTCGACGTGCGCAGCAATCAGATGGTGCTCGACGTCGCCGCCGGCAACGGCAATGCGACGCTGGCCGCGGCGCGGCGCTTTGCCGACGTGGTCTCGACCGACTACGTCGGCGCGCTGCTCGAGCGCGGCCGCGAGCGGGCGGCGGCGGAGCGTCTGCCCGTCACGTTCCAGGAAGCGGACGCCGAGAAGCTGCCGTTTGCTGATGCGAGCTTCGATGTCGTGCTGTCGACCTTCGGCGTCATGTTCACCGCCGACCAGCAGCAGGCGGCGAATGAACTGCGCCGGGTCTGCCGCAGCGGCGGCAAGATCGGCCTTGCGAGCTGGACGCCGGAGGGGTTCATCGGCCAGGTGTTCAAGACCATCGGCAAATATGTGCCGCCGGCCCCTGGCGTGAATTCCCCGGCGCTGTGGGGCACCGAGGCGCATCTCGGCGTCCTGTTCGGCCCGCAGGCGGCGGTTGATGCCAAACGCAGGCACTTCAATTTCCGTTACAGGTCGCGCGAGCATTTCCTCGAGATCTTCCGCACCTATTACGGTCCGGTGCTGAAGGCCTTCGGCGCGATCGATGCGGTCCAGCAGCAATTGCTCACCGCCGACATGTTCCGCCTGATGCATCAGTTCAATGTCGCCAAGGACGGGACGCTGGTCATCCCGAGCGAATATCTGGAGGCGGTAATCACCAGGCGGGGCTGACCTGCCGCTGTTCGTCGATCCCTGCGTGGCGCCGGCGTTCTCGCAGGCGCCACATTCGTTGGTCGATGCGATCGCTCAGTAATGTCGCCTGTCCTTGGGCGGCGGCCTTGCCGCGCGGGGCGGCGGTGCGCGCCGTTGCGTAAAGCCGGGGCGTGGCTGCACGGCGGGCCGCTGCATGCCGGGACGCGCACCCGGTGCAGCCTGCTGGATGCGGGGCCGCACCTCACCGGGTGCCGGCGGCACCGGCTGCGCCGCGCCCTGTCGCGGCACGCCGGGTTGAGCTGCTGGTTGTCCCGGCTGGCGCACGCCGCTCGGCGCTGGCGTGCGTCCGGGTTGCAGGCTGCCTTGACGTGCGGGCGCCTGTCCGCCGGGCTGCGTCGCGCCGCCCTGTCGTGCAGGCTGTTGCTGTCCCGCGGGCGCTTGTCCGGCTGGCGTTTGCACGCCGGGCCCGTGCGGCAGCGTCGTGCCGCCGGGCTGGCCGGGCAGCGCGTGTTGTTCGCCGCCATGCTGCTGCGTGCCCGGCTGCTGCTGCGAGCCTTGCCGGCCGGGCGTGCCTGGTTGCTGCGGCTGGCCGGGACGGTTCGGCTGGCCGGGCTGTTGCAGCTGACCCGGACGATTCTGCTGGCCCGGCTGTTGCGGGGCGTTGCGGTTCTGGCCCGGCAGGCCGTTCTGGCGCTGCAGGTTCGGCTGCACCGGCTGGCCGCGGTTCGGATAGGGCGCGGCCGGATTGGTTCTGCGGAAATCGGGGTTGGCGCGGCGGAAGTCGCGCTGCTCGGTCACGACCTGACGGCCCAGCGTCTGCGCGCTGTGGACCTGGCGGACAAAGCCCTGGTCGCGCGTCATCTGTTGCGGCGAGATCGTCAGCGGCACTGCGGCGAAGCGGGCGCCGCCGGTGCCGGGACGAATCGCAAAACCGCTCGCGCCGCGCGTCAGCACGCCGAGCGAGGAGCCGCTGCGGTCGTTGACCTCGATGCGGCCGACGTGTCCGTCGGCGTCGGGGTAAAGCTTGATGCCGACATTGTTGCTGGTCGCAGTCGCGCCCGCCGGTACCTCGACAAGGCCGGTGGTGCCGCGGATGCCGAGCGTCGCGGTCGGCGTCGAGATCTTCATGTCGCCGGTCTTGGCGACGGCGGCGGCGACGAACGCGGCCGTTCCCTTGGTGACGTTGAACAGCGCGCTGTTCTGCTGGCCGCCGTCCTCGTAGACATAATTGTCGATCGTGATCCTGGCGTTGGCGCGCAGGTTGAAGGTGGTGCCGTCGTTGAAGGTGATGCCGAGCGAGGAGGTCGCCGATGTGGCGACGTCGTCATTGGCAAAGATGTCGTCGCGGATCTGCAGCGGCATCGTGGTGTTGTTGCGTGTGACGGTCGCCGCGCCGGTCAGTGTTGCGACGTTGCCGATCGGCTCGGGCGCGGCGGCGGGGGCAGGTGTTGCGGGCGCAGGCGGTGCAGGAGCTGTGCGTGTTGGGCTCTGCGCCGGGGCGGGCGAGGTCTGCGCTTGCGCGAGCTGCATCAGGTCGGGCGCAGCATCGGCGGTTGGTTGCCAACCCGTGACGCCGGCACCAAGCAGAAGCGCAAAGAGGAGGGCGCGGCGCATCACCATCGATTCCCGGGAGGCAGTGGGGACCGGCAATTGACCCGCGTCAGGCTGAATGCCGAATGAACGGTCCTGCCTTGTTGTCATGGCGGACCAAAACGATCAAGCACCGCGCCTCGTTGCCGGAAGCGCGGTGCTTGATCGCTGTTGGGGTTTTGTCAGCCGCGCTTGTGTGGGGTGATATTGAGCGGTTTCGCCGGCTTGGCGGCCGGCGAATAGCTCGCGGGCTGCGGGGCCGTCGCCGGCGGCACGTAGTGGAACACGGCCTTGCAGCCGTCGCTGAGCAGCGCGCGCTGGCGGACCATGCAGGCGGTGACGCGATCGACATCGGGGATTTCCGAGCTGCACAGCCGCATTGCGTCGCTGGTGCACATTTGCTGCTGCTCGTCGGTGTAGGCATAGGACGCCGAGGTCAACAGACCGAGCGTGAACGCGGCGGCCGCCAGCAGTTTGCCGTGACGAAGCGCGGAAGCGGTGAAAGCCATGATGTCCCCCTTGTGGTGATCGCGCCGAGCAGCGCGTCGTCGGGGGCATCACTAGGCAGGCTCGGTTTCGGCAATTCTTCGTCGGAACGCAAAATGGTTTCGTCGCGCGCTTGTTTGTTTCATTAACCACACGCGGGAGGGATCCCGGCCGTCGTCACACTGCCGGCGCAGGACCCCCCTCGAGCGCGAGCACGGCTTCGCGCTGGGCTTCGGGCATGGCGCGGATGCGGCGCCTCGCGGTGAGGCGCATGGCGGCAAAGCCGCCGAGGAACAGCACGATCTTGCTCACGATGCCGAAGATCGGCATCACGAGGGCCCATGTCGTGATCTCGCAGGTCAGCGCGACGAAAGCGTTCACGGCGGCGGAGGTGAACATCAGGGCTGCCCAGGCATAGCCGACCTTGACGGCGACATCGGGCACGACGGTCTGCGCGATCTCTGGGAGATAGCGGTTCAGCCAGCCCGGCTTCAGCATCACGACACCGACGATTGCGTAGATCACGCTCGGCTTGAACAGCACGAAGCGCGGGTCGTTGGTGAGCAATGTCGCGGTGCCGGCGGTGACGACCAGGAACAGGCTCAGCCATTCCATGGTATCGATCCGCTTGCCGCGCGCGATCTGGATGCCGATCTGCACGACGCCGAACGCGATGCCGAGGCCGACCGAGAGCGCGGTATTGTGCGTCAGCAGGAACAGAACCAGAAAGACCAGGGTCGACGCCAGGTCGAGGGCCAGCAGCCGTGCCGCGGTGAGGAAACTCTTCATCGGTCGCTTTGCTCCGCTTGCCTGACACTCTGGCGCGACCAGCGCCCGCGCCGGCACAGCTAGGCAGATTGCGTCGGCGCCGGCCTATCGATTTCTGAAATCGAGGAGCGCATTCTCATTTCGAACGGGCGATTTCCACCGCATCCGCGGTTTGCGGCGCGGTCGCCCGGCGGCGAAACTCGGTCGGCGTCAGCCCGGTGTCCGCCTTGAAGGCGCGGTTGAACGGCGCCAGCGACTGGAACCCGGCATCGAGCGCAATCGTCAGCACCGGCACCTCGGCCTGGCTGGCGTCGGCGAGCGCTGCCTTTGCCTCATCGATGCGATAGCGGTTGAGGAAGGCGTTGAAATTCCGGTGGCCGAGCCCGTCATTGATCAGCGTGCGCAGCCGGTACTCCGGCATGCCGAGCCTGACCGCCAGCACGTCGATGGTCAGGCCCTCCTGCCGATAGGTCCGCTCGGTCGCCATCAGATGCTTGAGGTGATTGAGCGCGGCCTGGCTGGACGCAGGCGGACCGGCGTTGGCGAACGAAGGCGCCGCCCGTGCGGTCTGGCCACCGCCGTTTGCGGCAACCGCCGGCTGGCTCTCCGGCGGATCGAACAGCATCATCCAGATCGACAGCAGCCCGAATGCGACAAGGCCGAGCGCGATGCTCAGGCTGATGGATCGGGTCGGAATTGCGGCCAGCCCTGCCGCAGCGGCAAGCGTCATCTGCAAGCCGATGCCGATCACGAGCGCGATCAGGATCCGGCCGCGTGCGGTTGTCACGGCAGTGCGCCATCCCTTCGCAATTTGCGCGATCCCGAGCGCGGAGAAGCCGATCGTCGCCAGCGCCAGCCCGCGGCCGCAGGTCCCGGCGAGATCGGGCCAGATCGTCCAGCCATTGTGGCTCACAACGCCAAGGCCGGCGAGCAGCGTCCACAAGGCCGCATGCCACGACCGCAAGGCAAACCGCTCGTCGAACACCGCGCTCGCCCACAGCCAGAAGATCACCGGCGAGCCCATCGCGAAGGCGATGAACGGCGAGCTCCAGCCGAATGACGATGCCGGAAAGAATGGTGCAGTTGAAATCGCGTAGGCCGCGCCGGCGACGCCCATGGCGGCACCGAGGTTCGCGGCGCGATGCACCGCCGCGTAGCGCAACAGCAATACTGTGCAAACCACCAGGAACAGCGCGACCACCGCGCCGCGGAGACCGAGTTCAAGAGCCGTCATCGCCATCGCAAGCCGCCCGCAGGTTCAATTCAAGCTCGACATTGCGATTCTTATAGCGCGTCCGGCGATCCACATGAAGCGACCGCCGGATGGCTAGAAATCCGATGTCCGCCCGCCGCTTGTGCGGCAGCGGACACCGGAGCAATCGGAAGTGTCGGCCTAGCTGACCCGCTTCCAGGTCTGGCCGCCGCAGAACATGCCGCCGAAGGCGCAGCCCTGCACGCGCATCGCGTTCGGGCCCTTCATCGCGATCGTCGAGTCGTAGTTGCGGCCGGAGTCAGGATCGTGGATGCGGCCGCTCCACTTGCTGCCGTCGGGCTTCATGTTGATCAGGATGCGCTCATTGCTCTTGACCGAATAGCCGCAGAGATTGGCGCCGCAGGCTTCGACGCGGACGTTGCCCTTGTTCTCCTCGGTGGCCCAGACGCCGATCGGTCCGGTTGCCGCCGCCGGCGCGGCGGCAATTGGAGCGGGCTGTGGCTGCTGCGCAGGCTGTGCAGCGACGGGAGCCGGTACCGGCGCAGCGGGTGCGGTGTCAACCGGCGCGGGAGCCGCGGTCGCGACCGTCGCTGCTGGCGGAGGCGGCGGTGGGACGGCGGCGGCGACAGGCGCGGCCGGCTGCGGCGCGGCGGCTTGAACTGGCGCGGGAGCGGGAACCGGGGCAGGGGGCGGCGCGGTCGATGAGGCGACATCGTCATCATCGTTGGACTTCGAGCCGAGATTCTTGCTGATGCCGCCGACCATGCCATTGTAGCCCGGCGCCGAGATGCGGATGCAGGACAGCGCGCTGCAATTGCGCTGCGCCTCGACATGGATGCGCTGGCCGTCGATCTCGAAGGTGATGCCGGCGCCGCCGGCATGCGCCGATGTGGTGGCCATCAGCAGCGCGGCGATCGCAACGAGCTTCTTCATCTGGAGTCTCCCTGGCATTGAGCGGGTTTGCATGCGGACGCTACGCGGCCTCAGGGCTGAGCTCTGTGATGCGGATCACGCCGACGGCGCGGCCGCGTGGCTCGCCACGGTGACGGAGATCACTGCGCCGTGAGCACGGCGTTCCTACTGTCATCGGATGTCTTGGAGGCTTCGATGAAGCGCTTCTGCCTGCTCGTCGCGCTGATGCTGCTCACGCCGTTCGCCCATGCCAGCGAGGGCATCTCGTTTTCGATTGGCGGCCACCGCGTCCATCTCGATTCCACGCGGTGCCGCGCACTGTCCTGCATCTCGGTGTCTGACAGGTCGAGGCGCGACGACGGCGGCGACAATGGCCGGGCGATGAAGCTGGTGCCGGCGTCCGCGACGACCGCGGCGATTCCTGCCGCGACATCTGCAGGGATACCGCCCGCACCTGCGCCGGCTCTATCTCCCGCGTCGCCGCCGATCGTCGTGGACAGGCCTGTTCCGGCCGCAACGCGATTGGCTGCCGCACCACAACCCTCAGCGCCACCGCCGCCGCGCGTGATGACGATACAGCCAGCGCCGGTCGTCGCGGCGCTGCCTCCATTGCCCGCGGCGACGGCGCATCCTATTCCGCCGGCGGTGGTGCATGTCTCGCGCGAGACCGCTGACGAACCGGACGACGGCCCGATCGGCGACTGGCAGACTGAATCCGACAGCCTTGTGCGCGTTCGTCTGTGCGGCAACGCGTTGTGCGGCTATGCGCTCGACAAGACCACGCGCGATCTCGGCGAAGCGGTGCTGATCAACATGAGGCCGAAGCAGGGCGCGCGCTGGAGTGGCAGCGTCTACAGCCAGGACGGCGACAACGTCCGTTACGGCACGATCGAATTGAAGGGCGCGGACAGGCTGCGGGTCGAGGCCTGTGTGCTCGGCCGCTTCTACTGCACCGGCGCCGACTGGGTTCGCGTTTCGCGCTCACGGCAGCGGGTGATCACCGAGCGCGCGCGTCCGCCCGAGCCGCGCTCCTGAATCCACGTGTCCAATTTGTAACCGGATGCCTTCGAACCTTTTGTCCGGTCGCGCGCGACCGATAGAGGTCAGCGCCGCTTTCGCAGGCGATGGAGGCAAACATGAAACGCATGAGCCTGGCCGCGCTGCTGCTCGCCGGCAGCGAGCCGCGCCGTCGCGACGACTTCTATCCCGATCCCGACAATCCCGGCCTCGTCTGTCACGATTTCACGATCGGCGGCATCACCGGATCGAGCTGCTCGAATTTCTGAGGACAGGCCAGCTCGCTCTATCACCGTCATCCTGAGGTGCGAGCCCTCGCGAGCCTCGAAGGATGCACGGCCCGGGCCGGTAGCCGTCGACCCTTCGAGACGCGCGCGGTGCGCGCTCCTCAGGGTGACGGATCAGCTATCGCAAAAAAACAAAGCGCCCGGCGGGGGCGGCCGCCGGGCGCTGAACTCAATGCCTGTCGAATGGTCTAGAACACGCCGAGAATGATGGCGCCGACGAAGGCGAACGCGATGTACGCGGCCACAATGCTCAGCTTGCTCAGCAGAGGACTCGCGAAATCCATTGGGAAACTCCCTCGGTTCACAACGCTGCCCGCATTAACGCTAAATCTAGCAAGCGGTTCCCGGCCGAAAAAGTCAGTCGTGCTGTCCGTCCCGATGTTCCCGCGTGATGCCGCATTGCGATGCGCGGCTCAAACAGACGCCGAATCAAGGCGTTGAAGCATTGCAAATATATTCCGGGGCGTTGCCGGCTGCGGTCACCGCATCGTAGCGCCAACCAATATTTCCGTCAGGTTGCGGGCGGCGCATGCTGCACGCATTGCGTGGCTGCGGCGTTGAGCCGCATGCTGGGCTCTTCGAGGTCAGGTCGTCGTCACGGGGCAACGGCGTCATTCGCGCCGCGTGGTGATGGAGACGAGTCACGGCAGCGCGTGCGTTGCCATGCCGGGTTCCAAACCATGGTTAAAAACACCTGAAATCAATCTGCCGAAATGCATTGAAGAGTCTTTAATCAAATTCGCAGAACCTCCGCGGCATGACGCGTGGAGTTCGTTTGTATCTCGTCGGCTCCCTTGTCCTTGTATCGCTGGCTGGTTGCGGTCGTGGTCTGTTTCAGACCGCCGAGCGGGAACCGTGGCGGGCCGAGGCTGAGGCCGCATGCCTGAAATCCGGCGCGGTCAAGGAAAGCGCCGACCTCGTCCGGATCGATCCGATCTCCGGCCCCGGTGTCTGCGGCGCCGAATTCCCGCTCAAGGTCGCCGCACTCGGTGAAGCCAGTTCGACTTATGGATTTGCCGACGACAGCCTGCGCCCGCCGGCGTCGGTCGGCAGCCAGCCGCGCTGGCCGATCAACCGGCAGCCGAGCCCGCCGCCTGCGCAGGCGCCGTATTCCGATCAGGCCGTCGGCCAGCCGAACTATGGCGGCCAACCGAATGGCCCGGTCTCGTTGTCGGCGCCTGGCATTCCGCCGCAGCAAGATCAGATCGACCTGCCGCCGGAAGGCTCGCCCGACGCCAGAGGCGAGCGACCTTATTATCCAGGCTTGCCGCGCAATCCGCAGCGCGACAGCGCGGCCGCGCCCTATTCACCCGCGCCTTATTCGCAGCAGCCACAGGACGCGCCGCCGCCGCGGCTCGGTCCGTCGAGCGGCAACCCGGTGGGGACGGTCGGTCCGGTCGCCGTGAAGCCGGCGGCAACGCTGGCGTGCCCGATCGTCTCGGTGCTCGAGCGCTGGCTCGCCGATTCCGTGCAGCCGGCGGCGCAGCGCTGGTTCGGCGCACGCGTCGTCGAGATCAAGCAGATCTCCGCCTATTCCTGCCGCGGCATGAACGGCAATTCGCACGCGCATATTTCGGAGCACGCCTTCGGCAACGCGCTCGATATCGCAGCCTTCACGCTCTCCGATGGCCGCCGCATCTCGGTGAAGGATGGCTGGAAGGGATTGCCGGAAGAGCAGGGCTTCCTGCGCGACGTTCAGGCCGCCGCCTGTCAGCAATTCACCACGGTGCTGGCGCCGGGTTCCAACGTCTATCACTACGACCACATCCATGTGGATCTGATGCGCCGGGCCAGCCGGCGCCTCATCTGCCAGCCGGCCGCGGTCTCCGGCGATGAGGTTGCGGCGCGTGCCGGCGGCCGTAGCCCCTATGCAACGCGCGAACCTTATGTCACAGGATCGCTCGGCGGCAGAAAGCCGACTCCGCGGGGTAAAGCGGGGGTCAACGAAGAAGACGAATTCGCCGACGAATAGGGGCGCGTCTGATACCCGTATTATTACTGGGTGACACCGTGCAAACGGTAGCCACTTTTGCTGCATATGCTTCGGAGCCGGGAGCGCGCCGGCTGATTTCTGGGGGATAGGTTTTGCAAGACGTTCCGATCATTCTCGTCATCGAAGACGATCGTGATCTTCAGATGATGGTGGAAGACGCCCTGAGGGACGGCGGCTACGAGCCGGCGATCGCAGGCTCAGGCGAGGAAGCACTGACGCTGCTCAAGGCGTTTCGCACCAAATACAGCGCGCTGGTCACCGACATTCGCCTGCTCGGCCGGCTCGACGGCTGGCGCGTTGCACGCGGCGCCCGCGAGATCGATCCGTCGTTCCCGGTGCTCTACATCACCGGCGGTGGCGGGGACGAGTGGCCGACCAGAGGCGTCTCGGACAGCGTGCTCCTGAACAAGCCGTTCTCGCCCGACGAGCTGGTTGCGGCGGTGGCGAAGCTGCTCAAGAACGGCGCGCCGGCCTGAGCGATTGATCGCTCCCGCAAGATGAATGACTTCGCACAGTCGATCGCGGCGGCAGTATCACTGATCGCCGGTGGTGATCCGGTGCTGCTCGGGATCGTCGCGCTGTCCTTGCGCGTCAGCCTGTTGGCCAGTCTGCTCGCGCTTCTGATCGGTGCGCCGATCGGCGGTTGACTTGCGATATCGAGATTTCGCGGTCGGCAGGTGGTGATCGTGCTGGCCAACGCCTGTCTCGGCCTGCCGCCGGTCGTGGTCGGGCTCGGGCTTTATCTCTTGCTGTCGCGATCGGGACCGCTGGGCTTCGCCGGCCTGTTGTTCACGCCGACGGCGATGGTCGTGGCGCAGGTCATCCTGGCCACGCCGATCGTGGTCGCGCTGGTGCATCGTCCGGTCGCGCTGCTGTGGATGGAATATGCCGATCTGATCCGCACCGACGGCCTGTCCCGCCTGCGCAGCCTTGCGCTGGTGTTCTCGCTCGGTCGCGCCTCGCTCCTCACCGCGTTCCTCGCCGCCTTCGGCCGAGCCATCGCCGAGGTCGGCGCCATCATCATCGTGGGCGGCAACATCAGCGGCTACACGCGAACGATGACGACGGCGATCGCGCTCGAGACCAGCAAGGGCGAACTGGCGCTTGGTCTCGGCCTCGGTGTGATCCTGCTGGCGCTGAGCGTCAGCGTCAGCACGATCGCATTTGTGCTAGTGCGCGGCGTTGGGGAAAAATAGCTGCTCGCCGCCGACCTTGTAGCCGGCGATGACGGACTGCCCGGCCTGCGAGATCAGCCAGTCGATAAAGGCCTGTCCGTCGGTGGCTTTCACCGTCGGATGCTTCGCCGGATTGACCAGCATGACACCGTACTGATTGAACAGTCGCCGGTCACCTTCGGTCAGCACGGCGAGTTCGCCGCGATTCCTGAACGACAGCCAGGTGCCGCGGTCGGAGAGCACATAAGCATTCGACGCCGCTGCCATGTTGAGCCCCGGACCCATGCCCTGGCCGATCTCGCGATACCATTGGCCTTTCGCGGAACCGAGATCGACGCCGGCATCTTTCCAGAGCCGCAACTCGGCTTCGTGCGTTCCGGAGTGGTCGCCGCGCGAGATGAAGGCCGATTTCGTCGCGGCGATCCTGCGCAAGGCGTCCGCGACATCCTGGTCGCCGGCGATATGCGCCGGATCGGTCTTCGGGCCGACGATGACGAAGTCATTATACATGACGTCGTAACGCCTGGTCGCAAAGCCTTCGGCCAGGAACTTCTCTTCGGCCACGCGATCGTGCACGAATACGACATCGGCATCGCCACGCCGTCCGATATCGAGCGCCTGTCCGGTGCCAACCGCAACCACCTTCACATCAATGCCCGAGGCCTGCGAGAAGCGCGGCAGCAGATCGCCGAACAGGCCGGACTGCTCGGTCGATGTCGTCGAGGCAACGATGATGGACCGGGTCTGCGCCAGGGTGGGGCCGGCGAACAGCAGCACGGCCGCGATGACAAGGTGTCGAAGGAGGAAGGTCATGTGGTCTGGGTATGATGGAAGGTCAATGGTCACCATGCCTCAGTTGATCCTGTGAGGCAAAGCGCACGATTTCCCCGCGACGTGGCGGCGCTTATTCTGCGTTTACATCACGCTGCGGTATCCCCCCTCGAATTCATATGCCCACCTGTTCATTTTCCGGGCGAGCAAGTTCGTCAGCAAACCTCCCTGGAGACAGTGATGACAGCATATCGCGCCTATATCGTCGGACTGCACAGCCGATCCATCGGCGTGGTCAACATGGATTGCGCCGACGACGATCAGGCCATCACGTCGGCCAGCCGTCTGGTCGACCACCATGATATCGAGTTGTGGCAGATGGACCGGCCCGTCGCCAGGTTCGACGCCGGGTCGAAGCAGGTATTCCGCAAGTAGTGGACACGGCGCGGCAGACCGGGTGTCGCGCTGTCTGATCCTTGATGATAGACCTTGCGTCGGCATCGTCATCAAACGGGATATCAGGTCATGGCTTTGGAGAAGGTCGCACTCGTCACCGCGGGCGGCAGCGGCATGGGAGCGGCGGCGGCGCGGCGGCTTGCCGCTGACGGATTTCGCGTTGCGATCCTGTCGTCGTCGGGCAAGGGCGAGGCGCTCGCCAGCGAGCTCGGTGGCCTCGGCTTCACCGGCTCGAACCGTTCGAACGATGATTTGAAGCGTGCCGTCGACGGCGTGATGGCGCGCTGGGGTCGCATCGATGCCTTGGTCAACAGCGCCGGCCACGGCCCGCGCGCTGGCGTGCTCGAATTGACCGACGAGCAGTGGCACACCGGCCTTGATGTCTACCTCATGAACGTGATCCGCCCGACGCGTCTGGTCGCACCTCACATGCAGGCGCAGAAGTCGGGCGCGATCGTCAACATCTCAACCGCCTGGGCGTTCGAGCCGAGTGCGATGTTTCCGACATCGGCAGTGTTCCGCGCCGGGCTCGCCGCGTTCACCAAGCTCTTCACCGACAGCTACGCCGCCAGCAATGTCCGTATGAACAATGTGCTGCCGGGCTGGATCGACAGTCTGCCGGCATCCGACGAGCGCCGCGACAGCGTGCCGATGAAGCGTTACGGCAAGGCGGAGGAGATCGCGGCCACCATCGCCTTCCTCGTCTCCGACGGCGCGGGCTATATTACCGGCCAGAACATCCGCGTCGACGGCGGCCTGATGCGCTCGATCTGAGGCCTTCACACTCGACCGGGGCGTATGCTCACTGACGACAGATTCCGGGAGCAAAGCAGTACCGCCGCTCTCGGATATCGAGCGGTACCCTCACGTGTTCCCGAACAGGAGTTTGCGTTAACGACGCTTGACGATTTCCCGCCTGAGCGAAATCGCTTCGAAGTTTGTTAAAATCTGCTGGGTACCTCCTCCGGGCATGGCAATCCGGGGAAAGATATGGGTAAGCGGGCAAAACGTGGAAAGACTGAAGCGCTCGCACTACCGGTGGCCGGAAGAGTAGCAGTTGGCGTCGTCGCCGCTGCCGCTTTGGGATACGGTTTGCTGTCTCGCCCGGCGAGCGTTCAACCGATACGCAAGCCGTCCGCGCAGCAAGCTCTGGCACCGTCGACGCCAGCTCACGCATCGACTCCCGTTCGTGTCGCGGCGTCAGCTCCGGCTCCAATCTCAGCCCCGGCTCCGGCTCCAGCTCCAGTTTCGGCCCCGGCACCTCTGGCAGAACCACCCAAAGCTGCTGATGGTCCCGGAAAACTTGTTCGGCAGGTGGTTGATTACGCCAGTCACCAGACGCCAGGCACCGTCGTGATCGATACCGGAAACACGTTCCTTTATCTCGTTCTGAACGAGCGACAGGCGATGCGCTACGGCATCGGTGTTGGCCGCGAGGGTTTCACATGGTCGGGCGAACAGACCGTGGCCCGCAAGACGGAATGGCCGGATTGGCGCCCGCCTGCCGACATGCTTTTGCGTCAGCCTTATCTGCCGCGGTTCATGGCAGGCGGTCCCACCAATCCGCTCGGCGCACGGGCGATGTATCTGGGCGAGACCGAATATCGAATTCACGGCACCAACAAACCCGATACGATCGGGAAGCGAGTGTCGTCCGGGTGCATCCGGCTGACCAATGAGGACGTCGCGGACCTCTATGAGCGGGTGAAAATCGGAGCGAAAGTGATCGTGCTTCCGGCAACCTCAGCCCGTCGACCATCCCAGGGAGCGCCGTCCGACGCTGCCTCCCGAGCGCCGGACCCGACGTCGCCGTCGAACCGGCCCTCGGCAACCAACGCGCAGATGCTGTCATCTGAACCGAAGGTAGCCGAGGCCCAGTAACTCGAATCTTCTGTCCTCGTCTGCAACTGCGGACAAACGGACATCGCGCGCACCTTGGCTCGCGACAAGCCACTTGCGTCTACGCGCTGCCCGTCGCGCTCCAGACTGCGCGCGTCACAATTGCGGCGACCTCAGATTGCGTTTGTCGTGATGACAAACTGAAAGGGCAGGGCTAGCCTTCCGTCAAATCAAAACATACGGGAGGATTGGCATGCCAGACGCAGCAGTTGCAGCACGTGCTTCGGACTCCACGCGCAGCGGAACCACGCAGCAAGTCGACGTCGCGGTCGTCGGCGCGGGTTTCGCTGGTCTCTATCTGCTGCATCGGCTGCGCAAGGCGGGCTTCTCGGCAGTCGCGCTCGAAGAGGGCGCCGATGTCGGCGGCACCTGGTACTGGAACAGATATCCGGGCGCGCGTTGCGACATCCAGACCATCGATTACAGCTACACCTTCGATCCCGAGCTCGATCAGGCGTGGACCTGGTCGGAGAAATACGCGACCCAGCCGGAAATCCTGCGCTATCTCGGCTTCGTCGCCGACCGCTACGATCTACGTCGCGATATCAGGTTCGGCACCAAGGTCACGCAAGCGACCTGGGATGACGCGACTTCGCGCTGGCTGATCTCGACCAGCAACGGCGCCAACGTCTCGTGCCGCTACTACATCATGGCGACCGGCTGCCTGTCGTCGCCGAAGCCGCCGGAGATCGATGGCGTCAAGGACTTCAAGGGCGAGATTTATTTCACCGGCCGCTGGCCGCATCAGGGCGTCGATCTCAAGGGCAAGCGCGTTGCCGTGATCGGCACCGGTTCGTCGGGCATTCAGTCGATCCCGTTGATCGCCGAGCAGGCCGCGCAACTCACCGTGTTCCAGCGCACGCCGAATTTCGCATTGCCTGCCGGCAATGGTCCGGCGCCGGAGGACCGCAAGACCTTCTTCGAAAGCGATCGCGCGGCCTATCGCGAGCAGGCGCGCTGGTCGATGGCCGGCGTGCCCTATCCGCAGCAGACCGTGGTGAGCTGGCAGTTGAGCGACGCCGAACGCCGCGAGCGTTTCGAGAAGGCGTGGGCGGCGGGCGACCTCGTCCACATCCTGACCCAGCTCTGGGCCGACCAGGCCGTCGATGTCGACGGCAACAAGGTGGTCGCCGATCTGATCCGCGAGAAGATCGGTGCCGTGGTCAAGGACCCGGAGATCGCAGCGGCGCTGGCGCCGCACGATCATCCATTCGGCGCCAAGCGTCCCTGCCTCGATACCAACTACTACGCGACCTACAACCGGCCCAACGTGACGCTGGTCAATCTGCGGCAGGAGCCGATCAAGGCGATCACCGCCAGCGGCATCAGCACCAATGGACGCAGCTTCGATGTCGACGTCATCGTGTTCGCCACCGGCTTCGACGCGATGACCGGCGCGATCATGGCAGTGCATCCGATCTCCGGCCGCGGCGGCAAGTCGCTGTCGGATGTCTGGGCGCATGGACCGCAGACCTATCTCGGCGTCACCGTCGCCGGCTTCCCCAATCTGTTCATGATCACCGGTCCCGGCAGCCCGTCAGTGCTGTCGAACATGGCTGTCTCGATCGAGCAGCATGTCGACTGGGTGGTCGACCGGATCGCCGCGCTGCGCGACGCCGGCTTCACCACGATGGAGGCAACCGAGACCGCGCAGGCCGGCTGGGAGCGCCATATGGCCGACTGCGCCACGCTGACGCTGCACAGGCTTGCCAACACCTGGTACACGGGCGCCAATGTGCCGGGCAAGCCGCAGGGCGTGATGCCTTACACCGGCGGCGTCGGCCCGTATCGCAGCATCTGCAACGAGGTGGTCGGGCGCGGCATGCTCGGCTTCAGGCTCTCGGGGCCCGGCGTTGCGGAGCAATGCAATGACGGCGAGGTGGTGCGGCTGCAACCCGATGTGCGGCTGGTGCTCGGCATGCTGGCGGAGATGAACCTGCCGCCGCTCGAGACGATGGGCGCGCAGGGCGCGCGCGATTTCCTCACCGAGTTCAACAAGGGCCGTCCTGCCGGCCGCCCGGTCGGCGATGTCGGTACCGGCATGCTGCAAGGCGCTGAAGGTCCGCTGCCGTACAGGCTGTACCGGCCGGCGACGCCGGGGCCGCATCCGATCGTGGTGTATTTCCACGGCGGCGGCTGGGTGCTCGGCGACGAGCTATCGGACGATCCGTTCTGTCGCGATCTGTGCCGGCGCACCGGCATGATCATCGTCAGCGTCGGTTATCGCCACGCGCCCGAACATCGCTTCCCGGCGGCGGCCGAGGACGGCTATGCGGCGACGCGCTGGATCGCCGCTCACACCGCCGAGCTCGGCGGCAAAGCGGGGCCGGTGCTGGTCGCGGGCTGGAGCGCCGGCGGCAACATTGCAGCCGTCACCTGCCAGCTCGCGCGCGATCGCGGCGGGCCCGAGATCGCGGGTCAGCTCCTGATCTGCCCGGTCACCGATTCCTCCTTTGACCGGCAGTCCTATGTCGACAACGCGGCCGGTTACTTCCTGACCCGTGGCCTGATGTTCTGGTTCTGGGACCTGTACTGCTCGCCGGCCGACCGCACCGATCCGCGCGTCGCGCCGCTGCGCGGCAAGCCCGAAGGCCTGCCGCCGGCGTTCATCGCGACAAGCGAGTTCGATCCGCTGCGCGACGAGGGCATCGCCTATGGCGACGCGCTTGCGAAAGCCGGCGTCAAGGTCGAGCAGCTCAAGGCGCGGGGCCATTTTCACTCGTCGTTCGTGATGGTCGACGTCATCATCACCGGCGTCGGCGGCCGCGTGAAGATGGCGAAGGCGCTGCGCCGCTTCGCCGGACTGCCCGAGGAGCTGGAGCAGGACAACGCTGCAGCGCCGGAGGTCAACGCCGCGGCGAACTAGGTCGGGATTGACTTGCAGCCGCAACTGCACTGCGCTCCTCTCCCGCTTGCGGGCGCCCGCGGGGGAGGCGCGTTGGCAAAATATCGAAAACAACCCCATGCAAAGGAGCCGGCGGTGGCCGGCGTTCGACCCAGCTACTTGACACGTCGGGCAACTCACGGATATATTTCGAATATTCCGAAATCACGCAGGCGCACGCTCGCCCCAGGGCGCTAGCCGAGCTCGAACGTCGTGACGCCGAACACGCGATCCGTACGCAGTGGCGGGATCGCGCCGGTATACATCCGCGCGGTCTCGAACACCGGTGACAGTCCGAGGCCTTGCGCCAGCGCGACCGCGTCGCCGTTGACCGCGGGGACATCGAGGAAGATCTCGCCGCTGCCGGCGTTCGCCAGCAGTGCCGACAGGATGATCTCTGCGCTCGCGCGATCATCGGCGACGAGCGGACCGATCTTGCGGCCGCTCCGGCACGGACGGATCACGCCCCATCCGGCCAGCCTGCCGTCGCGGATCAGCCCGCGTCCGACATGTCCTTGCGTGTTGATCCAGGCGCGCAGGAAGGCCGGGCGCGGCGCCGGAAACACCGTGGCGTCATCGGCCTCGATCAGCGCCATAGGTACATCGCTCAGCGCAACGACGCTGGTGCTCGGCGCCGGAGATGCTGTGATCGTGCCGCCGTAGCGCACATTGGCATAAGCGAGCGCGAAGCCGGACTTTTGGTAGTTGGCCTGTTGCGCCACCACGCCGTCGAGGCCGATCACGCGCCGACCAGCATGCGCGATCGCGGCGTTCCATATTTTCAGGCCGCAACCGCGGCCGCGCAGGTCCGGACGCACGATATAGAATCCGAGGAAGGAAAATTGCGCGCCGTAATTGACGCAGGAAACCACCGCGGCCGGTTCGCCATCGAGCTCGCCGATGAAAAAGCCCTGCGGGTCTTCAGCGGCAAAGCAGGGCGCATCGGCGAGACCGGGATTCCATCCCTCCGCCGCGGCCCAGTCGATCGCGAGCGCGATCTCCTCGGGCCGCATCGTGCGTATGGTCAGGTCGTTCATGGCCGATCGCCTCGTTTGCGGTGCCATGCTCAAGCGATCCGAAGGACGAGGTTGACCAGTTCCGGCTGGCGGTGCGTGCCGGTTTTGGCGAAGGCCGACTTCAATTGGTTGCGTGCCGTGTCACGAACGATTCCGAGCCGTTCGGCCGCGTCGGTGATCGAGAGGCCGCCCGCGAGCAGCGCGACCAGCCGCGCTTCTGCCGGCGTGAGGTCGAATGCCTGCGCGATCAAGCCGGGCTCGGGCATCGCGCGCGGCGTCAAATTGGCGAAGACCAGCATCGCCCGCGCGCCGAGGAAGACGTTGCGTGCCGCACCGTCGACCGGCAACACGCGCAAGACCACCGGCCCCTTGTGCGTACGTCGGATCAGGATCGGCTCGATCGGCAGTGCCGCGCGCTCGGGTGCGGCGCGGATCAGATCGACGACTTGATCAAGCCGCGCCTGTGCGGCTCTGTCGCGCACGATCAGCCGGCGATCCCTGATTCTGATGTCCGCGTCGAAGCCGGCATCGGCGGCTTCGTTGCGATTGATCACGAGGCCCGCGCGGTCGAGTACGACCGCCGGCTGCCGCACCCGGTCGAGAATGCCGGTCATGGAGGAGAGCGCGATGCGGCCGACCACAGTCGACAGTGTTGCTGTCTCCGTCAGGCGCGGCCCGAGCTGCGCCAGTAGCCGCGTCTCGCGTGTCTCGAAATGTCCTTCCTTTCCGGTGCGCTGCAACGTCAGCACCCACGGTGCGCTGTCGGCCCAGAAGCCGATGCCGGCGAACCATTTGAAGCCGAACGGATACAGCACCTCATTGTACATCGGATCCGACCGGATCTGCTCGGGCGTCAGCAAGTCCTGATCGGTGATCACTTCGCCGGCCATTGCTCGCGGAACGCCTGAAGCGCGCGAATCCTGCTCATGCCAGTTGTGTGCGAAGTAGAGCTGCACCATTTCTTCGGTCGACGCCGTGCGGGGCACGTCCGGTGTCCGCACATCGCTTTGCAGCAGCACGGCGCCGGTTGCGCCCGCCGCTTCGCAGATCGACGTCATGATGTCGGTCCACGCCGTCGGGTCGACCACTGCGTCCCCCAGCCGCGCCATCACGCTGGACATTTGATCTCGGTCGATATCCCCGTTCATGCAGCGGATTGTCGCGCGAGGTGGCGTCACGCGACAAGCGCCAAGTTACGGTCCTTCCAAAGGAAATAGTCGGATTGGATCGTCACTCGCCTGTCTTGCGACGGCGGAGGATCAGTCCGCCTGCTTCGGCCGGTACGCCGCAAAGAACACCCGCGTCGCGCTGTCGACGACGGTTGCAATCCGCTCCGCCGAGGGCGACGGATTGGCCTGGAAGATGAACGCCTGGAACAGCGTCGCCTGGCACATCTGCATGAACTGCCAGGCCGCGAGCTGCGTGTCGTCCATCACGAGTTCACCGAGTGCGGCGCGCGCCTCCAGATAGGCGGCGAAGCGGTCGACGGTGTGGGCGATCACATGGGTGTAGAACCGGCTGCCGAGCTCGGGCATCCGCTCGGCGATCGCCATCACGGTGCGGATCGCCGAGCCGCCGCCGGGCCGGCACAGCAGGGCGATATAGGCGCGGCCGAATTCGGGGAGGGTGGTGTCGACGTCGCGCGCAGGATCTAAATTGAAGGCGACCTTGCCCTGCTCGAGCTTCTCCTCCTCGACGATCGCTGCGAACAGCCCGGCCTTGTCGGGGAAATAGACGTAGAGCGTCCCCTTGGAGACGGCGGCGGCGCGGGCGATCTCGCCCATGCTGGCACCGTCAAAGCCGAGCTCCAAGAATACCTTGCGGGCGCCGTCCAGGATCTGGCGGCGTTTCGACGATTCCTCCTCGCCGACCGGCTGGAGGGAGGTTCGGGGGGCTGCAACCATTGATTTAGCTTCTCGCGAAAGAACTCAACCCAGAATGAGCAAGGGAAGAATCGAAGCCTTATAATCCACGGGACGGGAATATAGATTGACCGAACCGTTCGGTCAATGGTATTAGTGGGAGTGACGATGCGCCGCGCGGCCCTTATTCCGCCACTGCGGGCATCGAGCTTTTAGTGGGGAGCGTCGGTTATGGCCGCAGCACGAGATCAGGCTGCACGCATTGTTCGTTCCGGGCCTGATTTGGCCGAGGACGCGATGGCGCGCGACGCATCCGCCGATCTCGGCGAGCAGGGCCGTGCTGACGAAGCCAAGGGTCTCGAAGCCAAGGGTCCCGAAACCAAGGGACCCGGCGACAAGCGTCCCGCCGAGGCACCGCCAGCTTCTGCGCCCGAGCAGCCGGCCGCTTCACCGGCCGCCGCGGCGCCGAAATCCGGCAAGCGCAAATTCGTGATGATGGGCGTGGTCGGCCTGCTCGCGCTCGCCGCCGCAAGCTATGCCGCCTATTACCTGATGGTCGGACGATTCTACGTCTCGACCGACGACGCCTATGTCCGCGCCAACAACACCATGCTCGGCGCGCGCGTCGCGGGCCATATCGCAGCGATCATGCCTGGCGACAACGCGCTGGTGCGCGCCGGCGATGTGATCTTCCGGATCGATGACGGCGACTATCGCATCGCGGTCGACGCCGCGCGCACCCGGATCGCGACCCAGCAGGCGACGATCGAGCGCATCGGCCGTCAGGTCGGCGCCGCCGTCAGCGCCGTCGAGCAGGCGCAGGCGCAGCTCGTGTCTGCCCAGGCCGGCCTGAAGCGCGCCGATCTCGATTTCGATCGCCAGCAGGCGCTGAGCACCAAGGGCTTTGCCTCGCGCGCCACCTTCGAGGTCTCCGAAGCCGGCCGCGACCAGGGCGCTGCCAGCGTGCGGTCCGCGCAGGCGGCCTATGATGCGGCCAAGGACAATGTCGAGGTGACCAAGGCGCAGCAGGCCGAGTCCCGCGCGCAGCTTGCCGAATTGCAGACCCAGCTCGCCAAGGCCGAGCGTGATCTGGAATTCACCAATGTCCGCGCGCCGGTCGACGGCACCTTCTCCAACCGCCTCGTCAACACCGGCGACTACATCAATGTCGGCCAGCGGCTCGGCAACGTGGTGCCGCTCGACGGCGTCTTCATCGACGCCAACTACAAAGAGACCCAGCTCAAGCGCATCCGCACCGGCCAGCGGGTGACGATCAAGGTCGATGCCTACGGCTTCCGCAAGTTCACCGGCATCGTCGACAGCATTTCGCCGGCGGCGGGCTCGGTGTTCACCTTGCTGCCGCCCGACAACGCCACCGGCAATTTCACCAAGATCGTGCAGCGGCTGCCGGTCCGCATCCGGGTGCCGAACAGCGTCGCCAAGCAAGGCCTGCTGCGTGCCGGCATGTCGGTCTACACCACGGTCGACCCCCGCGAGGGCGCCGCCGATGCCGACGCCGATACCGACCTCGACTCGCCGATGATGATCCATCCGCAGTGATGTCTTGTTGAAATGAGATTTTACTCACTCTTGCCGCGCGCTGGGCTGTGCTCCTTCTCCCGCTTGCGGGGGAGGTCGACGCACGAAGTGCGGCGGGTGGGGGCTCTTTCCACTGGGGGATTGCGACTCGTTGAAACACCCCCACCCCAACCCTCCCCCGCAAGCGGGAGAAGGAGCACAGCCCAGCGCGCGGCAAAAGTGGGTAAAAACTCATTTCAACAAAACAACACCGCGGATGGGGCATAATAGGCGGGGCGGGGTGGGAAAACGCGTGGGGCACGGGGGCG
>NZ_VKHP01001163.1 GCF_010811875.1 Bradyrhizobium uaiense
GGTACCGCACGACGAGTTCTCTCCGTATTGGTCACGGCACAGCGAAACTTTGCGAGGACGTTGCCCTTATCAGTCAACTCGCCTGGGGCCACCCCTCTCCCCACCCTCTCCCGCAAGGGGAGAGGGAGCCCGCGCAGCGTGCTCACCTCACGTACAATCGAAGCGGCCTATCCAAGTCTACCACGCGTCGATGCACGGACGCTTGCGATGCGTCCGCGGCTCCGGCTTC
>NZ_VKHP01001164.1 GCF_010811875.1 Bradyrhizobium uaiense
CATCGCGATCTTCCTGCTGCCGGCGATCCGGGGATATCTGACACGGTGAGTTGCCTCTCTCCCTGCCCCCGTTGTTACGTGAGGTGAGTACGCCGGTCAGGCTCCCTCTCCCCTTGCGGGAGAGGGTGGGGAGAGGGGTGGCCCCGGGAGAGATGTACGAGGGCGAGCAAAGCTCCATCAGCCAAGAGCTCGCTCGCCGCTTGGTAAGCGCCCGCACCTAACAAGCAGC
>NZ_VKHP01001165.1 GCF_010811875.1 Bradyrhizobium uaiense
GCTGCTTGTTAGGTGCGGGCGCTTACCAAGCGGCGAGCGAGCTCTTGGCTGATGGAGCTTTGCTCGCCCTCGTACATCTCTCCCGGGGCCACCCCTCTCCCCACCCTCTCCCGCAAGGGGAGAGGGAACCCTCGGAGCGATGCTTCCCTCACTCAGGAGACCTCTCCCCGGAAGCGGGGCGAGGTAACTTCAAAGGCACGTCGCCCGTTCGGCCGCGACATAGCCGAGC
>NZ_VKHP01001166.1 GCF_010811875.1 Bradyrhizobium uaiense
GCTCGGACGAGGGTGATGCAGGCGGGCTTGCTGGCGCCTTGCGCGCGCACTTGAGTAGCCGGCTGCCGGACTACATGGTGCCGGCTGCGTTCGTGCCGATCACAGCGCTGCCGCTGACGCCGAACGGCAAGCTCGATCGGAATGCGCTACCGGCGCCGGCCGACGAGGCCTATGCGCTGGCGGCCTATGAGGCGCCGCAAGGCGCGGTCGAGATCGCGCTGGCGCGGAT
>NZ_VKHP01001167.1 GCF_010811875.1 Bradyrhizobium uaiense
CGAGGCGACGATGCTGCAGGAAGGCGTAGGCAATCATTGTCATCAGGGCGTGACGATGAAGACCCTTCCATGATCGCCCCTCGAAGTGATCAAGTCCGAGTTCCTCCTTCAACTGCTGATGCGCCTGTTCGCAGATCCATCGCGCCTTGATAGTGGCGGCCAATGTGCGCAGATCCGTCGACGCAGGCAGGTTGGCGAGATAGTATTTCTTCTCCCCTGAGGCACGTT
>NZ_VKHP01001168.1 GCF_010811875.1 Bradyrhizobium uaiense
CAAGGCGACGACAGGCGTGACGCCGACGGAGTACCGGAAGCTGAAGGTGAGCGCGGCGTGATTGCTCTATTGCGTCGTGAGGGACGCACCGGCCGCAGGGTTCCCTCCCCCCTTGCGGGGGAGGGTTAGGGAGAGGGGTACCACTCGGGTGGTCTCTCAAACTGCGTTGCGATGTTGTGCTGCATGTTGCGACGGCCGTGCTTGCATCGACCGTCTCGCCCGGGGCCA
>NZ_VKHP01001169.1 GCF_010811875.1 Bradyrhizobium uaiense
GGTGGCCCCGGGCGAGATGATCGACGCGTGCATCACCGTTGCAAAGCACGTTGGGGCGCCACGAATACGGATAGCGCACGTCGTGCGGTACCCCTCTCCCTAACCCTCCCCCGCAAGGGGGGAGGGAGCCTGAGCAGCGTGCTCACCTAAGCTGAGGGCAACGTTACAAGTCTCCACTTGCGACCCGACGCCGCGGCGCATCATGGGTTTTTAGTTGCCACGGCAACT
>NZ_VKHP01001170.1 GCF_010811875.1 Bradyrhizobium uaiense
CGAGGCGACGGTGTTGCAGGAAGGCGTAAGCAATCATAGTCATCAGGGTGTGACGATGAAGACCTTGCCATGATCGCCCTTCGAAGTGATCAAGTCCAAGCTCCTCCTTCAACTGCTGATGCGCCTGCTCACAAATCCATCTTGCCTTGATGGTGGCGGCTAGTGTGCGCAGATCCGTCGCCGCAGGGAGATTGGCAAGATAGTATTTCTTCTCCCCTGAGGCACGTT
>NZ_VKHP01001171.1 GCF_010811875.1 Bradyrhizobium uaiense
TTTTTTCGAAGCGGGTTGCGACACGTCGGAACTGCTTGAGCTTTGAGAAGCAGCATTCGACGAGATGACGCTGGGCGTAGAGATGCTTGTCGAGCGGGTATTTGAGCGCGCGTGACGGATTGTTGGGGATGACGGCGAGCGCGCCCTTGGCTGCGATGGCCTGACGCAAGTGATCGGCGTCATAGGCTGTATCGGCCATGACGACCCCGGCGGACAGTCCCTCGATCA
>NZ_VKHP01001172.1 GCF_010811875.1 Bradyrhizobium uaiense
CTTCGCTGTGAACCGTGCTTCTGTGGTGCACCGGAGGGACGATGCGGCCGAAGAAGCACAAGACGACGGGATCAAACGATCTGTTCCGGGCATGGCTGGATCAGATCATCAACATGAAGCACGAGCTGGTTCTGCTCGCCGGCAAGGTCGACTGGGACTGGATCGACGGCGAGATCGCTCCGCTCTACAGCGAGAACGGCCGGCCCGGGATCGAGACCCGCTTCATGA
>NZ_VKHP01000118.1 GCF_010811875.1 Bradyrhizobium uaiense
CGTCACATATCCCGGACGCATAGCTCAGCGGGAGAGCGTTCCCTTCACACGGGAAAGGTCCAAGGTTCGATCCCTTGTGCGTCCACCATTAAGCTCAACAAATCAACTAGTTATTGGTTTTTCTCCCACCGAATGTACCCCGAAGCAATCGGGGCACAATAGGGGTACACAGCACGTATTGCTTGGCCGACAAATCACTCTGCCGTGATCTCAGTTTTGCCAACTGCGAAACCTTCAATGCGTGGGCTTGGGCTCGGGCTCAAGATGCGCGCCGGTCGATCAGCCAACGGCAATAGCTCGACGTCATGGTCGCAACAACCGGCAAGGAGCAATATCGGGCAAGGCAACGTGCCCAAACTGATATAGGCAGTACCCTCGCAGGCTACGGCGGCCGACGACTTTTGGGACGAACCTGGGTTTATGGTGCGCTCGGAGAGCGGTTGCATTTGGCGCGATTTCAACGGCTTATGGTAATGTTGTGGATTGAAAGGGTCGTTTTCAACCTCAAAGGGCCTTTCAACTCGTTAAGTTAGTCATGGCATTCAGCAATCGCGCGATCTCCTTTCCTATCGCACGCAAACGAAGGCCGGTCGAGAATCAGCCCTCTCGGAGTCAGTTTGGAAATCTTCAAATTTAATGCATCCTGACAGATGACACCCTCGATTCTCATTGAGATCATTAGGAAATTTCCATTTGTCAGAATGCTCTTTGAGCCAACGGCCATATCGAAACCGGCGACCTCGACGGCTCCGGGAAGGTCCATCTCGGCCAGCAGGACCACCGTTTGCCCTCCTTCCGCCCGATCTAATGCGGCGCGACGACCGTCAGTATCCGACGGACTTTGTGCCGATTTCCGCCAAGAACCTCCCATTGTTGGCCAAACGAGGCGAGCAGCTGACGCAGGCCATCATCGACCGGTACCTGCCACAGGTGAAAGACTGCTATTCACCGCACGAGAACTTTGATGGCGAGCGTCAAAGCTGAGATTTTCACGAAGCGTTTCACGACCACGCCGAACTCGATCTCGGCGGCCGTTGCTTCACTCTGTGACGAACTCAGTCCGGACCATCGTCCGGTGCGTGTTCCCGTTCGCTCTGGGAGCGGCACTGTCATTGGCGAGTGCTTCCACAACGTCCAGGCGAAGGTCGCAAAGGACGGCGGTTCGATTACCTACGGGTGGCTCATCTGGGAGTGGCCCCGGGTTTTCGTCGAAGCCGAGCATCACGCCGTCTGGAACGACGGAAACGCCTTGATCGACGTCACGCCGCACATCCATGGGGAGTTTGACGTTCTTTTCTTGCCCGATCCACAAAGAGTTTACGACTATGAGGGCAGGACGCGTCTCATCAACGTCAAACGAAGCTTGGGCGTCTTCAAGAATGTGGAGGGATGGATTATAGCGAGCGACCTTTCCAGTCCACATTGGAGCAGCACTCATTGGGCGACAAGATTCGGATCGATCGCGGCTTGCTCAAGGCGCTTTTGGACAAGCAACATATGGCATTTGCAGTGATACTCGTCGATCTAGCTATCAGGACTAAGGCCAATGACCCTTGCATTTGCTCGAGCGGCAAGAGGTTCAAGACCTGCTGCGCCCCATTGATCGATCTCAACGCGCCGTGAGCCGCCTGACTCCACTTGTGACACGACCCCTACGGTCTCGCGATAGAGCTGATCGCGTTCTTCAGTCTTTGTCGTGACGGGAAAAGGAAGGCGCGTTCGGCGGTATCTGGCCTCATGACAATAGAAAGGGCCTCAACACCTAGCTCACCGCCCTGCCCGTCATGGGCAGACTGGTCATCCGGCAACGCAGGGAGTCCAGCGCGCAATCCGCAAGACCACTTTCGCGATTCTTCCCGGAGCAGCAGCGAGGCGCGCTGGCGCGGCGAAGATAACCTCTCGCAACGAGGAGATGGTCGAAGTCCGTTGAGAGCTGATGATCCTCGGGGCAATCGAACTCACGAACTTCGTACCCCCGCCTAGGTTCGCCGCCCGTCGGACAGAGTGAGCCCCCTCGCTGGGCATTTCTTGTGGATGTCCATCTGGACGCCCCTGGGAAAACTGAAGCTTCGCAAGCTAAGCTCCCTCAGTCTAGACCCGAAGGACAATCTTCGTGAAAGCTCACACCTAGATCGTCCACATTGCGCGCTCGGTATATGGGTCGAACAGCATGCAGCTCGCTCCAGCTCGACAATCAGTCTGAACTCGGACGTCACGTGGAGTTAACCTAACACACCTATTGAATACGCTGGGCTTTCCTTCTCTACGATTTGGCTGCGGCCGCGGTTTCTATCCTGGTTCATAATTGGCATCATCAATCTTCACCGGGCGAGCAAAGCGCTCGACGGATTTCCGCAGTCACGTTGTTGATCCTTTAACGATGGCTCGTCCCGCCATAATTCCCGCAGGTTCTTGGCCACGCCGTATGCCAGCCGCAATAGCAGCAGGATATTGCGGAGAGCCGACTGCCGAAGCCTTTCTCAAACGAGTCGGGACGGAGTATCCTCGACCACGTGTGAAAGAAGGGAGGCGTCAGCTGTGGTTGAGAGACGATCTGGACCGAGCTATTGCGCCGGACATCGTGTCGGGCGACCTCGCCGAGGATTTGTGACCCTAGAGCGTCCACTTCCACGCTTCGTGGAGGTACGTCGGCTTGCCCGCGGTTCGGCCGCATTCTACTTCCGGATCCCGACCCATTACCGCAATCTCGGCTGCGAGATGGCGAATGAGCCACTTGGGACGTGCTACGAAGCCGCATGCGGCGATGACGGGAAAGGCGGACGCGCCGCCACACTCAATGCGTGGTTCGATGAGTGGAATAAACAGCGCAGAGGGCAGCCCGACGAGCAAGGAAAGATCTCGCGCTACGGCACCGTCGATTGGCTATTCAGGCAATACAAGACGGAGAAGGCGTATACTGAAAAGGTTTCACCTCGGTCGCGCCCCGACTACGAACGGATCATGCAATTGATCTGCGACACCGTCGGCAAGAGCGGACGCCGGATCGGCGAACGGCAGATACTGGAAGTCACGCCAAGAGCCGCTGATAAGATCTACGACAAAATCATCAACGGCCCGAACGGCATTAGACTGCGTCAGGGAGAAAAGGTGGTTGCGCTCTGCCGAAAGGTTTGGCGGGTCATGCGTCGGCTGCACCCGGAGCTGTTCGATAAGAAACACCCGAACCCCTGGGACGATTTCACCCTAAAGAGTCGTACCAGGACCAAGAAACACGCGGTCACCCGCGAGGAGGTGTACAAGTTCGCGTGGGGTTGCATCAAGGAAGGCCGGCCTGAACCGGCGGCCGTCGCAGTGATCTGCTTCGAATGGCTGCAACGGCCAGAGAACGTGGTGGCCGGGTTTTTGACTTGGCCTGACTACCGCAGCAAGAACTGGCCGCATGCCGTGCGTATCGAGCACCACAAAAACAAGGCGCTGGTCTGGCACCCGCTCGAAGAGACTGTCGAAGGAGAGACCGTCAAGTTTTATGCGGAAGCGGAGGACGTTTTGAGCCATCTGCCCAAGCTTGGCGTCCCGATGATCATGCGTCGGGTTGAAAGGGGTGAGCGCAAGGGCGACGCCAAAGTGTGGTCCTATCCCGGCATGGAAAAGGTCGTACAGCAGATGCGCAAGAAGATCGACGGCGTTTCCAAGCTATTCACGCTCGATGCCTGTCGACACGGCGGCATGACCGAGCTTGAGGAAGCCGAACTGACGGACGGCCAGGGACGCGCGCTTTCCGGACACAAGACCGCACAGGCCTATCGTGGTTACGCCAAGGAGACGATGGCGCGAGCGTTAGCCGCGACCCGGAAGCGACACGCGCATCTCCTGGCGCAGAAGGAACTTGATCAGCAGCAGATTGCTGACGGAGCGGAATCGCCTGGCGATGAAACGCGCCAAATGTCTCCAGCGACCAAGACCAATATCGGCTCGCAAAGATAGACTTCGAGCTCCGTTCAACGCTGCAAACGGTCGGTGGCATTTTCGCCGCCGGCATCCGCGGCGTCACAAGCCTGAACAGTCGAAAGTTCGAATTCGTCAGCAGCATTCTAGCTAGCGCCCGACTGACGAATTGAGCGTCGCTCAATTCTGTTGTGCTTCGCGCACGCGATTCATCCAGAAACGAACCAAGCACAGAATTTCCAAATGCGGGCTGAACTGAATTTCCAAACGCGTCGAAAATTTTTGATGCGCCAAAGCAATTTATTTAATCAATTCAATGTCTTGAATATGGCTGGGGCGGGAGGGATCGAACCTCCGAATGGCGGAATCAAAATCCGCTGCCTTACCGCTTGGCTACGCCCCAACGCGCCGATCGAGGGCAACGTCGGTCTATAGGGTGCAACAGGCCATTTCAACAGGGCGGCGATCGAAAAGACAGGAAAGCCGCAGGTTGATGCCGCCGCTCTTTCTAGGGGGCCAACGCCGCGGTGACCGAAACAGACCGCGCGGTGTCCGCTCGGACAGTTGAGAGGCCGCCGGTTTCATGGGAAGACAATTTCCAAACGCCTCGTCGGGAGTAACGCCATGACCTACCGCGCACCGATCAACGATATCCTGCTGTCCCTCAATCACGGCGCAGGGCTCGCCGCCGCCGTCGAGGCCGGCCACTACGGCGATTTCGACGGCGATATTACCGCTGCGGTACTGGAAGAAGCCGGCAAGTTCGCCTCCGATGTGCTGGCGCCGCTGAACAAGGTCGGCGACGAGCACGGCATCAAGCTCGACAACGGCAAGGTGACGACCGCGCCGGGCTGGCCCGACGCCTATCAGCGCTGGACCGCGGCCGGATGGAACGCGGTGTCGGGGCCGGAAGCGTTCGGCGGCCAGGGCCTGCCGCTCGCGATCAACGCCGCCTGCACCGAGATCTGGAGCGCGTCGAATGTCGCGTTCGGCCTCTGCCCCCTGCTGACGCTGTCCGCGATCGAGGCGCTCGATGCCCATGGCAACGACGAACTGAAAAAGATCTATCTCGAGAAGCTCGTCACCGGCGAATGGACCGGCACGATGCAGCTCACCGAGCCCAATGCCGGCTCCGACGTCGGCGCGCTGCGCACCCGCGCCGAACGGGCGCCTGACGGCACCTACCGCATCAAGGGCACCAAGATCTTCATCACCTATGGCGAGCACGACATGACCGACAACATCGTGCACTTCGTGCTCGCACGATTGCCCGATGCGCCTGCCGGCACCAAGGGCATTTCTCTCTTCCTTGTCCCCAAATTCCTGGTCAATGCCGACGGCACGCTCGGCGCGCGCAACGATATTCATGCCTCTGGCGTCGAGCACAAGCTCGGCATGCACGCCTCGCCGACCTGCACCATGACCATGGGCGACAAGGGTGGCGCGATCGGCTTCCTGATCGGCGAGGAAAATGCGGGCATGCGCTGCATGTTCACGATGATGAACCAGGCGCGCCTCGGCGTCGGCCTCGAGGGCGTCGGCATTGCCGACCGCGCCTATCAGCAGGCGCTGGCCTATGCGCAGGAGCGCCGCCAGGGCAAGGCGCTCGGCCACAAGGGCGACGGGATGGATCCGATCATCGTGCATCCCGACGTCAAGCGCATGCTGATGCAGATGCGCAGCATGACGGCGGCGGCGCGCACGATCTGCTACGCCACCGCGGTCGCGCTCGACGTCTCGGTCCGTGCCAAGGACGCCAAGGTCCGCGCCGACGCGGCCGCGCGCGGCGCGCTCTTGACCCCGATCGCCAAGGCCTTCTCCACCGATATCGGCAACGAGGTCGCCTATCTCGGCGTCCAGGTCCATGGCGGCATGGGCTTCATCGAGGAGACCGGCGCCGCGCAGCATTACCGCGATGCCCGTATCACCTCGATCTACGAAGGCACCAACGGCATCCAGTCGATCGACCTCGTCACCCGCAAGCTCGGCGCCAATGGCGGCGCCTCGGTGTGGGCGCTGCTCGACGAACTCGCCGCCACCATCAAGCAGGTCGAGACCTCCAACGATCCGGCGTTCGGCACCACCGGCGCCAAGCTGCGCGACGCCCACGCCGCGCTCGCGCGCGCCAGCAAATGGCTGCTCGAGCGGCTCGCCGCCGCGCCGAACGAGGCGCTGGCAGGTGCGACGCCCTATCTGCGGCTGTTCGGCGCCACGCTCGGCGGCTGCATGCTTGCCGGCGAGGCGCTGGCTGCCAAGGCCAAAGGCGAAGCCGAGCCGCAGCGCTACGTCGCGCTGGCGCGCTTCTTTGCCGAGAACATCGCCGTGCAGGCGCCGTCGCTGGAGAAGACCGTGACGGAGAGCGCCGAGGCGGTGACCGGCGCGGACGCGGTGCTGGCCTAGTGTCAGCACGTTCGCGGTGTCATCACCGCGAAAGCGGGCGATCCAGCATTCCAGAGACGCCTGTGCTTGAGCCGAAAGGCCGCGGCGTACTGGATCGCCCGGTCCCGTCTCCGCCATGGCTCCGACGAGGCCATGCATCCCTGGCGCGCCGAAGCTTTAGCGAAGGCGGCAAGCCGGGCGATGACAGCTGAAGATGAGGACGGGAGCTTGCGCCGTCGGGCAAGTCAGTGGCGGGGGCATTAGCCGTCCTTGCGGCAATGGCGACACCGCCGTCGAATCCCGACCGGGTTAACGGTCGCAGCAGAGCTGCCCACGCCATCACGGGACCGCTTTGTCAGCGATCCCGGCGAGACGAGCGAAACTCCCTGGGGCCGTCCAACAAATCACGCTTGCGGGCGGACTGGTCGATCCGGCTGGCCGAATGATCCACCATCGTGTTGATAGCCGTGCCGGCCAGATTCTGCGCACGCTGCCGTCGCTTTTCGTCCTTCGATCGAACATGCCGATCCTGGTCTCGCCGACGGCAGATTTCATCGGAGAGACGTTCCTGGAGGCATCCGTTGCCTCGATAAGGTCGCTGCTTCATCTTGCACCCTCCCTCCAACGGGATTGCGGTGCGGACTAACGCTCCGGCGAGCCACTCGTTCGCGGTGGCGATCGCCCCGGCGCAGGAAATTTTGGCGCCGACAGTTTGGGCTTCCTCGGCGGAGCCGCAATCAATCCCTCGCGGATCGCCTGCTTGCGGGCAAGCTTGCGCGCTCGCCGCACGGCCTCGGCCTTCTCTCGAATCCTTTTTTCCGAAGGCTTTTCGAACGATCGGCGGCGCTTCATCTCCCTGAAGACGCCCTCGCGCTGCAGCCTCTTCTTCAGAACGCGCAACGCCTGGTCGATATTGTTGTCCCTGACAAGAACCTGCAATGGATCACCTCTCGCGGCGCTAGAGCACTTTCGGTTCTGATTGAATCAGAACCGAAGTTCCAGCTTCTCGTTTTGACGCGCTTTCTTCACGCGAACCGGTACCCACTTCGCTCGAAACGCTTTGGGTACGTTGAGCGCGCAAATACGAAAGCCCGCTCTATCGGTGACAGAGCGGGCCGCACTGCCATTCCAGTACATCCGTGAAACGGCAGCCGATCAACAACATGACAAAAGCTCAGCCGCAGTGCTGCAAGCACGCGTACTCACCTTCATCCGACGATGTCTTTGGAAAAGGGTCCACACGGACCGATCTACAAGGCTCAAGGCCAGTCGATCCAACAGAAGTATACACTTATCTCAGCTATGCAAGGTGCAATTGCCAGTTCCGGGATTTATCTCTCGCGGTTCAAGCGTTTGAGATCGTAGCCGGAAGACGATAGCGGGTCACCTGAGCGAGTGGGTGAGCGGTTCAATGATATCGGTTCCTGGAACCGATATCATTGTTGAGTAGCAAATTCGGACCTCCTGACGCAGAGTGCGGCGCTGCCGGGTGAATTCAGCGCGCCGGCACTCGAGAGCCTGGGCAGCTCCCATCGCAAAGAGGGAGCCGCAAATGGCAACCCGCTACTATTTCGACATTCGCAACGGCGAGGAACTCTATGCCGACAGGCAGGGCATCGAGCTGCGCGACGAGGAGACCGCCGCCCACGAAGCGATGCAGTCATTGCTCAGCATGGCGAAAGGCAACCCGCCCTTGGACAAACACAGTCTGCTGGCGTTCGAGGTCCGGACGGACGAAGGGCCGCTGTTTCAGGTCAGCCTCGACCGGGGCATAACGCGGCGTTAGGTGCGTCGGCACGCAACCGAGCGTCAAGAATTCGGCCGGCGAAGGCGCCACGCGAAAGCTCCGTCAAGCACAGGCCCGTTGTCATCCCGCACTTCGACTGCGATCTGATCGAGATTCTGACCAGTGATGGAATCGCGAACCATGTCGGCCAAAGTTCGCGCGGCCTCTTCTCGAACCGCCGCGAGGTTGGGCATCTCCAGGCCCTCCTCGTCGATCGCCAAGTCATCACCATCGCGAAGATCGAAATAGTAGCGGGTCATCACCATGATCAAGAGAACCGACCGTCGATCGTTCCTGCAAGGGCACAGAACACCGGGCGCGCCCGCCGATGCGAAATGTCCGCTGTGACAGTCCGCGGAGCGCCCCACATGGCAGTTGAAAGTTCCTAAGATGCGGATGCGTGCCGTCTAGTGGTCGGACAGGCTGCCGACGATCGACGCGCGGCGGGACAGTTCGATCCAGTTGCCGTCGGGATCGAGGATCATGGAAATCCGCGCGACCTCGCCGAGCGTCACCGGCGCAAGGCCTTCGCGCACACCCTTGGCGCGCAGCCCGTCATGCACGGCATCGATATCGGTGACTTGCAGGGTGATATAGCGCCAGCCGCGCGCCGACCTGATCGGATCGACGGTCGCGGCCCGATCTTCACTAAGCAGGATGAGGCTGTCGCCGAGGCGAAACGCCGGACCGCCCGACCATGATTGCTCGGCAAAACCGAGAATCTCGCCGTAGAACCTGCGATGCGCGGCAAGGTCACGCACCACCATCGCAACGGCGATCTGGGTGATGCCGTCATGTCCAGGTGTCACCAGGCAAACGCTGTTGCCATCGGGATCGGCCATGCGCTGCGGAGCCGTGACACCTTCGCGTGCAACGATCAGTTCGCGATAGCCGCTCGGCGCCGCGTCCGGCAGCGGCTCGACATGATGGTTGAGCTTGATGACCGAGCCATGTGCGTCATGCCGGTACTGCTTCTGCCCGCGGCGGATCGGCTGCATGTGATCGAAGCGGAGCCCGGCATCCTGCTGCCAGAACCGCAACATCGGCTCGAGATCGTTGAAGGAAAGGCCGAGATCAATCACGTTCTTTGCCAGTTGCATCTGCTGCCGCCCTCAGACGAAGTGCATCACGATGAAACTAGCTATGCAAGGATCAGGTCACCAGCGCAAGCACGGGATCACTTGCGAACCAGCGGGATCTGCAGATTGGTCGGCCGGTTCTGCTCGGTGTCGAAGCCGCGGCCGTCGACATTGCGGGCGCCCCAGAACAGCAGGTCGCCCTTGAGATAGACGAGATCGTATTCCATGAAGTTCGCGCCTTCCTTCAGCGCAAACGGCGCGAAGGACTTGCCGAAGATGCTCTGCGGTGCGTCGACCGCCCACGACACGTAGCCGGCCGAGGCGACCTTGTTGAGGACGTCGGCAAAGCCCTGCGCCAGCGGCGTCACCTCATAGGCCTCGTCGGCGATGAAATCGACCTTCTGCGCGCCCGGCGCGATCGGATGCGCACCCTGCCACTGCATGTGCCCGACGATCCTGATCCGCGCCAGCGGCACCTTGCCGTACGGATCGGCGGAATTGACGACCACGAGCTCAAACCGATCGGAGGACTGATAAATGAAGGCGCGCTGGAGATAGAACGGCTTGATCGAGCCATCCGGATTCTTGCTCGGCCGGATCTCGGGCGCGATGCTCTGCCAGCTTCCGGCAAGGGCCTGCTTGATCGTTGCGACGTCCGTATCCATGGCGCTTGCCCTCACTTGATTGCCGGAAGATTGCGCCGCTGCGCCCCCGAGCCCTGCCAGCAGCAGCAGCGACAACAGCAATGCTCCAGGGCTTATCCGCATACGCAAATTCCGGTCTGGCCTCGCGCGGGGCCTCTGCCTGCAAGGCAGAGCCCGCGACGCGACTACGCTTCGCTATAGAGAGCACTGGCTGGCTTGAAAAAGACTTTGTAAGCTGGCCCCATGCCTGCGAGAGATGGCAACGAAACTTCGAAATTTGTGATTGGGAGACGGTGATGGAGCTCCGGCATCTGCGCTACTTCGTTGCCGTGGCCGATGCGGGCAGCCTGACCGTTGCCGCCGAGCAGAAGCTCCACACCTCGCAGCCCTCGCTCAGCCGGCAGATCCGCGATCTCGAGCAGGAGGTCGGCGTGCAGCTGCTGAACCGCGGCGCGCAGGGCATCGAACTGACCGCGGCCGGCAGGGCGTTTCTCGACCATGCCCGCATGGCGCTGTTGCAAGCCGAGGCAGCCAAGGAGGCGGCGCAGCGCGCGGCGCAGCCGCCGAAGCCTGTCTTCTCGCTTGGATTTTTGTCGGGCGCCGAAATCGACCTGCTGCCTGAGGTGAACCGCATCCTGCGCGATGAATTTCCCGGCATCGACATCCGCCTGTCGAGCGACTACTCACCCTTGCTGGCCAAGGCCCTGATGCGGCGCAAGCTCGATGCCGCCTTCATGCGCGCGGACGACAACATGGAAGACCTCGCCTGCAAGCGCGTGCGCACCGATCCGCTGGTGTTCGTGTTTCCGAACAACCATCGGCTGGCCGCGCAGACGACCGTCGCGCCGGAGGACATCGTCAACGAGACCTTCTATCTGCCGTCCAAATCGGCGCCGGCGGTGCGCCGTGTCGTGCTGGAGTATTTCAACCGCGCCGGCATCGATCTCAGGCCGGAGCACGAGGTGCATAATGTCGTGCACGCGATATCGATGATCACCTCGACCCATGCGGTGATGCTGCTGCCGGCCTACACGGCGCGCTATCTGCCCGACACCATCACCGCCCGCCCGGTGCAGGGCGAGGCGCCGACGCTTGATCTCGTGATCGCCCATCACAAGGCCAACAAATCCCCGATCCTGAAGCTCCTGCTGTTGCGGGTCGGCCGGCTGGCCGGAGTGCCCGCCTGATCCCTTCAAATCCCGTGAGGACCGACATGCCCGCGAGCCTGGTTCAGACCTTTCGAGCTTCTGCGCATAATAATGCCTGGGCCAATCATCGCCTGCTCACCGCATGCGCCGGTCTCAGCCAGGCTGAATTCGCCGCGGCGCGGACCGGGTTCTTCCCGAGCCTGCAGGCGACACTGAACCACATCCATGTCATTGACCTCTTCTACGTCGACGCGCTCGAAGGCGGCTGGCTCGGGCCGAAAGCATGGGCCAACGAAGTGCCCTACCCGTCGGTCGCCGAACTGAAGCGCGCGCAGCGCGCGATCGACCAGCGATTGATCGTTCACTGCGATGCGCTGACGCCCGAGCGGCTCGACGATGTCGTCAAGGTCAATCGCGACAGCTCCGTGCAGACCGAGCGGCGCGACCGCCTGTTGATGCATCTGTTCCAGCACCAGATCCATCATCGCGGCCAGGCCCACGCGATGCTCTCCGAGACCGCGGTGAAGCCGCCGCAGCTCGACGAATTCTTCTCCGCCGGCGAAGCCCCGCTCCGCGCAGCCGAGTTCGCCGAGCTCGGCTGGAGCGAAGCCACCGTGTGGGGCGGTTGAAAGCCAGGTTCTACACAATCGGGTGATCGAGCAGGTTCCCGATTCTGACCGCGGGCCTTGAATACGCCGGTCTCTGCGCTCACCTCTGGTGAAACGTGGGGAACTCTATCAATGCCTTTTGCCAATCATCGGGGCCAGCGCATCCATTACACCGTCGAAGGATCCGGGCCGCTAATCGTGCTGCAGCACGGCCTGCTGCTCGATGCCGCGAGCTGGAAGCAGTGCGGCGTGGTCGATGCGCTTGCCGATCGCTTTCGCGTGGTCTGCGTCGATTCGCTCGGACATGGCCAAAGCGACAAGCCCGCCGATCCGGAACTCTACGATCAGGAACAGCGTGCCGGCGACATCGTCGCGGTCATCGACGATCTCGGCGGCGAGCGCGCGCATGTGGTCGGGCATTCGATGGGCGGCTGGGTCGCGGTCGGCGTTGCGCGGTTTTTCCCGTCGCGGCTGTCGTCGCTGGCGATCGGCGGCTGGGATTTTCTCACCGGATTGCCGCGCGGCAACGCCGGCCCGCTGACCTATGGCGCATTCATCACCTTCGCCCGCCGCACCGTGCCGGAGCTCGCCGAATGGGTGACGTCCGATCTCGAAGACGGGGTGCGCGCCTGCTTCAATGCGCTCGGCCAGGTCGATGGCGCCAGGGACGCGGTGCTGTCCTCGCGGGTGCCGGTGCTGCTCTGGAACGGACAGGACGACGCCCCACATGCCCCGATGCAGCGATTTGCCGCGGAGAACGGGCTGTACGCGATGTCGGTCCCCGGCGATCATCTCGGCGCACTGTTGGAGCATGGCGATGCGATCGGCCGCGGCATCGGCTCGTTCGTCGGGCGCGGCTGAGCGGAGCACTGCCAGAGCACTGCATTGCGCCGTTCTCATACGCGCCCACTGCGAAAAGCAACCCGGATCGCTTGGGGCTTTCACGGGATCATGTAGGATAGCGGCACGATGTCCGCCGGCGACGATGCCGGCCGAACCTGGGACCGCTTGATGACCGCGCATGTCATAGTAACCGACGAAGCCGCCACGCGCGTGATCCGGCTGCGCAGGCCCGAGAAGAAGAACGCGATCACCCAGGAGATGTTTCGCGCGATCAGCGATGCGATCGACAAGGCGCAGAACAATCCGAAGATCCGCTGCCTGATCATCACCGGCGGCTCCGGCGTGTTCACCGCGGGCAACGACATCGAGGACCTGCTGGCGCAGGGCACCTCGACCGGCGAGACGCCGCCCGCGTCCGACCTGGTCAAGTTCCTGTATTCACTGGCGCACAATGTGAAGCCGATCATCGCTGCGGTCGACGGCGTCGCGATGGGGATCGGCACCACCATGCTGTTTCACTGCGACTATGTGCTGGCCAGCAAGACCGCGCTGTTCTCGACGCCGTTCTCCAATTTCGGCCTGGTGCCGGAAGGCGCCTCCAGCCTGTTGATGCCGCGCATGATGGGCCACCAGCGCGCCTTCGCGATGCTGGTGATGGGCCGCACCATGTCGGCCGACGACGCCCGCGTCGCCGGCTTCGTCAACACCGTGGTGGCGCCGGGACATGCCGAGGTCGAAGCGCACAAGGTGGCGCGCGAGATCTGTGCGCTGCCGGCCGAGGCGGTGGCGACCTCGCGGCGCCTGATCCGGCTGCCGCCGGAGGACGTCACCCGCCGCATCGAGCAGGAGAACCATTTGTTCAGCGAGCGGATGCGCTCCAACGAAGCGATTGCCGCCTTCAAGGCCTTCATGGCGCGCCTCAAAGATTGACACGAAGCGTCGGGATCGAAACGAAGCGTCGCAAAATTGTAGTGGCGTCGCGCCATGATCGTGTGTTCCATGGACAGGTCATGAGACAGCCCCGCCTCACGCCCCTCGCCGCGCTCTGCGCGCTTGGCCTCGCCGCAGCAAGCCCCTGCCTGGCGCAGGGCGTAGCCCCAGTCGACTTGCGCATTCTCGCGATCAACGATTTCCACGGCTATCTGCGGCCGCCGCCGGGCGGCATCCGCATCACCGATCCCGCCGACGCCACCAAGAAGATCATGGTGCCCGCCGGCGGTTCCGAGCGCGTGGCAACCGTCGTCAAGCAGCTGCGCGAAGGACACAAGAACAACATCTTCGTTGCCGCCGGCGACCTGATCGGCGCGAGCCCGTTTCTGTCGGCGATGTTTCACGACGAGCCGACCATCGAGTCGCTCTCGATGATGGGGCTTGCGATCTCCTCGGTCGGCAATCACGAATTCGACGAGGGCAAGGACGAGCTGCTGCGGATGCAGAATGGCGGCTGTCACCCGGTCGACAAGTGCCAGGGACCGCATCCCTTCACCGGCGCGAAATTCCGTTATCTGGCGGCGAGCACCTTCGACAAGACCACCGGCAAGACCGTTTTTCCGCCCTACGAGATCAGGGAATTCGACGGCATCCCGGTGGCCTTCATCGGGCTGACGCTGAAGAACACCCCGAACCTGGTGTCGCCGGCCGGCGTCGCGAGCCTCGACTTCCGCGATGAGGCCGAGACCGTCAATGCGCTGGTCCCCGAGCTGAAGGCGAAGGGCGTCGAGGCCATCGTGGTGCTGATCCACGAGGGCGGCTTCCCGACCGGCGACTACAATGAATGCCCAGGGATCTCCGGCCCGATCGTCGATATCGTGAAGAAATTCGATCACGCGGTCGACGTCGTGATATCAGGCCATACCCACCAGGCCTATGTCTGCGAGATCGACGGACGGCTCGTCACGTCGGGCGACAAATACGGCACGCTGGTCACCGCGATCGATCTTCAGCTCGATCCGAAGAGCCATGATGTGATCAGCGCCAAGGCCGACAACACCATCGTGAAGATCAGCGGCACGGCCAAGGACCCGGAGCAGAGCGCGCTCCTGGAATCCTATGACCGGCTGGCCGCGCCGATCGCCAACCGCGCGGCCGGCTCGGTTACGGAAACGCTCTCGCGCACGCCGGGCGAGACCGGTGAAAGCCCGCTCGGCGATATCGTCGCCGACGCGCAACTGCGCGCGACCAGCTCGGAGCCGAATGGCGGCGCGGTGATCGCCTTCACCAATCCCGGCGGCGTGCGCACCGATATCGTCAAGCGCGAGGACAGCGCGGTCACCTACGCCGACATCTTCGCCAGCCAGCCGTTCCGCAACCAGCTCGTCACGATGACGCTGACCGGCAAGCAGCTCAAGGACGTGCTGGAGCAGCAATGGGCCGACCCGAAGCGGCCGCGGGCCCTGCAGGTCTCGAAGGGCTTTGCCTATGCGTGGGATGCGAGCAAGGGCGACGGCGCGCGCATCATCGCCGCGCGGATGTCGCTCGACGGCAAGCCGATCGACCCCGCCGCGAGCTACCGCGTCACCGTGAACAATTATCTCGCCGAGGGCGGCGACGGCTTCACGGTGTTCAAGGAGGGAACAGCGCAGCAGTTCGGCATCTACGACGTCGATGCGCTCTATGCCTACTTCAAGGCCAACAGCCCGGTCGGCCCGTCGGCCGGAAAGCGGATCGAACGGATCAATTGAGATTCCGCATATGAAATGCTCCTGTTCCCCCGTCATTGCGAGGAGCGAAGCGACGAAGCAATCCATCCCTCAGCATGCTGGGTGGCCGTGGATTGCTTCGCTTCGCTCGCAATGACGCTGAGGGAGCTCGGCTCCTGGCGGCATTTGGACGGACGGAAACCTAGATAAGTGGGGCCTTTCCGCAGGGCCGGTAACCGCCTACATTAGGGCCTTCCTCGCACGCGCCTCCTTTGCGCCGGGAATTTGCATGACACTGCTTCTGACGCACACCGCCTGCCTCAACCATTTGACCCCTCCCGGACATCCCGAACGCCCCGACCGGTTGCGCGCGGTCGCCGAGGTGCTGGCGGAGGATCGCTTCAAGGGGCTGGTGCGCGACCTCGCGCCGGAAGGTGACCTCGACATCGTGCTGCTCTGTCACGGCGAGCATTATGTCGGCGAGCTGCGCCACATCGCGCCGACCTCGGGCATGATCTATATCGACGGCGACACCTCGATGTCGCCGGGCACCTGGGAAGCCGTGATGCGCGGCGTCGGCGGCGCGGTGGCCGCCACCGATGCGGTGATGGAGGGCAAGCATCAAAACGCCTTCGTCGCGGTGCGGCCGCCCGGGCATCACGCCGAGAAATCGACGCCGATGGGCTTCTGCTTCTTCGACAATGCCGCGATCGCCGCGCGCCACGCGCAGCGCAAATACGGCATCAAGCGCGCCGCGATCATCGACTTCGACGTCCATCACGGCAACGGCACGCAGGATATCTTCTGGGCCGACCCGACCGTGATGTACTGCTCGACGCACCAGATGCCGCTGTTCCCCGGCACCGGCGCGGCCGGTGAGCGTGGCGAGCACGACACCGTCGTCAACGCGCCGCTGGCGCCCGGCGACGGCGGCGCCAAGTTCCGCTTCGCCTTCGAGAACCTGATCCTGCCGCAGCTCGAAAAATTTTCCCCCGAACTCGTCGTCATCTCGGCCGGCTTCGACGCGCATCACCGCGATCCGCTGGCCTCGATCAACCTGACCGGCGAGGATTTCGGCTGGGTCACGCGCAAGCTGATGGATCTCGCCGACAAGAGCGCCGGCGGCCGCGTCGTCTCCGTGCTGGAGGGCGGCTACGACCTCGAGGGCCTGAAAGAATCGGTGGCATCTCATGTCACCGCATTGATGGGCGCCTGAATACCCGCCACAATACGCCCGCAAAAATTCGATTGATTCTGCGCCGGGGCAAGCATGGCCTGCGACAGGTCATGTTTGGACGACAAGATCAGGTTGCGATCTGATCCACGCAATCGGGAACGCAAAGAATGGCCGAAAACACTCAAGCCGACGTCAAGAAGCTGACCTTTGAACGCGCGATCGAGGAACTCGAATCGATCGTCAAGCGGCTCGAGGACGGCAAGGTCCCGCTTGAGGAATCGGTTACGATCTACGAACGCGGCGAGGCGCTGAAGCGGCGCTGCGAGGAATTGCTGCGCCAGGCCGAAGCCCGCGTTGACAAGATCACCACCGACGCCTCGGGCCAGGCGACCGGCACCGAGCCGCTCGACGTGCAGTAGCGCCCGTTCCGATTCCATCGGAGCGGAATAGGCTCTCGGAGCCCTCGATCGTGCGACACGATGTCCGCCAGGGCGGGCAATTGTTGCTGCGTATTTCCGGCTGTCCAGAACGCCGCGGGGCGCCTGCGGCGATGGAGTGTGGCCGCGAATCAGGCCAATCCGGACCGGCCGGCTGCCGCTAAAATGGCCAAATTGGAACCCGCTTCCGGCCCCAAGCGTTGAAAAGTCTAGGTTTTTCAAGACAGCGCATAGGAACCCTGCGCCGCCTATCGGGTTGGCTTTGGTTACGGCTTTGGTGTAATGCTTCCAGTTCTATGGGCATTTGAGGGTGTCGGGCGGCCCGAATTATTCGGGCGGCATGCACCTCAAATGGTTCGACAAAACTGAACCGGGACGGGTGAAGACCGACCAAGGTGATGCGTATCACGTGGTCCAATCCGGAGTGAATCTAGGCTTACAACCAGGCACGGTCTGCCGGGGCGGCACCCGATGTCTGGCATTCGCTGCGCGATGTGCGCGCCAACCCATCTCGCGTCGGGCGGTTCGTTCCGACAGGCAAAAATTGGAAATTCGCTGTGACCACATTTAGTAAAACGCCGCTTCTTGACACTATTCACACGCCCGATGACCTGCGCAAGTTGAAGGTCGAGCAGGTTCGGCAGGTTGCCGACGAGCTCCGCCAGGAAACCATCGACGCCGTGTCGGTGACCGGCGGCCATTTCGGCGCCGGCCTCGGCGTGGTCGAACTGACCACCGCCATCCACTACACCTTCGACACCCCGCGCGACCGCCTGATCTGGGACGTCGGCCACCAGGCCTATCCGCACAAGATCCTGACCGGGCGCCGCGACCGCATCCGCACCCTGCGCACCGCCGGCGGTCTCTCCGGCTTCACCAAGCGGACCGAGAGCGACTACGATCCGTTCGGCGCCGCGCACTCCTCGACCTCGATTTCGGCCGGCCTCGGCATGGCCGTGGCGCGCGATCTCTCCGGCGGCAAGAACAACGTTATCGCCGTGATCGGTGACGGCGCGATGTCAGCGGGCATGGCCTATGAGGCCATGAACAACGCCGGCGCGATGAACTCGCGCCTGATCGTGATCCTCAACGACAACGACATGTCGATCGCGCCGCCGGTCGGTGCGATGAGCGCTTATCTGTCGCGCCTCTACTCGGGCAAGACCTACCGCTCGCTGCGCGAGGCCGCCAAGCAGATCAACAAGCGTCTGCCGAAGATCCTCGCCAACCGCGCCAACCGCGTCGAGGAATATTCCCGCGGCTTCATGATGGACGGCGGCACGCTGTTCGAGGAGCTCGGATTCTATTATGTCGGCCCGATCGACGGTCACAACCTCGACCATCTGCTGCCGGTGCTGAAGAACGTCCGCGACATGGAGACCGGGCCGATCCTGGTTCATGTCGTGACCCAGAAGGGCAAGGGCTACGGCCCGGCCGAAGCCTCCGCCGACAAATACCACGCCGTCGTCAAGTTCGACGTCGCGACCGGCACCCAGGCCAAGGCCAAGCCGAATGCGCCGGCCTACCAGAACGTGTTCGGCCAGAGCCTCGTCAAGGAGGCCGAGAAGGACGACAAGATCGTCGCCATCACCGCGGCGATGCCGTCCGGCACCGGCGTCGACATCTTCAACAAGGCGTTCCCGGACCGCACCTTCGACGTCGGCATCGCCGAGCAGCACGCGGTGACCTTCGCCGCCGGCCTCGCCACCGAAGGCTACAAGCCGTTCTGCGCGATTTACTCGACCTTCCTGCAGCGCGGCTATGACCAGGTGGTCCATGACGTCGCGATCCAGAGCCTTCCGGTCCGCTTCGCAATCGACCGCGCCGGCCTGGTCGGCGCCGACGGCGCGACCCACGCCGGTTCGTTCGACAACGCCTATCTCGGCTGTCTGCCCAACTTCGTGATCATGGCCGCCTCCGACGAGGCGGAAATGGTTCACATGGTGGCGACACAGGTTGCGATCAACGATCGTCCGAGTGCGCTGCGCTATCCGCGCGGCGAAGGCCGCGGCGTCGAGATGCCGGAAGTCGGCGTTCCCCTGCCGGTCGGCAAGGGCCGCATCATTCGCGAGGGCAAGAAGGTCGCGCTGCTGTCGTTCGGCACCCGCCTCGCCGAGTGCGAGAAGGCGGCCGACGAGCTCGCTGCCCACGGCCTCTCCGCCACGATCGCCGACGCGCGCTTCATGAAACCGCTCGACGAAGAGATGATCATGAAGCTCGCCCGCGACCACGAGATCCTGATCACGATCGAGGAAGGCTCGATCGGCGGCTTCGGCTCGCATGTCATGCAGTTCCTGTCCGACAACGCGATGCTCGACAGCGGCATGCTCAAGTTCCGCTCGATGATCCTGCCCGACGTGTTCCTCGACCACGATTCGCCGGCGGCGATGTATGCCCGCGCGGGCCTCGACGCCAAGAGCATCGTCGCCAAGGTGTTCGAGACCCTCGGCAAGGATTACAAGACCGAGACCGTCAAGCTCGCGTAATCGTTCCGGGCGGCGTCTTGGAGCGGCGTCCTGGGGCGCCGGTAAGTCCATGAAGATCTATCTGGCAGGTCCTGACGTGTTCCTGCCGGATGCCGTGGAAATCGGCCGCCGCAAGGCGGAGGTTTGTGCCTATCACGGGCTGACCGGGCTGTATCCGCTCGACAACAGCATCGATCCCACAGCCGCCGGCGCCTCACTCACCATCTTCAAAAGCAACGAGGCGATGATGGAGTCTGCCGACGCCATCATCGCCAATTTGACGCCGTTTCGCGGCCCCAGTGCCGACGCAGGCACGGTCTACGAACTCGGCTACATGGCGGGTCGCGGCAAACTGTGCCTCGCCTATTCGAACGATCCCACGTCCTACGCCAATCGCGTGGCGCGGCTCAGCCAGGTCGTACCGGCATCCGACGGACGCCTGATCGACGCGGAGGGGCTGACGGTGGAAGAGTTTGGATTGCCGGACAATCTGATGATGATGCACGCGCTCGATCTGCACGGCAGTCCGCTGGTGACCCCACGAGAGCCGGCGGCCGACCTCTGGCACGACCTCACCTCGTTCGAGGCTTGCGTGCGGCTCGCCGCGGCGCAGCGCCGGCAGGGCGTCAAGTGACCAAGGCGGGCGACAACGACAACGACGCGTCGGCCGGCAAGCGCATCGACGTGCTGCTAGTCGAACGCGGCCTGTTCGAAAGCCGGGCGCGCGCGCGCGCCGCCATCGACGCCGGCCTCGTGACCGCCGACGGCAAGCCAATTGCGAAGGCGTCCGAGATCGTCGCGTCCGGCGCCGTGCTCACCGCTGAACCGGCGCATCCCTATGTCTCGCGCGGCGGCGTCAAGCTCGCCGGTGCGCTCGAGCATTATCCGATCGACGTCGAGGGCCATGTCTGTCTCGATGTCGGCGCCTCGACCGGCGGCTTCACCGAAGTGCTGCTCGCCAATGGTGCGAGCCTCGTGTTTGCCATCGATGTCGGCCACGGCCAGCTGCATCCCTCGCTGCAAGGGCATTCGAAGATCGTCTCCATGGAGGAGACCGACATCAGGAACTTCGAGGGCAAGCGCCTGCCGGCGCGGCCCGACGTCGTGGTGATCGACGTCAGCTTCATCTCGCTGAAGCTGGTGCTGCCGGTGGCGCTGTCGCTGGCGGCCGCACCGATGCATCTGCTCGCACTGATCAAGCCGCAGTTCGAGGCAGCGCGCAAACATTCCAAGCGCGGCGTCATCCGCAACGCGATGGTGCACCAGGAAATCTGCGACGATATCGCAGCCTTTGCCGCCTCGCTCGGCTGCACCGACATTCAGGTGTTCCCGTCATCGATCACCGGTGGCGACGGCAATATCGAATTCTTCCTCGGCGCGCGCCGTGGCTGAGCTGCTCACCATCGACCATGTCGGCCATCGCGGCGACGGCGTCGCGACCGACGGCACGCAGCCGATCTTCGTGCCCTACACGCTAGCCGGCGAAACCGTCGAGGTCGAAGACGTGCCCGGTCACCATCCCGACCGGCGGCGGTTGGTCCGGGTGACGCAGGAGAGCCCCGAGCGGATCACGCCGTTCTGCCCGCATTTCGGCGTCTGTGGCGGCTGCGCGATCCAGCACTGGAATGACGCAAGCTATCATGCCTGGAAACGCAACATCGTGGTCGAGACGCTGGCGCAGGCGAAGATCGCTGCCGACGTCGCACCGCTGCTCGGCGCCCATGGCGTGGGCCGCCGCCGCATCACATTGCACGGACGGATCGGCGCCCATGAGGGCCTCAATGGCGGCTTCGCCGCCGTCGGCTCGCACGACATCGGCCCGGGCGATAGCTGTCCGAGCATCGATCCCGCGCGCGGCGGCGCCCTTGAAGCCGCCTGCGCCGGTGCCGAGGCCCGACTCGCGCGCGGCACGCCGCCCGACGCGGACGTGAACGCGGCCCCCCACGCGCGCCCAGACGAGGCGCGCGGCTCCGGCGAGCTGCCGACGAGACTGATCAGCACTTTGTCCCGCGTCGCGGAGAAACACCGACTGGCGCGGCTGACACGACACGGCGAGTTGGTGCTGCAGCGCGCCTCTCCCGAGATTGCGATCGGCAAGGCGAAGGTCGTGCTGCCGCCGGGCTCGTTCCTGCAGGCAACAGTCAAGGGCGAGGAGACGCTTGCCGCATTGGCTCGCGAGCGTTGCGGACGCGCCAAGCACATCGCCGATCTGTTTTGCGGCGTCGGCCCGTTCGCGCTTCGCCTCGCGGAGAAGGCGCGGATCGCGGCCTTCGACAACGACGCCGGCGCGATCGCGGCGCTGCAAAAGGCCGCACAAACGACGCCGGGGCTGAAGCCGCTCAAGGCCGAGGCGCGCGACCTGTTCCGCCGTCCCCTGATGCCGCAGGAATTGCGCGACTATGACGCCGTGGTGTTCGATCCGCCCCGGCAAGGCGCGCAGGCGCAGGTCACCCAGCTTGCGGCGAGCAAGGTGCCGGTGATCGTTGCAGTGTCCTGCAACGCAGCGACGTTTGCGCGCGACGCGAAAATCCTGATCGATGGCGGCTACAAGATTTCTGATGTCACGCCGGTCGATCAGTTCCGCCACACTCCGCATGTCGAACTGGTGGCGCGGTTCGCCCGCTGAGACGACGCGGCGGCTATCGCGGCACGCGGCGGTCTCGCTATAATCTGCGCATCATGACCGATGATCCGCTGCTCGCACGCATCATTCCCGTCCTCGCCACCGTGCCCGGTGTCGCCGCCATCGTGCTCGGCGGCTCGCGGGCGCGCGGCACGGCACATGACACCTCCGACTATGATCTCGGCCTCTACTACAGGGACGGCGCCGCACTCGAAATCGATCGGCTGCGCGACGCGGTGACGGGCCTGGTCGATGATCCCTCTGCCATGCATGTGACGCCGGTCGGCGAATGGGGGCCCTGGATCGTCGGCGGCGCCTGGCTCCGGATCGACGGCCGCAAGGTCGACCTGCTCTATCGCAGCATCGATGAGGTCACCGATGTGATCGACGCCTGCCGGAGCGGCGACATCAGCATGCACTACCAGCCGGGCCATCCGCACGGCTTCTGCTCGGCAATCTGGATGGGCGAGGTCGCACTGTGCCGTGTCCTGCATGATCCCGACGGTCTCGTCGCGGCACAGAAGGCGAGAACCGCGCCCTACCCGCCGGCCCTGCGCGATGCCCTGGTGCGACGCTTTCAATGGGAAATCCTGTTCAGCATCGAGAATGCCGCACTTGCCGTGCCACGTGGCGACAGTACACACATCGCCGGCTGCGCCTATCGCGCGCTGGCCTGCATCGCGCAGGTGCTGTTCGCGCTGAACGGGCAATACCTGATCAACGAGAAGGGTGCGCTGGCGCAGGCGTCGAATTCTCCGGTGACGGTTCGCGATCTCGCCGGGCGCGTCGCCGAGGTCTGGCGGCAGATCGGGGCCAGCGAACACGCGGCAGCGTTGCAGGCACTGCGCGACCTCGAGAGCGACGTTCGGGATATTTGTAGGGCGGGTAGCGAAGCGTAACCCGCCGCGCCTTCGCAGAGCGAATGGTGGATTACGCCTTCGGCTAATCCACCCTACAGGAGGATCATCGTCCCCAGCGATCCTGCCAGATCTTCTCGCCGATCGTGCAACTGACCCGCGGCTCCTTCTCGTCGGTTCGCACGATCGGGCGCTCGGGGGTTCGGCCGGCGACTTCGAGCAGCAGCTTGGTGCGGATCGCCTCCTTGAATTTCTCGCGATCCTTGATCGTCACCACGAAGGAGCCGGGTCCGCCGATCACGCAGTCCTCGTAATAGTAGTCGAGATTTTCGATATCCATCGTCGAGTAGGACGGCTCCTTCACCATGATCGGCAGGCCGTTGATGACGATGCCCCTGTCGAGGGCCGCATCGCGCGCAGGCGTGATCGGCGTACCGTTATTGTTGGGTCCGTCGCCGGAAATATCGATCACGCGGCGCAGGCCGCGATGCGGGTTCTCGTCGAACATCGGGATCGCGAAATAGATCGCACCCGAAATCGAAGTGCGCGAAGCGCGCCGCACCGGCGTCTTCATGATCTCGGCAGAGACCGCATCGGCGGATTCGGGGCCGTCGATCACGCGCCAGGGAATGATGACCTTCTGGTCGTTGGAGGCGGCCCATTCGAAATAGGTGACCGAGATCTTGCCGTTCGGCCCGGCCTTCAGCGCCTGCAGGAAATCCTTGGAAACGATTGCCTGAGCGTAGCCCTCGCGCTGGATCGCGAGCTCGTCCATGTCCATCGAATAGGAGACGTCGACCGCGATGATCAACTCGATGTCGACGCTCGGCGTGGATTCCTTTTCAGCCAGCCGGCCAGTCTGTGTTCCCGGGCCGGGCGCGGCAACACCGGCCACATCGCCGCTGGCCAACATGCCCGCGACAAGCACCGCTCCGATCGAGACATACCAGCGCATTGCGGCCCTCCCGTCGTGTGCCTGTCATGGTGACACGCAAATCACGCGGCGAAAAGCGCTGATATCATCTGTCCTTCACATTCAAGTTAGACGCGTCGAGGTTAGACGCGCGTGCCGCGAATGCGGCAACACGCGCCGTGCCGTTGCCGCAATGACGCCGTGCAAATCGAACGGTTCCAACACACGACGGAAGACGGTATTCTTACGGGGCAATCGCGAGGGAGTGCCGGGCGATGCCCGATACGGTCGTCAAGCCGAAAACCAGGACGAAGACCAAGGTCGAGCGGCCGCGCCTGCACAAGGTGATCCTGGTCAACGACGACTACACGCCGCGCGAATTCGTCGTCACCGTGCTGAAGGGTGAATTCCGCATGACCGACGATCAGGCCTACAAGGTGATGCTGACCGCTCACCAGCGCGGCGTCTGCGTGGTCGCCGTCTTCACCAGGGACGTCGCCGAGACCAAGGCGACGCGCGCCACCGACGCCGGCCGCGCCAAGGGCTATCCGCTGCTGTTCACGACCGAGCCGGAAGAGTAGCAGGCATCACCGCCGCGCCGGCTCGACGCGCTGGCTGATCGCAATGTCGGCGACGACTGCACCCATCACCAGCGCGCCGCCAACGAGGGCGCGCAGCGACGGCACTTCAGCAAACGCCAGCCACACCCAGAACGGCATCAGCGGCGTTTCGAGAGTTGCGATCAGCGAGGCCTGCGCGGACGGCAGCAATCTGGAGCCGACCGTGAACAGGGTGAGACCAAGCCCCACCTGGCATGCCCCGAACATCGCGAGCACACCGAGATCGGCGCCGCTGACCGCGCCGATGCCCTGCCCCAACGGCAAGCTGACGGCGCTGCCGAGAAAGTTCGAGAGCGCCGCGGCGGCGATCATCGGCGTGCCCCTGTGTCGTCGGATCACCACCGTCATCAGGGAGATCGCGAGCACCATCACGCAGGCAAGGCCGATGCCCCTGTAATCCGTGATGCCGACGGCGCCGCTGACGGTGATGGCCACACCCGCGAGCGCGACGAGGCTTGCCAGCAATGTGCCGCGCCGCGCCCGCTCGCGCAGCCAAAGCCAGGCGATCGCGGCCGCCACGAACGGCTGCATCGCGATCAGGATCGCGACATTGGCGACGCTGGTCAGCTGCAGCGCCGGGATGAACGTCACCATGCCGAAGGTCGAGAGGCCGGCCACCAGCCATCCGCTCGCGGGCATCGCGACGAGATCGCGCACGCCGCGCCGGCCCTGCGTCGCGACCAGGAACAGCACGATCGCGCCGCCGCCGAACAGCCCGCGCCAGAACAGGATGGTCCAGGAATCGAAGTGCAGCAGCCGGGTGAAGAACGGCGCGGTGCTCCAGGCCGCTGCGGCCGCAACGACCAGCGCGATCCCGGTGCGGTGCTGCGCGTCAGTGTCAGTCACCACCCGCCGCCGTCAACCAGCAGCCGCGACCGGCGCCTCGTCGAACAGGCCGTAGACCCGTTCGGCCTTGGCAAATCCCGCGATCGGAAACTCTCCGAGATCGCTCCAGCCGCCGTCGTGGATGCCGGCGAAGCGCTCGGAGGCGACGACCGTGCGGCCGAGACGGCCCGCGATCTTCTCGAGCCGCGCCGCGAGATTGACCGCCGGACCGATGCAGGTGAAGTCGAGCCGATTGCCGCCGCCGATATTGCCATAGAGCACGCGCCCGAGATGCAGCGCGACGCCGAAGCGGAAGCGCTCGACCGCGTCACCATTGGAAAATTGCAGCGCCTCGACCCCGGCGCGGGATGCGCGCGCGGCCTCCAGCACCCGCGAGCAGACCTGCACCTCGTCGCCGAGATATTCGTCGACCGGAAACACCGCGAGCAGGCCATCGCCCATGAATTTGAGCACCTCGCCGCCATGGTCGCGGATGGCGGTGACCTGGCAGTCGAAGTAGAGGTTGAGTATCTCGACGACCATCTCGGCCGGCAGGCGGTCCGACAATGCGGTGAAGCCGCGCAGGTCGGACAGCCAGATCGCGGCATCCATCGTGTCGGCGTGGCCGCGCCTGATCTGGCCGCCCATGATACGCTCGCCGGCACGGTTGCCGACGTAAGTATCGAGCAGCAGCGAGGCGGTGCGGCGCAGCGTGACGATTTCGATGTAGCGCGCCAGCGGCACGGTGATCGAGCGGATCGCGTCGAGTTGCTCCTCGGTGAAGCCGCCCGGCTGCCTGGTGGTCCAGCTCGACGCATTGACGAGGCCATCGGTATAAACCAGTGGCACCGCGATATAGTCGGTGACGCCCTCGGCCTGCAGGTCCACGACAATGGGAAAGCGCTTGCTGGCAGGGTCGTCAAGCCGCGCGCGCACCTCGACGCCCTGCTTGAAGACGATCGACAGCGGACTGACGGCATATTCCGGGGACTCGAGGATGTTGTGAGCGACGGTGCCGGTTTCGACCTCGGCACCCGGCCTCCAGAAGAAATGCCGGCCGTAGATCTCGGGATGCAGCGTGCGCACGAAGACGCCGATCCGCCACAGCGGCAGGCCGGCCCGCAGCAGACGCTCGCAGCACTCCGCCATCATTTGCGGCGGCGTCGGCGCCGATCGCGCGCCACCGATCATCCATTCGATGATGTCCCGAAGCTCCGACACGTTCATGGCATTCCCCGAGGGCGGTCTGGCGACCGCCACTATATAGGGGATCAGCGCCCGGTCTGCCCGCGGTCGCGCAGAAAATGATCTGCCAAAACGCAGGCCATCATGGCTTCCCCGACCGGCACCGCGCGGATGCCGACGCAGGGGTCGTGGCGGCCCTTGGTCAGGATGTCGGTGTCGGCGCCCTTGCGGTCGACGGTGCGGCGCGTGGTCAGGATCGACGATGTCGGCTTGACCGCAAAGCGCACCACCACCGGCTGGCCGGTCGAGATGCCGCCGAGCACGCCGCCGGCATGGTTGGAGAGGAAGCGCGTTCCGTTGTTGCCGGTCCGCATCTCGTCGGCGTTCTCTTCGCCGGTGAGCTCGGCGGCGCCGAAGCCGGCGCCGATCTCGACGCCCTTGACCGCGTTGATGCTCATCATCGCCGACGCCAGATCGCTGTCGAGCTTGGCGTAGATCGGTGCGCCGAGCCCGGCCGGCACACCTTCGGCGACAACTTCGATGACGGCGCCGATCGAGGAGCCGCTCTTCCTGATGCCGTCGAGATAGCTCTCGAAGAACGCCGCCTTGTCCTTGTCAGGACAGAAGAACGGGTTGTTGGCGATCTCGTCCCAGTCCCACTTCTCGCGGTCGATCTTGTGCGGGCCCATCTGCACCAGCGCGCCGCGCACCTTCACCTCGGGCAGGACCTTGCGCGCGATCGCGCCGGCCGCGACACGGGTTGCGGTCTCGCGCGCGGAGGATCGTCCGCCGCCGCGGTAGTCGCGCAGGCCGTATTTCGCCTCATAGGTGAAGTCGGCATGACCGGGGCGGAATTTGTCCTTGATCTCGGAATAGTCCTTCGAGCGCTGATCGGTGTTCTCGATCAAGAGCGCGATCGGCGTGCCGGTCGTGACCTGGACGCCGCTTTCCGGATGCGCCATCACGCCGGACAGGATCTTCACCGCATCCGGCTCCTGGCGCTGGGTGGTGAAGCGCGACTGGCCGGGCCGGCGGCGATCGAGGTCGTGCTGGATCTCCTCCACGGTCAGAGGGATCATCGGCGGGCAGCCGTCCACGACGCAGCCGATCGCGACCCCGTGGCTCTCGCCGAAGGTCGTGACGCGGAACATATGGCCGAAGGTATTGAAGGACATGGCGTGTCGTAACGCGCAGGGTCGGCAGCGTCAAACGGGTTTCATGGTCCCGGAGACGTCGACGGCCGGACTCCCTTAACT
>NZ_VKHP01001173.1 GCF_010811875.1 Bradyrhizobium uaiense
TACCACTCGGGTGGTCTCTCAAACTGCGTTGCGATGTTGTGCTGCATGTTGCGACGGCCGTGCTTGCATCGACCGTCTCGCCCGGGGCCACCCCTCTCCCCAACCCTCCCCCGCAAGGGGGGAGGGAACCCTGCGGCCGGTGCGTCCCTCACGACGCAATAGAGCAATCACGCCGCGCTCACCTTCAGCTTCCGGTACTCCGTCGGCGTCACGCCTGTCGTCGCCTTG
>NZ_VKHP01001174.1 GCF_010811875.1 Bradyrhizobium uaiense
TACTGCGGGCATGGTTGGTTGAGGCGGAGGCCCGTTGATTCTTTTTTTTCCGCGCCGCGTGTGCGAGGCGACGGTGTTGCAGGAAGGCGTAAGCAATCATAGTCATCAGGGCGTGACGATGAAGACCCTTCCATGATCGCCCCTCGAAGTGATCAAGTCCGAGTTCCTCCTTCAACTGCTGATGCGCCTGCTCACAAATCCATCTTGCCTTGATGGTGGCGGCTAGTG
>NZ_VKHP01001175.1 GCF_010811875.1 Bradyrhizobium uaiense
CTTCCGCCGGTGACTCCCTCACATCCGATAACGATGGCGAGGTGCAGCCGTGACGCCAGGAACAGTTGCGCTACGAAGTGAGGTGAGCACGTTGGTCAGGCTCCCTCCCCCCTTGCGGGGGAGGGTTAGGGAGAGGGGTGCCGCTTGCTCCGCAGCTTCCGCGATGCTCAGAACGACTCCTTCAAGACTTTTCATCACATCGTCGTTGGTGAACCGAAGCACGCGATA
>NZ_VKHP01001176.1 GCF_010811875.1 Bradyrhizobium uaiense
TACCACTCGGGTGGTCTCTCAAACTGCGTTGCGATGTTGTGCTGCATGTTGCGACGGCCGTGCTTGCATCGACCGTCTCGCCCGGGGCCACCCCTCTCCCCAACCCTCCCCCGCAAGGGGGGAGGGAGCCTGACTGGCGTGCGTCCCTTACGATGAGGCGTTGTAATCGCACGACAATTACAGAATCGACCAGCCCTTCCCAATCCTCGGCCAGCCCGATTTCGAAAT
>NZ_VKHP01001177.1 GCF_010811875.1 Bradyrhizobium uaiense
CGGTTGTCCTCCCGAAGTCGGCTGCGAAGTCTAGCACTACTTTGGCAGAATCTATTTGTACCGGTGTTTTTCAAGGATTTGTTTTCGGCAGTGTGGGCACCGCTGAGACGGCGGCCGAAGGATGAGATCGACGATGGCGTGACGTACTGCGGGCATGGTTGGTTGAGGCGGAGGCCCGTTGATTCTTTTTTTTCCGCGCCGCGTGTGCGAGGCGACGGTGTTGCAGGA
>NZ_VKHP01001178.1 GCF_010811875.1 Bradyrhizobium uaiense
AGACAGGTGAAGGCTATGGCGGAGACGCAGGGCTCGTCAGCGGGGCGGTCGCTGACGATCAATTCATCCGCGAGCGCGCTACATCGTCCCACGAGTTCGATCCGGCCGAAATAGCCCATGGCAAGCGTAGCGATGTGCCGCCGCCGCTCGGCACGGCGATCATCCCGCTCCTCGTTGTCGTGGGCGTGAACCTGCTGATGTCGCTTCTGATCCTGCCGCGCGTCGATT
>NZ_VKHP01001179.1 GCF_010811875.1 Bradyrhizobium uaiense
TGGCCCCGGGCGAGACGGTCGATGCAAGCACGGCCGTCGCAACATGCAGCACAACATCGCAACGCAGTTTGAGAGACCACCCGAGTGGTACCCCTCTCCCTAACCCTCCCCCGCAAGGGGGGAGGGAGCCTGACTGGCGTGCGTCCCTTACGATGAGGCGTTGTAATCGCACGACAATTACAGAATCGACCAGCCCTTCCCAATCCTCGGCCAGCCCGATTTCGAAAT
>NZ_VKHP01001180.1 GCF_010811875.1 Bradyrhizobium uaiense
TGCTCAACCAGGCGGACCGACTTGTCGGCGGTAGGGATGCGGTGCTCGTTATTGATGACACCTCACTGCCGAAGAAGGGCGAACGCTCGGTTGGTGTTGCGGCTCAATACGCGTCGGCTCTCGGCAAGACGGCAAATTGCCAAACGATGGTGTCTTTGACGCTTGCGCGCGGCGAAGTGCCAGTGATGGTCGCGTTACGTCTCTTTCTGCCTGACAGTTGGACAAGCG
>NZ_VKHP01001181.1 GCF_010811875.1 Bradyrhizobium uaiense
CCGCCCGTCCTCGTATCATGCTGATGGACGAACCCTTCGGCGCGCTCGATCCGCTGACCCGCGACACCCTCGGCGATGAGTATCGCGCCCTGCATCGCAGGCTCGCCTTGACCACGGTAATGGTCACCCATGACATGACAGAGGCCTTGCTGCTTGCCGATCGCATCGCGGTGATGCGGGCTGGACGGGTTGTGGCGCAAGGCCAGCCGGCCGAGCTGTCAAACAACA
>NZ_VKHP01001182.1 GCF_010811875.1 Bradyrhizobium uaiense
TGCCGCTCGCGATCCTTGCGCGCAACCATGCCGTGATCCGCGGCGTCCTGCTCGGCCTCGCCAGTGTCGTCCAGACCGTGCCGGGATTGGCGCTGCTCGCGCTGTTCTACCCGCTTCTGCTCGCCATTGCGTCGTTGACGCTTCGCTGGTTCGGCTTCGACTTTTCCGCGTTCGGATTTTTGCCCGCCATGCTGGCGCTGGCGCTCTACTCCATGCTGCCGGTGCTGC
>NZ_VKHP01000119.1 GCF_010811875.1 Bradyrhizobium uaiense
TTCACAGCTCCGTGTTGCTGTCACTCGCAGCACAGGCACGTCCGCCTGCTCTCCTATTCTCTGCATCACACGCCTCCCACCGGAATCAGAACCGGGTAGCACGTCGGCAGCCTCAGATGTGTATACGAGCCAGGCTCGGTTCGTCGCTGATCTTCATCACGGGGTTGGGCTTCCTGCCGATCGCCGAGGCCTCGGCCACCAGCTTCGTCTCGCCGCCGTTTTGCGCGAGAACCGGCCCGGCCAATAGACTCGCTGAAAGTAAGATCGCGGCCGTCAACCAGCCTTGCAGACGGATTCGCGCCCAGCCCCACACCGGCATTGCCCCAGCCCCAAATCGATAGTGCCGCGCGGACGCGACTTAACCCGAATGGGCTATCTTGCAATTCGCGGGGGACGCGTCTTCTCAGGCCGTGCACGGTTGCGGCGCCCGGCCGGCATTTGCACTGATAAAGGGCGGTTGTTGTAAAATTGATACGCGCCGTCAGGCGTTTGGCGAAGGCTCGCTGGCCACCGCCAGCAATTGCGAGCGGCGCATGCGCTCGCGATGCGCGGTGTAGAGGCCGGAGGCGACGATGAAGCCGGCGCCGAGGATGGTCCAGTGGTCGGGCACCTCGCCGAAGATCAGAAAGCCGAGGATGCTGACCCACAGCAATTGCGTGTAGGAGAACGGCGCCAGCACCGAAGCATCGCCGTAGCGGAACGCCAGCACCACGATCCACTGCCCGACCGTGGAGGCAACGCCAATCAGGATGCCGAACATGATGTCGTGCCAGGTCGGCGTGACCCAGACGAACGGCACCAGCGCGCTGACGATGGCGACGCCGACAATCGACGAATAGGTCATCACCGTAATCGGGCGCTCGCTGCCGCTCATCATGCGCGTCAGGATCAGCGTGCCGGCCCAAGCCAGCGCCGAGACGATCGGGAAGATCGCGGCAGGATGGAACGCGCTGGTACCCGGCCGCAGGATGATGAACACGCCCATGAGACCGACCGCGGTCGCGATCCAGCGGCGCATGCCGACCTTCTCGCCGAGGAAGGCGATCGACAGCGCGGTGACGAACAGCGGCGAGACGAAGCTGGTGGCCGAGGCCTCGGCGATCGGCAGGAAGCCCAACCCCGTGATGAAGATCAGCGACGAACCGAGCAGCGCGGCGCCGCGCAGCACATGCAGGCCCGGCCGGCTGCTGCGCAGCGCGAACAGCGGCGTGCCGGGCAGCATCGCCGGCGTCATGATCAGCGCAAACACCAGGAAACGGATCCAGGCGATCTCGATCGAAGGCAGCGTCGACGAGAGATATTTTGCGGTGACGTCCGACGTGCCCAGGAACACCGTCGACAGCAGGATCAGAGCAATGCCTTTGAACGGCCGGTCGGTGCGGGCCGGCGCCTTGCTGCGTGCGACGCTTGTCGTTGAGGGCGCCGTCTTGGCGGGCAATGAAAGGGGAACGCTGTCCAGCCTGGCGGCTACGGCGGCGGGGGGCGGTGTCACGGCAATCTCGAAGGCGAAATAAAGGGGAATCTGCTGTTCGTAGAGAACGCCAATTCCGCCGCGAGAACAATGCCCGAAAACGGGACTCCGATATGCACCAGCGCGCGCGACCGCCCGTCGCAGCCTGTGTGCGGCCGCAACTGCAACAGTTTGTTAAGAACTGTGTGGAGCGGAGCCCTGAGAATTAGAGCATCGGGAGGGAGCGTGGCTTCGGCCCGCGCGGGAACGCCGCATCGAGCGCAGCGAACTCGTCGGCGCTGAGCTTGAGCGTGCCTGCGACCGCATTCTCCGCCGCATGCTCGACATTCGACGCCTTCGGAATCGCGAGCACCGACGGCAGCCGCGTGAGGAAGCTCAGCGCGACCTGGCGCGGCGTCGCCTTGTGCTTCTCCGCGATCGATTGCAGCACCGTGCCGGCCTTCGTCGACGCTAACGGAAAATCATTGTGGCCGAACGGCGAGTAGGCAACGACGGCGACGCCATGTCGCTCGCACCACGGAATCACGGCGTGTTCGATGGCGCGCTCCTGCAGATGGTAGAGTACCTGGTTGCAGGCGATGTTGCCTTCGCCCGCGACATCGCGCAATTCATCGAGATCGTCTGCGTCGAAATTGCTGACGCCCCAGGAGCGAATCTTGCCGGCCGCGATCAATTCGTCGAACGCCGCGACCGTCTCGGCGAGCGGAGTGGTTCCGCGCCAGTGCAGCAGATAGCAATCGAGCCGATCGGTCTTGAGCCGCTTCAGCGAGCGCTCGCAGGCGGTGATGGTGCCGCGCCGCGAGGCGTTGCTCGGCAGCACCTTCGAGACCAGGAACAGCCCGTCGCGGCGGCCGGTGATGGCATCCGCGATCACGAGCTCGGCGTCGCCATACATCTCGGCGGTGTCAATGTGCGTCATGCCGGCATCGATGCCGCGCTTCAGCGCTGCAACGGCCGCCTTGCGGTCCCCGCGATCGAGATACCAGGTGCCCTGCCCGATCACCGAGACCTGCGGGCCGTTGTTGCCGAATTTTTTTGTCTGCACGATCGCCTCGTTCTGCGTGGGTTCGTATTCTCGCCCCACATAGAACAATAAAGGAAACGAGCGATGATGTCTTCACATCGTCGCGCTACATTCCAGCACGGACGCCACGGCCTAGCCGAGCCCGCTGATATCGGCGACCAGCACCGAACCCGTCACCGATTCCGTGATGTAGAGGCGGTCGCGGTTGGCGCCGCCGATCGCGACATTGGTGCAGCTCTGTCCCGCGCAGGACTTGATCCGCGCGATGCACTCGCCGTTCGGTGCGAACACGAAGACATGGCCGAGCGACGCGTGCGCGACGAACAGCCGCCCGGCCTTGTCCATCGTCATGCCGTCGGGCCCGCTCGGGCCGAACAGCGAGCAGAAGCGCCCGACCTTGGAGACGCTGCCGTCCTTCATGAAGGGCGCGCGCCAGACCGCATTGTCGCGCGTCATGGCGACGAACAGCACCGCCTCGTGCGGGTCGAGCACCAAGCCGTTCGGGCTGATGCCGGTGTCGATCAGGCAGTCGAGCGCGCCGTTCACCCGCAGCCGATAGACCCGGCCGGTCGGATCGTGCAGGCCGGTCTGGCCTTGATCCGTGAAATATACGTCGCCGTTCGAGGCGATGTGCAGGTCGTTGCAGCCGCGGAACGATTCCGAATTGCGCGAACGCAGCAGCGGCGTGACATCGCCGGACCCGGCATCGAGCTCCATCAATCCGTGCCGATAATCGGCGATCAGGATGCGGCCCATCGGATCGATCTTCAGCCCGTTCGGCCAGCCGTCGTATTCGGCGACCTGCGACCATGACTTGTCCGGTGCGATCCTGAAGATGCGGCCGAACGGAATGTCGACGATGTAGAGATTGCCGTCGGCGTCGAATGACGGTCCCTCGATGAAGCAATCGGTCACCGCGCCCGGCCGGTTGGCGTCGGCCCATTCGCTCGCCACCTTGCGGCGGAATTCGGCGGGCACGGCGGAGAATATCTCGGTCGGGATCAGCTTCGGCGGCGTTTCCAGGTACATCATTTTCTTGGTTCACCCGTTGGCGGAACGGGGCGACCATAGAGCGTTCTCTCCGTCATTGCGAGGAGCGATAGCGACGAAGCAATCCATCCCTCATCAAGCGGAGGCATGGATTGCATCGCTTCGCTCGCAATGACGGGGATAGACGCGTGGCAAGCGTCAGCGTTGAACCCTACTCCGCCGCCTGCGGGCTGCCATAGGCTTCCGCAATCATGTAGCCGGACAGCGTGCCATAGGCCGCGGTCCATGCGGCGGCGACGTCGGGCGTCCAGGCTTCGCCGAGCCCCTTCTCCAAGGTCCACAACAACGCGCCGCCGACCACCGGATAATGCTCGGGCTTGGCCCCATAGCTGACATGACGCTTGGCGAGTGCACTCGCGGCCGGCAGGATCGTATCGAGATTGCTCAGCCCGTTGACGACGACGGCGAGCGTCGTCATCAACTTCTTACGCTGCTCTTTCATGTCCGCGGGAAACATCGCCTTCACGGCGGGCGCGACTTCGAACAAACGATCGTAGAATATCACCGCAGCCTGCTCCGAGATCGGCGCGACCTTGCCAAAGCTTTCCTGAACCAGCTTGATTTGGGCCGGATTCATCTCAACTCTCCTCGGTTCTGAAATGAGCTCTGAAATGAGTTTTCAAAATGCGAGCATTGGTAGCCGCATCCGGCGTTTCGGTTCAAAGCGGAAACGCTTGCCGCTGGCGTGGCCATCATGCCGCCTCGACGAAGCTGTGTCGCTCATAGAGGAATTCGAGCACGCGCTGCCGGCACTTCAGATAGCCTGCGTTGGTCGCGAGCTCGAGCCGCTTGCGCGGACGCGCCAAGGGCACCTCGAGCACCTCGCCGATCCGCGCGCTCGGGCCGTTGGTCATCATCACGATGCGGTCCGACAGCAGCACGGCCTCGTCGACGTCGTGGGTGATCATCAGGATGGTGTTGCCGAGCTTCTGGTGCAGCGCCATCACCGAGTCCTGCAGATGCGCCCGGGTCAGTGCGTCGAGCGCACCGAACGGCTCGTCGAGCAGCAGCACCTTCGGCTCCATCGCCAGCGCTCGCGCGATGCCGACGCGCTGCTTCATGCCGCCCGAGATCTCGCCTGGCCGTTTGTCCCTGGCATGCGCCATCTGCACCAGGCTGAGATTGTGCATCACCCAGGCGTCGCGCTCCGCCCTGCTCTTGGTTCTTGCAAACACCTTGTCGACGCCGAGCTTGACGTTCTCGTAGACGGTCAGCCATGGCAGCAGGCTGTGGTTCTGGAACACCACGGCGCGATCCGGCCCCGGCGAATTGACCTCGCGGTTCTCCAGCAGCACGCCGCCATTGGTGGCGCCGGTGAGGCCGGCAACGATGTTGAGCAGGGTCGACTTGCCGCAGCCGGAGTGGCCGATGATCGAGGCGTATTCGCCCTTCTCGATCGTCAGATTGATGTCCTTCAGCACCTCCGTGGTGGCGTTGCCGCGGGTGAAGACTTTGTCGATGTGATCGAGCTTCAGATAGGCCTGCATGACTTGTCCCTCAGTTCGCAGCCGTGCCGCGGGTCACGACCTTGCCCAGCCCCGCAATGAGGCGGTCGAGCACGAAGCCGATGATGCCGACATAGAACAGCGCCAGGATGATTTCGCTGATATGCGAGGAATTCCACGCGTCCCAAATGAAGAAGCCGATGCCGACGCCGCCGATCAGCATTTCCGCGGCGACGATCGCGAGCCAGGACAGGCCGATGCCGATGCGCAGGCCGGTGAACATGTAGGGCGCGGCCGCCGGGATCATGATCTTGGTGAAGAACTCGAGCGGATTGAGCTGCACGACGGCCGCGACGTTGCGGTAGTCCTGCGGGATGTTGCGGATGCCGACCGCGGTGTTGATGATGATCGGCCACACAGAGGTGATGAAGATGACGAAGATCGCCGAGGGCTGGCCGTCGCGGAACGCGGCGAGCGACAACGGCAGCCAGGCGAGCGGCGGAATCGTGCGCAATACCTGGAACAGCGGATCGAGCCCGCGCATCGCCCAGACCGACTGGCCCACCAGCGTGCCGAGCGCGATGCCGGCGACCGCCGCCAGCGAGAAGCCGTAAGCGACACGCTGCAGACTGGCGGAGAGGTGCCAGAACAGGCCCTTGTCGATGCCGCCATGGTCGAAGAACGGATCGAGGATCAGCTCCCTGGTGTCCTTGAACACCTTTGACGGCGGCGGCAGGCTGGAGCCGGCGCGCCGGCAGATCAACTCCCACACCACCAGCAGCAGCGCGACCACGATCAGCGGCGGCACGACACGTGCGGCGGTCTCCTTCGCCATCCTGGCGTAGGCCGCGGCGCGCGGCGCGCGCTTCGGCGTCATGGTCACGACCGGCGCCGCGGTAGCGGCCGGCGGGGTCACGACCGCCGGCATTTCGGTCTTCATGGCAGGCATCGACATTGACAGACAATCTCCGTGGTCGAAGAACGGGCCATGCAAGAGCGCGGCCCTATGGGGGCTCAGACGTCGACACGCTTGATAGACAGGGATTTCAGGTAGGCGGCGGGATCGGCGGGATCGAACACCTTGCCGTCGAAGAAGGTCTCCTTGCCGCGCGAGGTCGAGGTTGGAATGTCCGATACGCCGAGCTCCTTGGCGGCCTCCTTCCAGAGATCCTCGCGGTTGACCTTGGCGATCAGCGCCTTGGTGTCGAAACCCGCCTCGTACTTGCCCCAGCGGATGTCCTCGGTCAGGAACCAGAGGTCGTGGCTCTGATAGGGATAGGAGGCGTTGTCGCTCCAGAACCGCATCTGCTGCGGCGAGTTCTCGACCACGCGGCCGGTGCCGTAGTCGAACTTGCCCTTCATGCGATCGGTGATGTCCTCGACCGGACAGTTGATCCACTGCCGCTTGGCGCAGATCGCCGCGGTCTCCTCGCGGTTCTCCATCTTCTCGCACCACTGCTGGGCCTCCATCACCGCCATCAGCAGCGCCTTCGCGGCCTTCGGGTTCTTGTCGACCCAGGCAGCACGCAGGCCGAACGACTTCTCCGGATGCTTGTCCCAGAGTTCGCCTGTGGTGATCGCGGTGTAGCCGATGTCCTGATGGATCAGCTGCAGATTCCACGGCTCGCAGACGCAGAAGCAGTCCATCGTGCCGACCTTCATGTTGGCCACCATCTGCGGCGGCGGCACCACGATGGTCTCGATGTCCTTGTCGGGATCGATGCCGCCGGCGGCGAGCCAGTAGCGAATCCAGAGATCATGCGTGCCGCCGGGAAAGGTCATCGCAGCCTTCACCGCCTTGCCCGAGGCCTTCTTCTTGTCCAGCGCCGCCTTGAACGGCGCGGTGTCGATGCCGACCTTGAGATCGGCATATTCCTTGGCGACCGAGATGCACTGGCCGTTCAGATTGAGCCGCGCCATGATGTACATCGGCGTCGGCTGATTGTTCTGCGTCACCTTGCCGGCCGAGATCAGATACGGCATCGGGGTCAGGATATGCGCGCCGTCGATGCCGTTGCCCTCGGAGCCGAGCACGAGGTTGTCGCGCGTGGTGCCCCACGAGGCCTGCTTCTGCACCTCGACGTCGGGCATGCCGTATTTGGCGAAGATGCCCTTCTCCTTGGCGACGAACAGCGGCGAGGCATCGGTGAGCGCGATGAAGCCGAGCTTGGCGCCCTTCACTTCCGGGCCCGCGCCTTGCGCGAATGCACCCGCGGGAAAGTTCAGCTTGGCTGCGGCGAGCAGCGCGGCGGCGCCGCCGGTTGCCTTCAGGAGCCGGCGACGGCTGATCGCACGGCTCGGGGGCGTGTTGCTGGGCTTGGTCATCGGTCGTCCTTTGCGTTGCGGCGTTGCGTCTTTGCGTCGAGCACCGTCCATCGGGTGGCGACGCGCGCAGGGCGCAAAAGGGCATGCACCGGGGATGCGCCCGGTCTGGCGGCGTCAGAAATCCGATGGGGGTGGCCTCGAGGGACGGCTTCAATGGCGTCGGCACTTGACTATTCAAGCCTCATGCCAAGCTACCGCAGCGCAAAAATCGATTTTAGTGCAATGTTTTGCGCAACTTGTCGCAGCGCGCACGGTGTCTCCGTGCGCTGCCAAAAAATGCGCTCCGCCCAATTTTTGTGCGCCGCACATCAATTGAGCAGAGCGTTTGGACGATAGCGATCAGGCGTCCTCGCTGACCTTGGTGCCGAGCGGCGCGGGCGCCATTCCTCCACCGGGCTTCACGTGGAATTCGTAGGTCATCAGGCTCCACGGCCCATCCGATCGCTGCCCGTCGGGCATCACGGGATCGGTGCGCCGTTCGACCTTGGCGATCAGTTCGTCCTTCACGCCGAACACGACATCGGAGTCGATGTACTTGTCGCCTTCGACGAACACATGCGTGATCAGCGGCTCGTAGCCCTTGGCGTTGACCAGGAAGTGCACATGCGCCGGCCGCATCGGATGACGGTTGGTCTGTGTGATCATCTGCCCGACCGGACCGTCGGTCGGGATCGGATAGCTGCACGGCACGATGGTGCGGAAGAAGAAGCGGCCATCCGCGTCGGTGATGAAGCGCGCCCGCGAGGACGGGCCTTCGGTGGCATAGCTCGGCTTCTGCGAGTCATAGAACCCGTCGTCATCCGCGTGCCAAACATCGACCGGCACATTGGCCAGCGGTTTGCCGTCGAGGTCGGTGACGCGGCTCTGCACGAACATGCGCTCGCCGGGCAGGCTCGCCGAGATGTCGGTGCCGTGCGGCGTCACCTTGTGCTCGCCGACATAGAACGGGCCGAGCACCGTGGTCTCGGTCGCGCCGTCGCGATCCCTGTGATTGACCGCATCGACCAGCATCGACACGCCGAGCACGTCGGACAGCAGGATGAATTCCTGGCGGATGTCGGTGCACTTCTGCCCGGTGCGGGTCAGGAAGCCGATCGCGTGGTCCCACTCCTCGAAGATGAGATCGGTTCTGCGCACATAGTCGTGCAGCGACTTCACCAGTTCCTGCAGCAGGAACTTGGCCCGCGGATCGGGCGTCTGGTCGAAGCTGCGGATCACGGCGGTGGTGAGCTCGGTTTCGTTGAACTGGGTCATCTCGGCGTTTCCCTCGGGGGCGCGATTGCAGGGGCGACCGTACACCACCGGCCCAATGCCGGTAAGCGGCGGCGGAATGGTGAAACGGACACTTTTCGGCTATCAAGGCTGCCTCGCCAGCCGGAGAAAATGCCCGATGTTAGCCCCCACGCCTGCCTCGCCCGAATCCGCGGGAATGTCGACCATCGCCCTCAACCGCCTCGAAGCGCATCTGAAGAGCCGCTACATCGATGCCGGCCGCTTTCCCGGCACGCAGGTCCTGATCTACCGCCGCGGCAAGATCGTGCATTCGACCGTCCAGGGCTTTGCCGATCTCGAGCGCAAGGTGCCGGTCAAGGACGACACCATCTTCCGCATCTATTCGATGACCAAGCCGATCACGTCGGTCGCCTTCATGATGCTGGTCGAGGAAGGCAAGGTCGCGCTCGACGAGCCGGTCGCCAAATACATTCCGGAATGGAAGAACCTCGGCGTGTTCGTCGCCGGCAACGCACCGGCCTTCCTGACCCGATCGCCCACCCGGCCGATGGAGATCGTCGACCTCTTGCGCCACACCTCGGGGCTCACCTACGGCTTCCAGCAGCGCTCCAACGTCGACGCCGCCTATCGCGAGAAGAAGATCGGCGAGGTCATCAAGGCCGGTACGCTCGACAGCATGATCGAGGATCTGGCGAAGATCCCGCTGGAGTTCTCCCCGGGCGAAGCCTGGAATTACTCGGTCTCGACCGACGTGCTCGGCTATCTCGTCGGCAAGATCTCAGGCCAGCCGTTCGAGCAGTTCCTCAAGGAGCGCATCTTCAAGCCGCTCGGCATGAACGACACCGACTTCTTCGTACCCTCAGGCAAGGTCCACCGCTTTGCCGCCTGCTATTCGGCCGATCCGCAGGGCGGCTTCAACCCGCTCGCCGCCGAGCGCAAGGGCACGCTGACGCTACAGGACGATCCGACCACCAGCTCGTTCCTGTCGCCGCCTTCGCTGGTCTCGGGCGGCGGCGGACTGTGTTCGACCGCGGCCGACTACCTGACCTTCTGCCGGGCGCTGCTCAATGGCGGCGAGCTCGGCGGCGTCAGGCTGCTCGGCCCGAAGACGCTGAAGCTGATGGCCTCCAACCATCTGCCCGGCGGCGTCGACCTGCCGGCGATGTCGCGCTCGATGTTCGCCGAAGCCGCCTATAACGGCATCGGCTTCGGCCTCGGCTTCGCCGTCACCATGCACCCGGCGCAGACGCTGATCGCGGGCAGCCCGGGCGAATTCAACTGGGGCGGCGCCGCGACGACGTCGTTCTTCATCGACCCGGCGGAAGAGCTGATCACGATCTTCATGACCCAGGTGCTGCCGTCGAGCGCGTATCCGCTACGGCGCGAGCTGCGCACCATGGTCTACGCCGCGATCACCGAGAGCAATCTCTGACCCCAAGGCCTTTCAGGCCAAGCTATTCCGCGGCGCACACCTCGTTTGAGCATCATGGCGCCGCGGAACCTTTCCGATATCAAGCTATTTCCTTTGGCGGACATTTCCCGCCTCCCCTAGGCTCACAGCAAATGGGCATCGACCCGGGGACTTCGTGCCGAAACTGACACTGCCAGTGCGTCTCGCGCTTCTGCTCGCGGGAACGATGTTGCCGCTGATCGTTTTCGCGGTCGGCATCGTCTTCCACAATTATCAGCGGGACCGCCAGGCCGCCACGCAGCGCGTGCTGGAGACGGCGCGCAGTGTCCGCCTGCTGCTCGACGCGGAAATGCAGCGCATGACCGGTGGGCTGCAGGTGCTGGCGCTGACCAACTCGCTGCGCAACAGCGACTTCGGCAATTTTCGCCGCGTCGCGGCCGGCTTCCTCGACCAGTATGGCAAGGACGGCGTGATCCTGGTGGCCGACCGCAGCGGACGCCAGGTGTTCTCCTCGCTGACATCCGATACCGCGAGCCTGCCGCCGCGCAACAATCTCGAGATCGTCGAGAAGGTGTTCACCACCCGGCAGCCGCAATACTCCGACCTGTTCTTCGGCGCGGTGAAACAGCGCCTGATCATCACCGTCGAGGTGCCGGTGATCCGCGACGGCGAGGTGCTCTACGACATCTCCTTCAGCCCGCCGATCGACGTCTTCCAGGCCATCATCGAGAAGCAGCGCCTGAACCAGGACTGGACCATCTCGATCTTCGACAGCGACGGCGTCAACCTTGCGCGGGTGCCGAATCCGCAGGCGACGATCGGCCAGCGCGCATCGCCAACGCTGTTCGCCGAGATGTTCCGCCGCAGCGAGGCGACACTGCCGACCGTCTCGCTCGAAGGCGTGGCGCTGATCACCGGCTTTACCCGCTCGCGCATCACCGGCTGGACCGTCGCCGCCGGCATCGCCGAGAATTCGCTGGTGGGGCCGCTGTTACGCACCCTGTCGATCACCAGCGTGATCGGCGGCGTCCTGCTCATGGTCGGCCTCGGCTTTGCCTTGCGGATGGCGACCACGATCGCGCGCGGCGAGATGCTGCACGATCTCCTGATCGAGGAGCTCAACCACCGCGTCAAGAATACGCTGGCGATCCTGCAATCGATCGCCACCCAGACCTTCCGCAGCGCGAGCCGCGCCGAGCGCGAGAAATTCGAAGGCCGGCTCGGCGCGCTCGCCGAGGCGCACAATCTGCTCTCGACCGACAAATGGCAGGGCTCAGACCTGCAGGACGTGGTCAGCCGCGTGCTGCGGCCGTATCTGCTGAACAACGCGGCCGAGCGGGTCAAGATGTTCGGGCCGCGCGTGCCGCTGTCGCCCCGGCTCGCTTTGGTGCTGTCGATGCTCCTGCACGAGATGGCGACCAACGCCGCCAAATATGGCGCGCTGTCCAACGACACCGGCACGGTGACGCTGGACTGGGAGATCCTGCAGGAAAGCCCCGGACCGAAGCTCCGGATGATCTGGACCGAGGCCGGTGGCCCGCCCGTCGTCGCGCCGGTCCAGCGCGGCTTCGGCTCCCGGCTGATCGAGCGCAGCGCCCGCGACCAGCTCGGCGGCGAGGCCACGGTCGATTTCCTGCCCCATGGCGTCGTCTACACCGTGACCAGCACCCTCGAACCCGGCGGGTGACCGGGCAAATGGTGCCCGATCCTGCGACATCTTGGCACGCAAGTTGCTAAGATGGGGCGGGTTCGGCCGGCAAGAACACCGGCAAGAAACAGGGGGAAGTTCATGTCGACCGTCGCAGCGGAAGTTACCGTGGCACGAAAGCCGCTTTACACATCACTGTTCGTGCAGGTGCTCGTCGCGCTGCTGCTCGGCATCGTCATCGGCATGGCCGCGCCCGATTTCGCGATCGGGCTGAAGATCTTCAGCGATGCGTTCCTGAAGCTGATCTCGATGATCGTGGCGCCGATCGTGTTCTGCGTCGTGGTGCACGGCATCGCGGGCGCCGGCGACCTCAAGAAGGTCGGACGCGTCGGCGTCAAGGCGCTGGTCTATTTCGAGGCGATGACGACGGTCGCGCTCGTGGTCGGATTGATCCTGGCCTATCTGTTCGGGCCTGGTCACGGCATGAACATCGACACCTCGACGCTGGACGCCAAGGCGCTCGGCAACTACGCCAGCAACGCACAGAAGCTGAAGGGTGAAGGCATCGGCAGCTTCCTGCTCAACATCATTCCGACCACCTCGTTCGACGCGCTGTCGCGCAACGACGTGCTGCAGGTGTTGTTCTTCGCCATCATCTTCGGCGTCAGCCTGGCGCTGGTCGGCGGCGAGAAGGGCGAGCGTATATCCTCCTTCATCGACGCCGTCTCGACCGTGCTGTTCCGCGCCATGGGCCTGATCGTGCGCTTCGCGCCGATCGGCGTGCTCGGCGCCGTCGCCTATACGGTCGGCAAATACGGCGTCGGTTCGTTGAAGCAGCTGCTGTCGCTGGTCGCGCTGTTCTACGTGTCGGTCGCGATCTTCGTGCTCGGCGTGCTCGGCGGCGTGATGGCGCTTGCCGGCATCAACATCCTCAAGTTCCTCGGCTACCTGCGCGAGGAGCTGACGATCGTGGTCGCGACCGCATCCTCCGACGCGGTGCTGCCGCAGGTGATGCGCAAGCTGGAGCATTTCGGCGCCAAGGATTCGGTGGTCGGCCTCGTGATTCCGACCGGCTACTCCTTCAACCTCGATGCCTTCTCGATCTATCTGACGCTTGCGGTCGTGTTCATCGCGCAGGCGACCAACACGCCGCTGTCGTTCGGCGACTTGCTGCTGGTGCTCGGCGTATCGCTGATCACCTCGAAGGGCGCGCATGGCGTGCCGGGCTCGGCGATCGTCATCCTGGCGGCGACGCTCAACGCCGTGCCGAGCATCCCGGCGATCGGCCTCGTGCTGGTGCTCTCGGTCGACTGGTTCATCGGCATGGCGCGCGCAGTCGGCAATTTGATCGGCAACTGCGTTGCCACCGTCGTGGTCGCGGCATGGGAAGGTGACCTGGACCGGGACAAGGCCCGGCGCGTGCTCGAAGGCGCCGATGCGGTTGACGTGACTGCGGGCTAAAGCCACACGCAGCACAGGTACAACAGCGTCCCGCGCCTGGCGCGGGGCGCGGGCTTACTTGATCAGCCTCAGATACGGCGGCAGTTGCCGGGTGGTCGGTTCCTGCACCGGCTCGTCCGACGCGATCATGTCGCACAGTGCCTTGAGCTCGGAATCCGTCACCTTGTGCAGTTCCATCCGAAGCTCGAGCATCGCAAGCGACAGCAGCCGCGCCGTCTCGGTATTTGCCCGGTCGGTCAGAAAGGTCTGACATTCTTCGAGGGTTGCGAGCAGCGCCAGCAACCGTTCTTCCGTATTTGCGACCGGCATATCTTCCACTCCCGAAGCCGCGAGGTAGAGTCGAGGTCTTTCCCTCTTCCGCTTCATTTGCCTCTCCCGCCAGAGTTCGCCGGCTTCTCGTAGGCGCACATTTGTTCCAGATGATCGAGAACTTTTGGGCAATTGTCCAGCAACATTCCGAAAGCCTGACTTGGACTTACGTCAAACTTTTCGCATCGACGGCGATTCAGTCAAGCAACCGGGGGCCATCTCCGCGACCTCAGGCTGCACTAGCTGGGGTTGCATCCATGCAAGGACGCCCGTACAATATAGTTGCCCGTAGAACTACGGGCACAGTGAATTGCCGCCCAGTAAGCATGCGCGCAAAATCTGTGTCGATCAAACTCGCGCTAGTTGTAGTTTGGTCAATATTTTGCCAAATGTAGAGGGCGGGGTGTCGATAGACACCTTGGCGCGGTCGACTTCAGGTAGTCGATCGAGTCGGTACTAGGGTGCTTCGAACGCGCAAATGCGTTTGGATACCATCCCGCGATCTTCTTGGATTTCGTAGTTCAGACGAACTGACGATCCACTCGAGCTTAACGCGGTACATCATCAATGTGTCCCTGACCCGACCGGGCCAGGGATTCTCGATTTGAAGGACGGGTCACAAGAATGAACAGATCAGCAGCAAAGAAGATGAAGCAGCGCAGCGCCGGCAAGCCGGACATCGAGTTGGGCAAACGGATTCGCCTGCGCCGTGTCGAGCAGAAGATCTCGCAGGCCGAACTCGGCGACAAGCTCGGCGTCAGCTTCCAGCAGGTCCAGAAGTACGAGAAGGGCGTCAACCGTGTCGGCGCCGCCCGCCTGCAGCAGATCGCGACCGCGCTCGATGTGCCGGTTACCTTCTTCTACGACGGCGACAACAAGGCCCGCGAAGTCGAGAGCCTGCTGTTCCTCGACAGCGCGTTCAGCCTCCGGTTGCTGCGCGCCTACAGCAAGATCAAGGATCAGACCGTGCAGCGCCAGCTAGTGTCGCTGATGGAATCGATCGCCGCCAACGAAGACTGAGCGCGGAACGGGTCGCGACGCCGCGAACGCGATCCACCACGCCGCAGCACGGATCGGCCGTTGGGCCGCTCGCCGCGACCGCTACGCGCACGCGACGGTCCAGCCGGGAAGATGTCAAGGCGCTGCCATCGGCGATGGCAGCGCTTTTTCATTGTCCGTTCGGCGCCGCCAGGTCTGTGCCCCCGGCTTCGGCACAACGAGCGAGCGATCTCCGCGTTGATGTTCGCCGCAAGGTCGTGCGGCCGCGATGCCCACGATGGCGGCGACCCCGGGCGGGTAGGACAGTTGCGGTAACGTTCCGACAGCAACCAAAACTTAATCAAGACGCAACGGTCTCGGGATAGATCATCACCTCCGAACGAACGCGCTGCCTTTCCATTTTTCGCGCAAGCGACGCAGTCCGGAGAATCGAGATATGCAGAGAGTGACACTCGTCGTCGTAGCCACGATGCTTGCGGCTCTACCGGCATTCGCCCAAACCGCGGGCGCGCCCGGCCCGGCTGCGACGGTCCCGCCACATCATGCGCTGCCGCCTGCGGCGCCGGCGGCCACCCAGCCGGGCCAGGCCAAGCCGGCCGCGTCGGCATCGGTCGCGGAAACGCGATCGGCTGCCGCGCTCGCGTTGTCGCGCGAGCCGACCTACGACCAAGGCAGCGCACAACGCATTCGCGACGTGGTGAAGAGCTATTCCGATCTCGCCGCCCACGGCGGTTGGCCCACGATCCCCGCGGACGCAAAATTTGCGTTGGGCGTGCAGGGCGTCAATGACGATCTGTTGCGCAAGCGTCTGATCATCACCGGCGACCTTGCCACCGACAAGGCCGCCGGCGCCTATGATGAAGTCCTGGCCGACGCGGTGAAGCACTTCCAGACGCGCCACGGGCTCGCAGCGACCGGCACGGTGACGCCGCGGACGCTGACTACGCTCAACGTTCCCGTGCAGAATCGGATCAAGCAGCTCGAGGCCTCGCTTGAGCGGCTCGGCCAGATGGATTTCCAGTTTGGGCAGCGCTATGTCGTAGTCAACATTCCCGCCACTTTCGCCGAGGCCGTCGAGGACAACAAGGTCGTGCGGCGCTACCGCGTGATCGTTGGCAAGACCGAGAAACCCTCACCAACGCTGACGTCCGAGATCACCGACGTCATCCTCAATCCGACCTGGACGGTGCCGTCATCGATCACGAAGACGGAGATCGCGGCGCATATGCGTAGGGATCCGACCTACCTGTCGCGCATGCACATGGACGTGCTCGACGCTCACGACAACCCGATTGATCCGCGTTCGGTCGACTGGTCCGGCGATCACGCGCCGAACGTCACGGTGCGTCAGCAGAGCGGCGCATGGAATGCGCTCGGCGCGGTCAAGATCGACATGCCGAACTCATATTCGGTCTACATGCACGACACCAATCAGCACAGCCTGTTCAACGACGACTATCGCTTCGATTCGCATGGCTGCTCGCGCGTCGACAATGTCCGCGATCTCGCGGCATGGTTGCTGAAAGACCAGCCGCAGTGGACCCGCGCTACCATCGATGCCGCGATCGCCACCGGAGAGCGTCAGGACGTCCGCATGCTGAAGAAGGTGCCGGTGGCCTGGGTCTACCTCACGGCGTGGATGACGAAGGACCGAACCATCCAGTTCCGCAACGACGTCTACGACCAGGACGAGCAACTCCTCGAAGCCACCGCCGAGGAAGCTGCCTTCTTCAACAAGGCCGCCGCACATCCGCTGCCCACGCAGTAGAGCGCGTTTCCGCGAAGCGCAACCAAACGTCGCCACGTTTTGTTTGCGCCTCGCCATTGTGTCGCGCGGCCAATTGTCGCCCGCGCACGGAGTGACCTCACAACTCCCGCATTTCCTGCGTTGAACCGGCGTCGCCAGAACCGAGTGCACGTGCCTGTCTTTTTTGTCGCAGCAACGAAGCGGCCACACAGACGTTTTCAGGCTTCAACCAAGGAGATCTCAATGAATATCAAGCTTGCCGTTATTGGACTGGCCGCGCTCGGAAGCGCGGCGTTGATGTCCGGCGCGGCATCGGCGATGCCGAACGGGCTTCCACAGGCCGGCCACATCGCAGGCGAAACGTCCAATGTCGACAAGGTGCGCCAGGTCTGCGATCGCTGGGGCCGTTGCTACTGGCAGCCGGGCTATGGCTACGGACCGCGCCATCACGGATGGCATCATCGTCCGCACTACTATCCGCGCCATCATCATCACGGGCACGGTCATCACGGCGGACATCATGGTGGTGGCCATCACGGCGGCGGACATCACGGCGGGCACCGGCGCTGATGTCAGCGAGGGGGCTTCGGCCCCTTCGCCTTTTCTGCACTAGAGCGCCGCCAGCACGGCCTTCGCGACATCGGCGGTGCCGTTGCTGCCGCCGAACTCGAACGGCTTGATGCCGCCGGCGTAGACCTTGTCGACCGCGCGCTCGATTCGCTCGCCGGCTTCCGCTGCGCCTTCGAGACCGTGCTTGTCGGCGAGCCAGTCCAGCATCATCGCAGCCGACAGGATCATCGCGGTCGGGTTGGCCTTGCCCTGCCCCATGATGTCGGGCGCCGTGCCGTGACACGGTTGAAAAACGGCGTAGCGATCGCCAATGTCGGCCGACGGTGCCATACCCATGCCGCCGATCAGGCCGGCGGTGAGATCGGACAGGATGTCGCCGAACATGTTCTCGGTGACCATGACGTCGAAATCCCATGGACGCTTCACCAGCGCGGCCGCGGTCGCGTCGATGTAGAGGTGGTCGGCCCTGACGTCGGGATGGCGCTTCGCGGTCTCGTCGAAGATGCTGCGGAAGAACGCGAACGCCTTGAACACGTTTGCCTTGTCGACGCAGGTCAGCCCGCCATTGACCTTGCCGCGCGCCTTGCGGCGTTCGGCAAGCCGGAACGAGAACTCGAACAGCCGCTCGGAGGTGCGGCGCGTGATCACCATCGTCTCGCGCGCCTCGCCCTCGGTGACGACGCCCTTGCCCATCGAGGCGAACAGGCCTTCGGTCGATTCCCGGATCACGACCAGGTCGATGCCCTTCTGATCGGCGCCGACGATCGTGCTCGCCACGCCCGGGATCAATCGCGCGGGCCGCACGCCCGCATAGAGATCGAAGATCACGCGCAATTCGATCTGCGGCGCGATCTCGGTGTTGTCGGGGTAGCGCACCGACGGCAGGCCGCAGGCTCCGAGCAGGATCGCATCGGCCTCCTCGCACAGCCGGATCGTGCTCTCCGGCATCGACTTGCCGGTTTCCTTGTAATGTCCCGCGCCGGCCGCCGCCTCGGTGAAGCGGAATTTGAGGCCGGCCGACGCCTCGATCTTGCGCAGCACTTCAAGTGCCGGCGCCATCACCTCGGGGCCGATGCCGTCGCCACCGAGAACTGCGATGTGAAGTGCGTCGTTGGCGGACATGGGGATTCCTCAGAACAAATGAGAAAGGACCGGCCGTCGTTGCGAGGAGCGAAGCGACGAAGCAATCCACGTCGCGGCAAGCGGAGAGATGGATTGCTTCGCTTCGCTCGCAATGACGGCGGTGGCAGTTACGGCGTCAGCACGGCGCGTCCGACCAGCTGGCCCTTCTGCAGATTGGTCAGCGCCTCGTTCGCCTTGGCCAGCGGCATCGGCGTGACCGGGATCGCCGGAATCTTCTTGGTCCGCACGAGGTCGAGCAACTCCTGCGTCTCCCTGAGATTGCCGACATAGCTGCCCTGGATGGTGACGGCCTTGATCGGGATCAGCGGCAGTGCCCAGGTCGCGCCACCGCCGAACAGGCCGACGATCACGAGCTTGCCGCCCTTGGTCAGGCAGTCGAAACCGAGCTGCGAGGTCTGGGCGTTGCCGACCAGATCGATCGCGGCGCGGATCGGCTGGCCCGCCTTCTTGATCAGCTGCTCCAGCGCGTCGGGCGCCTTGCCGTCGACGGTCGCGAGCGCGCCGGCGGCCTCAGCCGCCTCACGCTTCCTGGCGTCGATGTCGACCACGATCGCGCCCTTGCCGCCCATCGCCTTCAAGAGCGAGAGCGCCATCAGGCCGAGACCGCCGGCGCCGAAGATCACGATCGGCGTGTCGAGGTCCTTCTCGACCTTCTTCAGTGCGCTGTAGGTCGTGACACCCGAGCAGGCGTAAGGCGCGGCCGTGACCGGATCGAGCCCCTTGAGGTCGAGCAGATATTTCGGATGCGGCACCGTCATGTGATCGGCGTAGCCGCCGTCGCAATAGACGCCGAGCGCATTCGGCTTGATCGCGCACATGTTCTCGTCGCCGCCGACGCAGGTCGGACATTTGCCGCAGCCGAGCCAGGGATAGGCCAATGTTACGTCGCCGACCTTGAGGCCGCCCTTGTCGGCATCCTTGACATCGGGGCCGAAGGCGATGATCTCGCCGACCGTCTCATGGCCCATCGTGCGCGGCAGCGAGACGCCGCGATCCTTCAGCGACAGCGGCTTGCGGCCATGGCCGAGATCATAACCGCCTTCCCAGATGTGCAGGTCGCTGTGGCAGACGCCGGCGGCCTTGACCTTGATCAAGACCTGCGTGCCCGACGGCTGCGGTGTCGGATGATCGACCTCTTTCAAGGGGGCGTTGAAATCGACGACCTGGAAACTCTTCATCGCTGTTCTCCCGAAGCTTGTTCTTGCGCGGACCTTGCCACGCCTGCCCGCGCGGGACAAACGCTCATGACCCCATTTTCGAGCAAGCCGCCATGCAGCTCGTTCGAAGGGCCAAGGCCTATTCAGATCAGCGGGTGATGGCAAGCCGCGAACTGGCCGGGCGCCACCACGCGCAGTTCCGGCACCTCGCCGGCACAGCGCGCATCGGCCCGCGGGCAGCGGGTGCGGAAGCGACAGCCGGAGGGCGGGGCGATCGGCGACGGCGGCTCGCCGACCGGCACGCTCTGGGTCGGACGGACGTCCGGATCTGGCACCGGGATCGCTTCGATGAGCAGCGCGGTATAGGGATGCGCCGGCCGGGCAAACAGCTGCTCCGACGGACCGACCTCGCAAAGCCGGCCGAGATACATCACCGCAACGCGATCTGAGACCGCCTTCACCACCGCGAGGTCGTGGGCGATGAACAGCAGGGTCAGGCCGTAGCGCGCCTTCATCTCCTCCAGCAGATTGAGGATCTGGGCACGAATTGAAACGTCGAGCGCGGACACCGGTTCGTCGCAGATCACGAATTCCGGATTGAGCACCAGCGAGCGCGCGATGCAGATGCGCTGGCACTGTCCGCCGGAGAATTCATGCGGCTGCCGCCCGCTCACCAGCGCCGGATCGAGGCCGACCGCCGACAGCACCTCGTCGACGCGCCGCTTGCGCTCCTCGGGGTCCTTGACGCCCGCGATCATCAGCGGCTCGGCGACGATATCGCCGATCCGCCGCCGCGGGTTGAGCGATGCGATCGGGTCCTGAAAGATCAGCTGCACGCGCCGGCGCATCTTGCGCAGCGACTCGCCCTTCAGGGTGGTGAGATCGTGGCCGTCGAACAGCACCTTGCCCGAGACGGCCTGGCGCAATTGCAGCACGGCGCGGCCGAGAGTGGACTTGCCGCAGCCGGATTCGCCGACCAGCCCCAGCGTCTCGCCGCGCGCGATCTCGAGGCTGACATCGGACACGGCATGGATGGTCTTGCCCCCCACCGAATATTCGACGACGAGGTTTTCCACTTTCATCAGCGGATCGGATGCGGTCTGCAACATCATGCGCCTACCCCCGCGGCGATCGGATGGAAGCAGGCATAGAGATGCTCTTGCGTCTCAGCCGGGCTGAGCCGGGGCTTTTCGGTGGTGCAGCGCCCGGCGGAATAACGGCAGCGCGGCGAGAACGAGCAGCCCTTGAGCGGCCGGGTCGGATCGGGCGGACGTCCCGAAATCGCCGGCAACGGCGTGTGCGGCGCGACGTCGAGCTTCGGCAGCGCGGCGAGGAGTGCCTCGGTGTAGGGCATCCGCATCTGCTTGAACAAGGCCGGCGTCGGCGCACGCTCGACGACGCGGCCCGCATACATCACCGCGACCTCGTCGGTACGGCCGGCGACCACGCCGAGGTCATGCGTGATGATGATCATCGCCATATGGCGGCGTTGCTGCTCGCGCGCCAGCAGATCGAGGATCTGCGCCTGGATCGTGACGTCGAGCGCGGTGGTCGGCTCGTCCGCAATCAGCAGCTGCGGCTCGCAGGACAGCGCTATTGCGATCGCGACGCGCTGGCGCATGCCGCCGGAGAGCTGATGCGGATATTGCGCCAGCCGCTGCTCGGGGGCGGGAATGCCGACCGCCGCCAGCAATTCGATGCTGCGCTGCCTGGCTTGAGCAAGATCGAGCTCGAGATGTTCCTGAATGGTCTCGATCAGCTGGGTGCCGATGGTCAGCACCGGGTTGAGCGATGTCATCGGGTCCTGGAACACCACCGCGAGCGAACGACCGCGCAGCTTGCGCAATTTCTCTGCCGACAGTGTCGTGAGATCCTGCCCGTTGAACATCACGCGGCCGGACAGCTTCGCCTTCTTGGGCAGCAGTTGCAGGACGGCCCGCGACAGCATGGTCTTGCCGCAGCCGGACTCGCCGACAATGCCGAGCGTCTTGCCGGCGCCGACGGCGAGATCGACATGGTCCACCGCCCGCAGATTGCCGCGCGGCGTCGGCAGGTCGACCACCGCGTCCTCGACCGAAAGCAATGCACCGCTCATAGCGCACCCTGCCTGGGATCGGTCAGCGCGCGCATCGTGTCGCCGATCAGATTGAAGGCGAGCACGGTCAGGAACATCGCGATCGCCGGAATGAAGGCGAGCATTGGTGCCACATCAAGGCTTTCACGTCCCTCGCCGATCATGCTGCCCCAGCTCGATATCGGCGGCGGCACGCCGAGGCCCAGGAAGGACAGCGAGCCCTCGACCACGATGGTGACGGCGACCCCGAGCAGGAAGAAGGCGAGCAGCGGCAGCAGCACGTTGGGCAGCAGCTCACGCAGCAGGATGCGCGCATGCGTGGCGCCGAGCGCCTGCGCCGCGATGACGAATTCGCGTCGCGCCAGCGTCAGGGTCGCTGCCCGCGACACCCGCATGAAGGCGGGAATGCCGAGCACACCGAGGATGCAGGTCAGGTTGAAGATCGACTGGCCGAGATAGGCGGTGACCGCCAGCGCCAGGATCAGCGGCGGGAACGCCAGCAGCACATCCATGCTGCCGACCACGACGGATTCGAAACGGCCGCGGAAATAGCCGGCGAGCATGCCGAGCGCGCCGCCGATGGTGACCCCGATCATCGGTGCGCAGAGGCCGACGATCAGCGAGATCCGCGCGCCGTAGATCAGCCGCGACAGCTCGTCACGGCCGAGACCGTCGGTGCCGAGCCAATGCTCGGCCGAGATCGGCGCCCGCCGCTCCAGCATGTCCATGTCGGTCGGGTTCGGCAGCGGCAGCAGATCGGCAAAGATCGCGACCGCAAACACCAGCACCATCCAGCCGATCGCGAACCAGAACAGCGTCCCGAGCCGACGACGGCGGACCGGCGTCGCACCGGCCTCTTCCTCGAGACTGAGCTCAAGCGTGGCCATGGCGGATCCTCGGGTCGAGCACGGCGTAGAGCATGTCGACGATGAAGTTCATGATCACGAAGCCGGCGGCGACCAGCAGCACCACGCCCTGCAAGATGATGAGATCGCGGGTAAGGATCGCGCCAACCAGCAGACGTCCGATTCCAGGCAAGGCAAAGATCGTCTCGACGATGACGGCGCCGCCGATCAGGCGGCCGATATTGATGCCCGTGATGGTGACGAGCGTCAGCGACGACGGCTTCAGCGCGTGTACGAACAGGATGCGCGACGGCTTGAGGCCCTTCGCCTTGGCGAGCGCGATATAGTCCTCCTGCAACGCCGCGATCATGTCGGAGCGCAGCACGCGCATGATACCCGGCCATTCCGCAAGCCCGAGCGTCAGCGCCGGCAGCACCATGAAGCGCAGATTGGCGACCGGATCCTCGGTGAACGGCACATAACCGGTCGCCGGCAACAGCCGCAGCTCGACCGCGAACAGATAGATCAGCAGGATCGCTGACAGGAAGGTCGGCACCGACAGCATGCCGAAGGCCGAGCCGGTCATCAAACGGTCGAACGCGCTGCCGGCCTTGGCCGCGCAGGCGATCGCGAGCGGCACGCCGATCGCAAGCCCGATCAGCTCGGCCAGGATCATCAGCTCGAACGAGACCGGGATGCGCTCGCTGACCGCCTGCAGCACGGTCTGCCCGGTGCGGAAGGATCGTCCGAAATCACCCTGCAGGATGTGCCACAGCCAGCCGAGATAGCGCAGCCAGATCGGCTGATCGAGCCCCATGTCGTGACGCAGCGCCGCGACGTTCTCCGGCGTCGCCTGGTCGCCGAGGATCACGTAAGCCAGATCGCCAGGCAACAGCGAGGCGATCACGAAGGTCAGAACCGAGACCGCGATCAGCACCGGCACCAAATAAAGGAGCCTGCGCGCGACGAAGAACAGCATGAAAGGCTATTCCTTCCAGGCGTAGGAGACGTCGAGCACCCCGTTGAACATCTTCGGAACGCCCTTCACCTTCGCGCTCGAGATCGCGTAATAGGTGTTCTGGAAGGTCCAGAACCAGATCGCCTCCTTGTTGATCAGGCGGCTGATCGCGCAATAATCGTCGGTGCGCTGGGCGACGTCGGCGGTGGTTCGCGCATGCTCCAGCAGCCGGTCGAGCTCCGGATTGGAGTAGTTCGCCAGCGCCACCGGGCTGCCGGTGTGGAAATTGGCGTACATCTGCGGATCGGGATCTGCGAGATCGACGATGCGCCACGGCGTCAGCTGGAACTGGCGCATGAAGGCGCGCGGCGGAATGGTCGCCTGATCGACCTGCTCGATCTCCATGTTGGCGCCGATGCGCTTCCAGAATTGCTGCAGCACCTGACCGCCGGTGCGGCCACGCGGCGTCGCCGTGACCAGCATCTTGAACTCGACCGGCTTGCCGTAGTCCTTGAGCAGCGCCTTGGCCTTTTCGACATCGTAGGGCAACGCGCCGTCGTCCTTGCACTTCACCCAGGAGCCGTCGCCATAGGGATTGCTGGCCGGTCGCGCCAGCCCATTGGTGATCGCTTGCGACATCTTGTTGCGATCGAGCGCCATCACCAGCGCCTGGCGCACACGCACGTCGTCGAGCGGTGGGACCTTGGTGTTGAAGGCGGCGACTGAAGCCCCCGAGCCTTGATAGGTATGCACGGTCAGACTCGTGTCTTTGCGCGCCTTGATGATGTTGTCGGCGTCGGCCTCGTCGTCCCAGATGATGTCGGCCTCACCCGATTGCAGCGAGGCGAAGCGCGACTGCGCATCCGGCAGCGGCTTCAGGATGATGCGGTCGAGATAGGGCTTGCCCTTGTCCCAATAGTCCGGGTTCTTCTCGAGCACCATGCGGTCGCCGGCGGTCCAGGATTTCAGGATGTAGGGACCGGTGCCGACCGGGTTGCGATTGTAATCGTCGCCCTTGGTCTTCCACGCAGTTGGCGACTGCATCACGTTGTTGGAGCTCTGGATCGACTGGGTTGCCGGAAAATTCACCGACGGGTCGCTGAAATTGTAGACCACCGTCAGGTCGTCGACCGCGTTCACGCTGATGATGCTCGTGATGTAGAAGGCGCAGCGGCACTTGTTGGCCGGATCCTTCTGGCGGTCGAAATTCTCCTTCACCGCCTGCGCATTGAACGGCGTGCCGTCATGGAATTTGACACCTGGCCGCAGCTTGATGGTCCAGGTCTTGAAGTCGTCGGAATGCGTCCACGACAGCGCGAGCTTCGGCTTCGGCTCGCCCTTGTCGTCGAGCGTGGTCAGCGTGTCGAAGATCGCGGCCGCTGCGGTGTTCGCCGACGTGTCGTAGACGCCGACCTTGAGCGGGTCGAAGCCCGGAATGTCGAGCTCCTGCCCGACGGTGAGCGTGCCGCCCTGCTTCTGCGCATGGGCCGGTGCACCGAATGCAGCCGCACCTAATCCCGCCACGAGAAATATACGCGCAATTGCGTGCGCGCGCCCGACCAGCTTCATCAATGCTCCCTCCCAGATGGGCGACGTCCGGTGTTCCGGATCGTCGTATGTCGGGCGGCAGCTTGTCCGGAATCGCCGCGCGCGACAAGACCGTAAAACGGGTGAAAAGCCGCAGGGCGATCACGATGCGATCTCATGAGCTCGCATCGTGACCTCATCTACTTATTGGAGCATGATCTTTCGGAAAACCGGCATCCACTTTGCGCTAACGCGGCCCTTCGGGTCCGGATCATGCTCTAACTGCGCGCGGTTTTCGCCGGTTGCGCTGCAAAGCCTGCGATCTGATCCTCGGAAAGGCCGATCTCCTTCAGATAGGACAGCGTGTGCTCGCCAAGCGTCGACATCCGCTTGCGTGCACCGACCGTCGCACCGGACATGCGGAACGGCAGATTGAGCACCTTGAAGCTGCCGCCGCCGTCCTCGACCTCGGCCAGCGCGCCACGATGGGCGATTTGCGGATCGGCGAGTGCCTCGCGCACGGTGCGATAGGCCGACGACGGCACACCATACTCGTTGAGCGCAACAAGACAGGCTTGCGTGCTGACCGCGCGCGACCACGCCTCGACGCCTTCCATCAGGCCCGCCCAGTTGTCCCGCCGATCGGAATATTTGGCAAAGCGCGGATCGGACACCCATTCGGGCCGGCCGATCACCTGCATCAGGTTCTGGAACGTCTTCTCGCTGGCGATCGCCACCATCACGTAGCCGTCGGTGGTTTCGATCGGGCCGAACATCGGCCGCTGCGGCGGCTTCACCTCGAACTGCGCCGCCTGCACTTCGTTCAGGGTGAGGCTCAGCATCGATTCCAGCATCGAGACGTCGATATGTTGGCCCTTGCCGCTGCCAGCGCGCTGATAGAGCGCCGCCGAGATCGCGCCGAAGGCATAGACGCCGGTCAGGACGTCGGCGTGATAGATCCCGCAATAGTCCGGCCGGCTGCGGCCCGGCTGGTAGGCGAGATGCGCCATCTCGTAGCCCGAGGCGGCATGGATCACCGGCGCATAGGCCGGCAATTCCGCCGACGGGCCGGTCTGGCCGTAGCCGGAGATCGAGCAGAAGATCAGTTTCGGATTGATGTCGCGGACCGAGGCATAGTCGAGCTTGAGCCGCCGCATCACGCCGGGGCGGAAATTCTCCACCAGCACGTCGGCGGTCGCGATCAGCCGGCGCACGGCTTCGACGCCGGCCGGCGACTTCAGGTCGAGCACCAGACTGTTCTTGCCGATATTGAGCTGGCCGAATGCGGTCGAGCAATTGTTGCGCACCGGCGGTCGCGTCCGCATCGTCTCCCCCTCGCCGGGCTCGATCTTGATCACCTCCGCGCCCATGTCGGCGAGCATCCGCGTGCAATGAGGTCCGGCGATCGTGGTCGAAAAATCGAGTACGCGAAGGCCGTCAAAGCTCCGTGTCAAATTCCCCTCATCGTCAGCGGCTATTGTCGTTGCCAAGGCTTCCTCCACCTTCGTCATTTCGTTGTCCGGCGTCGCGTGACCCTAAAGTGAGCCGACCTGACAGGAAAGCGTCTCGTCCAGACTGAGGCCGCGGGCCGTCTTGCATTTTACTCAAAAGGCAGATTGGACCCGATCTTGCATGGCCCTGTCACGGGCTGGAACGAGGGCGCTTGTTGAAGGTCTTATTCGTCACGACCGAGATGGACGATTTCGTCCGCGTGGGCGGGCTCGGCGCCGTTTCCGCTGCACTTCCCCGGGCGCTCCGGACCTGGAGCGACGTGCGGATCATGCTTCCCGGTTACCGGGACGTCGTCGAACAGTTCACGCATATTGAAATCGTTGGACAATGCGCAGCGCTTGCCGAGATGCCGGCCTGCACGCTCGGGCGCGCATCGACCAAAGACGGGCTGCCGGTCTATGTGCTGCTGTGTCCAGAGCTCTACGACCGGCCGGGCAATCCCTATGGCGATGAGTCCGGCCGCGACTGGCCCGACAACGACATCCGCTTCGGCCGCTTTGCCTCCGCCGCTGCCGAACTTGCAGCCGGAACGCTGGACAAGAATTGGGCAGCGGACCTCGTTCATGCCAACGACTGGCAGGCCGCGCTCACACCGGCCTACCTCGCATGGCGTCAGCTGCGGATTCCGTCGATCCTGACCATCCACAATCTCGCCTATCAGGGCCTGTTTCCGCGGGACTCGCTGCGGCGGATCGGCGCACCGGAAAGCTCGTTCCACATCGACGGGCTGGAGTTCTACGACAAGCTCTCCTTCCTCAAGGGCGGTCTCGTCTACGCCTCGCACCTGACCACGGTCAGCGCGACCTATGCGAAGGAGATCACGACGGCCGAACTTGGCTGCGGGCTGGAGGGCCTGCTACGGGTGCGCTCCGACGCCGACCAGCTGACCGGCATCCTGAACGGCATCGACGAGAGCTGGGACCCGCGTCACTGCGCGCAGCTCGCACAGCCGTTCGGCGCCGGCGACTGGAAGGGCAAGCAGGCCAACGCCGACTATGTCCGCCGGCAATTCGGGCTTGCGGTCTCGCGCGGGCCGATCTTCGGCCTGGTTGCGCGGCTCGTGCATCAGAAGGGCGTCGACCTCGTGCTGTCGGCTACCGACGAGATCATCAGGGACGGCGGGCAGATCGTCGTCACCGGCAGGGGCGAAACCGCGATCGAGGATGCGCTGGTGGCCGCCCATCGGCGCCGCCCCGACGCGATCGGCGTCATCATCGGATTCAACGATGCGCAGGCGCGCCGGATCTTCGCCGGCAGCGACTTCACCTTGATGCCGTCGCGCTTCGAGCCTTGCGGCCTCAGCCAGATGTATGCCCAGCGCTTCGGCTCGCTGCCGATCGGCCACCAGACCGGCGGGCTTGCGGAGACCATCGCCGACGGCTGCGCGCGCCGGCCACAGGGCGCGGCTGGCGCTCATACACAACTGGACCCGCCCCCGACCCTATCTGGCGATATCC
>NZ_VKHP01001183.1 GCF_010811875.1 Bradyrhizobium uaiense
CGCTGGTCTACACATCTGGCTATGACGGCATGATCTACGCGATCGGCTTTCTCGTCGGCTTCCCGATGATCCTGTTTCTGATCGCGGAGCCGCTGCGCAATCTCGGCCGCTATACCTTCGCCGACGTCGCGGCGTATCGACTCTCCGAAGTGCCGGTGAGGGCGGTTGCCGGCGTCAACACCCTTGTCATCGTGGTGTTCTATCTGATCGCGCAACTGGTTGGTGCTG
>NZ_VKHP01001184.1 GCF_010811875.1 Bradyrhizobium uaiense
CGAACAGCGCAAATCCGATACCGATGACAATGCGGGGGTCGAAGCGCTGCATCAGCCGCGGCACCAGCGGGATCAGCAGGAGCTGCGGCAGGCCGGTCCAGGCCAGCACCATGCCGATCTGCTCGGCATTGTAGCCCTGGATGCGCGACAGGTACTGCGGCAGGATGAACACCGAGCCGTACAGCGCGATGCCGAGCAGGAAGTTGGCCAGCATGCCGAAGCCGAAAT
>NZ_VKHP01001185.1 GCF_010811875.1 Bradyrhizobium uaiense
CCTTTTTCGTTTTGGCGCCGATGGCGCGGGAAATGTTTCGCGTCGCCAACATCCCGCATCGGCTGATGCCGGCAACTATCGCTCTCGGCACCTCCACATTTACGATGTCGGCAATGCCCGGAACGCCCGCGATTCAAAATACGATTCCGATGCCGTTCTTCGGAACCACGCCGTTTGCGGCGCCCGGATTGGGAATCATCGCTGCTGCGATCATGCTCGCATTCGGGC
>NZ_VKHP01001186.1 GCF_010811875.1 Bradyrhizobium uaiense
CGGCCACTGTTGTATCCGGCAGCATGCTTCAAGTTGTCGAGGGCGGAATAACGTATGATCTGCAGCTGGGTCAGAATCCCGGAGTTGGCTTCACTGCAACGCAGGATTCTGGTACGGGCACGCTGATCACGGCCGTACCTATTACGCCATCAGTTAACGTCGTGAGCAACACTTCGGCGAGCGCAGGTCAGTTGATCGCCTTGTCGAGCCTGGTGACCGTCGTTGAC
>NZ_VKHP01001187.1 GCF_010811875.1 Bradyrhizobium uaiense
TCTATTACATCGGCGTCGTCATGGTCGTGGTCGGCTCATGGATCTGGGGCGCGCTGATGGTGATCAATTTCGTGATCTGGAAGCGCGACAATCCGGGCGCGCCGGTGCCGCTTGCGATGTACGCCAATGTCGCGGGCTCCTTGCTGTGGGCCTGGACCGCGGTCGGCGCGGCGCTCGAGATCCTGTTCCTGATCCTGCCCGTCGCGCTCGGGCTCAGATCCACGATC
>NZ_VKHP01001188.1 GCF_010811875.1 Bradyrhizobium uaiense
GACCGGCGACGAAGTGCGCTGGGGCTTCGAACACCTGCAGCTCGATCCAGCGCGGGTCGAAGCGCTCGGCGCCAAGGATCTGTTCCACTCGATCAACGTCACCTGGGACAATCACGAAGGCGACGGCCGCGTGACCTTCCAGCAGTGGGACGGCGGCAAGTGGAAGGTGGTCTCCGGCTGGATCGCGCCGGACTGGGCCTTCCTGCGTCCGATCATCGAGAAGTCGG
>NZ_VKHP01001189.1 GCF_010811875.1 Bradyrhizobium uaiense
CTTCTGGCCGTTGATGACGTAGGAATTGCCCTGCTTCTTGGCGGTGGTCTTGATGGCTTGCAGATCGGAGCAGGTGCCGGGCTCGGTCATCGCGATGGCGCCGACCATTTCGCCGGACGCCATCTTCGGCAGCCAGCGCTGCTTCTGCTCCTCCGAGCCGTAGTTGACGATGTAATGCGCGACGATCGCGCTGTGGACGGAAACACCGGTGGTCAGATACGGCACCG
>NZ_VKHP01001190.1 GCF_010811875.1 Bradyrhizobium uaiense
TCCAAGCCGGAAATTGCTTTGGCCGAGATTGACCGCACGATGGCAGCCAACGTGCGCTTTGGATGTGTGCTGGCGGATGCAGGATACGGACTTAGCGCCCCATTTCGACAAGGGCTAACAGAGCGCGGACTGGCTTGGGCCGTCGGCATCCCTCGGCACCTGAAGGTGTATCCGGTCGATGTGAAGCTCATTTGGCCGATCACCAAAGTCCGCGGGAAACCACGAA
>NZ_VKHP01001191.1 GCF_010811875.1 Bradyrhizobium uaiense
GCACCGGCCCGATCCATGTCTGCGGCGCGGAGCCGGGTGATGTGCTCGAGGTGCAGATCCTCGATATCTGGCCGCGGCCCTCGGCCAATCCAGCCTTTGCCGGCAAGGCGTTCGGCAGCAACGCCGCCGCATCGTGGGGCTTCCATTACAAGGATCTGCTCACCGAGCCGAAGCCGCGCGAGGTCGTCACGATCTACGAGGTCGACGCAACCGGCGAGCGCAACTG
>NZ_VKHP01001192.1 GCF_010811875.1 Bradyrhizobium uaiense
GCCTTGGGTGTGATGGACCGTTTGGTATTGAGCGACGCGGCGTGGGAGCGGATGGCGCCGTTGATCATAGGGCGCCCGGATCAGAAGGGCTCGACCGGGCGCGACAACCGAATGTTCGTTGAAGGAGGGCTGTGGATCGTGCGTACGGGGTCTCCCTGGCGCGATCTCCCGGAGGTCTTCGGCGATTGGAACAGCGTGTTCCGGCGCTTCAGCCGATGGAGCATCA
>NZ_VKHP01000120.1 GCF_010811875.1 Bradyrhizobium uaiense
TATCGCTTCTCCGATACGCCCATGGCATGCCCGCATCTGGTTTTCAGGGATCCCCATGTTGAGAATCCGCGGCGTGTTGCCGGGTCCAGGACTCAGCACGTTGACACGAATGCCTCGGCTGCTGAATTCCAAAGCCCAGCTTCTTGCAAACGCTTCAATCGCCGCTTTGCTGCCAGCATAAACCGCATGACCTTCGAGCACCTTATTGCTGGCGATCGAACTGGTCAGAATGATCGATCCACCGTGGCGGAGCAGCGGCGCGACCTTCTGCACACCGAAGAAAGCACCACGTACATTGATCGCAAGCTGCGTATCGAACTCATCCACACTGACCTGACTCGAAGGCTTGATAGCAATGACGCCAGCATTGGCAAAATAGATATCCAACTTGCCAAATCGCCGTCGAATGTCCTCAGCAATTTGATCGTGATGCGCCAGGTTCGAGACATCTCCTTGGATCGCAATGGCCCCATCTCCGACCTCTGCAACGGCCGCATCCAAAGCGGACTGCGTTCGCGCGGTGATAATCACCCGAGCGCCGTTTGCCGCGAACAGCTTTGCCGCGGCTAGCCCGATGCCGCTCGCTCCGCCGGTGATCAGAGCTGTTTTGTCCCGAAGAACATTCATCATGTGACCTCACTTGAATGACTTCACTGGAGATAGATTTCGACAGATCAGAACAAAAGATTGTAAGCAGGCACATGATTTGTGCCGGAATGTCCTGAATGACAATCGTTGCAGACAAAATGGGACGACTGGAGGCATTCATCGCCGCGGTCGAGACAGGTTCCTTCAGCGCCGCTTCGGAGCGACTAGGCACAACGCCTTCCGCGATTTCAAAGAGCGTCGCTCGACTTGAACAGCGGCTCGGCTCAAAACTATTCCGGCGCTCGACACGAGCTCTCAGCTTAACAGTCGAAGGCACAGCCTACTACGAACGCGCGGCGCCACTTCTTCGTGGCCTGTACGATGCTGAAGACGCTGTGCGGTCTGCGACCACGGGGCGACGTAAGTTGCGGATCACAATGCCAAATGAACTCGGCCGCCTGTTAATGAATGGCTTGACCGACCGGTTTCTTCCGAACCATCCCGAGGTGCAACTGGACATAGGAATGACCGATCGCTCTGTTGACATCATCCGCGAAGGGTACGATTTGGCTTTGCGTGCGGGGAAGCTCGCCGACAGCGATCTCACGGTGCGGACGCTTGGAGAACTGCCGATGACGCTGGTTGCATCGCCAGCGTACCTAGAGCGGAAAGGACGCCCGCGCTCCATCGAGGAGCTCAGCCTGGCAACACATGTCCGCTACATGCGCGGCGGCCAGCCCTTCCCTATCCGGTTCATGGACGGTGCAATGGTTTCGCCTCAAGGCCATCTCGATCTCGACAGCGGCTTCGCATTGCGGATCGCGGCACTCAATGGCGTCGGCATAGCGCACCTCCTGCGCTGCACCATTGAAGCAGATATCAGATCTAAGCAGCTCGAGGTCGTCCTGCCACAGCGACAGCTCGAGCACGTACCGCTGCACTTACTCCACGCTTTCGGCCGCACGCCACCGCTCCGCGCGCGTCCGCTGATGGATTTTCTTACAGCCGAGATCGCAACATACATTGTCTGAAGGGCCGCGATTGACGACGGGCTCGTGGAAAGCGCATTGCAACTGCCCTGAAGGATTCGGCGTTTTGGGGAAGCTTGCCGCTAGGTAGGCTGTGACTACGGAGGTGATGCCTTGACCGTGGTCGGGCCCCGTGAGCTATCGCCTCCGCGCGTCAGAGCGAGACGAGCTCTCCATCACAAAAGCATTACAAGGTGGTTAGCTACGGTTCCGCGACAGGTCGGTTTCCGGATTCCGTCTTTATTGGTCCTATACGATCGTATAGCACGCCCTATCCCTCGACCCCAATCGACCGCAAGGTTGCGTGAACCTAGCGTTGGCCACGCCGTATGTAAGGCGGAGGCGAATTCGTTGGCAGCAATCGCTCTACAGCAACGGCAATCGCTCTGGGGCGCTCGCCAGTCAAGTTCGATAGTTGATCACCGTGACGCAGCAGCAACGAGCGTGTCACGGATCCTTGAATACCTCGTCAGCTTAGGTCGCAATTCTCGTGTGGGAAAGATCGGATGCGGGGTGTTCTCAAAGACGAAGCAGACCGTCCGCAATACTCAGCAGGAGACAAACATGAACGTTCATAACGCTTCCCACCCCGTTGAATCTAAGTCCGAAGAACTCGTTCCGTCGCGCTATGCGCTGCGGATCGGCGAGATTGACGTGCTTGTGGTCAGCGACGGTGTGCTGCCGCTTCCAACAAAGATGTTGGCCCACAACGCCGACCCGACCGTGCGGGCAGCCTGGCTGAACAACATGTTCCTGCCGCCGGACGCGTTCGACTGGGCGCTGAACGTGGTTCTGGTTCGTAGCGGCGGCCAAACCGTGCTGATCGACGCTGGGCTGGGATCGGATCCGGACCTGCACCTGCCGCGCGCCGGACAGACCGTCAAGCGGTTGGAAGCCGCCGGCATCGACCTTTCGTCCGTGACCGACGTGGTGCTGACCCACATGCATATGGACCACGTCGGAGGGCTCCTCGTCGAGGGCGTGAAGGAGAAGCTGCGGCCGGACCTGCGGATTCACGTGGCTGCCGCCGAGGTCAAATTCTGGGAGTCGCCCGATTTCTCCCACACCGCCATGCCACAAGGGTTCCCGGACGCGCTGCGGGCGACCGCCAAGCGGTTCGCGCAGGAGTACCGCAACAATCTGCGAACGTTCGATGAGGAGCATGAGGTGGCGCCGGGCGTCGTCGTCCGTCGCACCGGCGGGCACACCCCCGGCCACAGCGTGGTCCGCCTGGCGTCCGGCAAAGATGCACTGACGTTCGCCGGCGACGCGGTGTTCGCCGTTGGGTTCGACCAACCCGAATGGCACAACGGCTTCGAGCATGATCCGGAGGAGGCGGCACGCGTCCGTGTCCGTCTTTTGCGGGAGCTGGCTGAGAGCGGCGAGATGCTCGTGGCAACTCATATGCCGTTCCCATCCGTGGGTCACGTGGCGATCGCCGGCGACGCCTTCCGTTGGGTGCCAGCGTTCTGGGACTACTGACGCCTTGTCGAATTAAGGACAAGCTAGGGCGCGTTGTCTTCAAGATCGCGCCCTAGCTTGGATGACACGCTCAACGACCTCGCAACGTCGTCCCAAAACCGACGTTGCCATCACCCTCGGCACGCACCAAAAACATGCGCCGATAGCGGCGCAATGGGGACATCAAATGAAAATCGTCATTATTGGTGGAACCGGCCTGATCGGTTCTAAAACCGCCGACCGTCTGCGTAAGCAGGGCCATGAGGTAATCGCTGGCGCACCTAGCACTGGCGTGAACACCATAACCGGCGAAGGTCTCGCAGAGACGCTCAAAGGAGCCGAGGTAGTCATCGACCTCGCCAATTCCCCCTCCTTCGAGGACAAGGCCGTACTCGAATTCTTCCAGATTTCTGGCCGTAATCTGACTGCCGCGGAAAAGACCGCCGGCGTCAAACACCATGTTGCGCTTTCCATCATTGGGACGGATCGATTACCGGACAGTGGTTATCTGCGCGCGAAAGTCGTCCAGGAGATGATCGTCAGGGAATCTGGCGTCCCTTATACGATAGTGCGCTCCACCCAGTTCTTTGAATTTCTCGGTGGAATCGCCCAGGAGGGCACGATCGGCGATACAGCGCGCTTGTCTACAGGCTTTCTTCAGCCAATCGCCTCCGATGACGTCGCGGATTTCGTGACGGACGCAGCCCTCTCCGCCCCAGTCAACGGCATCATCGAAATCTCCGGCCCCGACCGCATGCGTCTCTGCGATTTCGCCGCCCGCTACCTCAAGGCGATCGGCGATACGCGCACCGTGGTTGGAGATCCAGACGCGCGTTACTTCGGAACCAAGCTCCAGGATGGCTCACTCGTTGCCGATAACAATCCTCGCATTGGGCGCATTGGCTTCGATCAGTGGTTCGCCACCTCCGTCAGAAGGTAACCGGCGCCTGCCATTGTTCGGAAACGCTCAACAGCACACGCAGCTTTCCTCGTCCAACGACGTCGAGCTTACCGGTGCCTACCTCCCAAAAGCTGACCCCGTCGCCTACGCGACGGGGTCGCAATAAAGATAGCTCTCAATGGTTGTCAGCGCGCCGGTCGTGGTCCTCGTTTGGCGGTAAAGTGCGTCCCGTCAGCGTGTCCCAAAAATCGCACTGGTGCACCTTCGCGAAGTTCGTTTCCGATGTCGGGCTCGGCTCGGCCAGCGACAACATCGCCTCGTGGTCGCGATGGAAGCGCGGCCAGACCGGTTGACCGTGCCCGTTGGGGTTGCCACTCGTGGCAAACTCTGTCCAGTAGCCGACCATACGATCCGACAGCTTCTGTTGGTTCACGTCGAGTGGCACCTGCGGGAGATTCAACCCGAATCCCGACGGATTGGGGAACTGGAAGAGATATTGCAACTCTGCGGCGTGTGTTGCGCCGTACGAGAAAGCTACCGGAGGAAGGAAACTCTGCGGCGCCTTCTCGTCGTTGAACTCATACGCAAAGGTCGGAACAAACGGCGACGCAAGTTCGTCTGCGAACCGCGCCGGACAGGCGAAAACAGCGTCCGTTCCCACTGCGCCGACTCCGAGATCGAAGCTCGGAAACTGGGCCGGAACCTGATAGTGGGTCGCGACGAGCGGCGCAGCCGCAGGATTGCTGATGGTTCCACCAATCGCTGCTGCGTAGGTCGAAGAGGTGACCGGGCCGGCGGAGAGATCGAAGTCAAGCGCGACGAAAATATTTCCCTCGTCATGATTGGATCCGTTCATCAGTGGCATGCGGTTGAACTGCCCCGAAGCAAGTGCAGCCCAGAACGACTGCGTCAGAATCTTGCCATCCACGTTAGGTACCGGCCCGAACCCAACATATAACAGAGCCTGGTTCGCTAGAATTGTTGAAACTGTTTGGTTGCGCAGGCACGCAAGGACGCCCGCCGGATTCGCCTGATTGCATCCGACAGCGTTCGCGAACTTGCTTCCGGTTGCCTCTGCTTGTGCCAGCGTCGGCTGCGACGCCATATAGCCGCCGCTCTCAACAATGGCTCGATGAAACAACCCACGGGCCTTAGGTGAGGCCATGTTGATAAGCGTACTCGCCCCACCAGCGGATTCCCCGAACAACGTCACCTTCTCCGGGTTGCCGCCAAAAGCTCTGATGTTCCGTCGTACCCACTTCAACGCAGCCTGCTGGTCCTCGATCCCGTAGTTGCCCGATGTCCGATCGGAGGATTCACCAGTCAATGCCGAATGGGCGAGGAATCCGAGCGCCCCAAGGCGGTAATTGATAATCGCCACGACGACGCCGCGCTGCACGAGCTTGATCGGATTAAACTCATTGCTCTCGCTGAATACAAGCGAGCCACCATGGATCCAGACCATTACTGGGTGCGTGCCGCCGCCGTCAGAATCCCGTTCGCTGCCGTTAGGGGTAAAGACGTTAAGGAAGAGGCAGTCCTCGGTCAGCGACGCGTTACCGGCGATTGTAGCGGTCTGCGGGCAGTGGTTACCGAACTGAGTCGCGTCCTGCGTCGCGACCGACGGCAACACCGGTTGTGGCGCCTTCCAACGTAAATTTCCAATGACCGGCTGAGCGTACCTCATGCCGAGGAATTCCCGCATCGTGCCCGTCGTGTCTATTTTGCCCTGGAAAGCGCCATCTGGCGCATCTACCCAAGTTGGTGAGGCGAGAGCCGGCACACTGCTAGCAACGAATCCGAACGATAACGCGAAATAGAATGCTTTCCACAACGACGCTCGGGCTCTCGCTGATCCCTGCAATCGTTCAACGGAACGGGACATCTCATCGAGCATGACATTTCCTCCAGGCAGTTTTTTGGGTCGAACGAATTAGTGCAGTGGCGCGACCGGACCGCCCCACGAGAACGCCGCGTTGGTTTACGAGAGCCGCGTTTTGGCGCTAAAGATAGGCCGAAGAAGCACAAACATTCGTGGCCATTGACGAAGCAATCACGACCAGTTTTACGAAGTGGCGATAATATAGGTCGCAGAGTACCAGCGTCTTTCCCAAAGGCGGCACCCTTTGTTCATTCCGTTCCCAAACCGCTTGGGCGGCACTGAAGTTGCGTATTGATGCGCGATTTTGACAAGTCGCTCAAACCTCACTCAGCCTACTAGCAACCGTGCGATGGCTGAAGACAATCGTGCTCGGCTATCGGCGAACAGCCGACACCTCTTTCTTTCGCGTAACCGTCGAGCTCCTTTGTGTCCCTGGACAGGTGTGCCTTGAGCTCAAACGAGCGACCGATCAGCCGTCACGCTCCCGACGTCTCACCCGGACCATATATGATGGTTCAATATCTCCAGAATCCCCATCGGCTTCCCGCTTCCATGAGTCGTTCCCTTCATCTAGAGCACGTGGCGGCGTGGACAAAGGCCCCACAGAGCCGTCTAGAAATGGAGGCGACCTGCTTGCTGCTAGGAAATCGCGAGAGCCGCTTTAATAGAATCAGACAAAAATAGTGACTCTGGAAAAGACGCCGACAGTCGACGGCGACAAAATGGCGCCGACTGTAATGTAACATGGGCATGGGGCGATGGATCTAAGGCTCGCAGGCGCTATAGCTGTAGTAACTGGCGGATCCTCGGGTATTGGGCTGGCTACCGCCAAACTTCTTGTTGCCGAGGGCGCGAGAGTTGCGATCTGTGGACGCGATCCTGATCGACTTATCTCTGCAGCAGAGCACCTCTCGACGGGCACAGCGGATAACCTCTTGGTGGAACGCTGTGATGTTTTGAATGCTTCCGCGGTAAATGGTTTCGCCAAGAAAGTTCTGAGCTGGAGCAACGGTCGACTTGACCTGCTTGTAAATAACGCTGGCCAGGGACGGATCTCGACCTTTTCAGATACGAGCGACGATCAGTGGCGCGAAGAGTTGGAATTGAAGTTCTTTAGTCAGATCAATCCAATTCGGTCGTTTAGACCCTTACTAGAAGTCAGCGACCACGCCGCCATCGTTTCAGTCAATGCGCTTTTTTCCGTCGAGCCCGAACCAGAGATGGTTTGCACATCCGCCGCCCGTGCCGGCGTGCAGAACTTGATGAAATCCTTGGCCACTGAATTTGCGCCGCGCATTCGCGTGAATTCCGTCCTGCTGGGGACAATCTTTACTGAGCAGCGGCGCCGCCGCTTCGAGGCGCAAGCAAACACGGGCCAGACCATTGACGAATGGATTAATTCGCAAGCCCGGAACAAGAACATTCCGCTGGGAAGGTTTGGGAATCCTGACGAGGTTGCACGGGCAATCGCATTTCTGGCGTCTCCCGCGGCAAGTTACATCACCGGCGCAAGCCTTGAGATATCTGGGGGTACATCGCGGCACATTTAGCGGGAGAGAAAGGGCAGACGAGCCGCCCAAGGCCTTCGTACGGGCGAATCAGAAACACGTGGCAAAAGGCCTTGTCGAGAAGCTCAACTCTCTTCCGACGATCTGTCATCCCGACATCGCCGCGCTCGGCGATCCCGCTGCGGTCACCAAACAATGGGCGGCAGAATTGCGCCTAAGCCCCCAACGAGCAGTTACAGCAATTTGACTATCTACCAGACTTCCGACGACGCACGGAAGCCGCGGGGGCGGGATGAGCCGATCCCTACAGACCTCCTTGCGCGCGCCGCCGCTAGCGAGGATACAATCGAAGCCTAGGAAATCGTCGGATTATTCCCGAATAGCGGGGATCGCGCAGATGTCGCAATGACGGGCTTTTGACGAAGTCAAAAAGCGAGGACGCAACCGCGTGTTGACGATTGGGGTCCAGGGACCTGTCTCAAGCTGATTTCCGCTGCGGTTTCGCCGCCGGCTTCTTTGCCGCAACTTCCTTCGTCGGTTTCTTGCCGGCGATCGGCATGAGCATTTCCTTCTGACCGCTCGCAACCTTGCGTGGCTTCTTGGCCGGCTTAGAGACTTTTGCCGCCCTTTCGTCGCCAATGCTCTTGCGCAGCGCGCCCATCAAATCGACGACATTCTCGCTGCGAGGGCGCGCCTTCGTGGTGATGGGGTTGCCGGCGCGCTTCTGGTTGATGAGATCGATGAGGGCGGTTTCGTACTGGTCTTCGAACTTGTCTGGCTCGAAGCGACCTGCCTTCTGATTGACGATGTGCCTGGCCAGATCGAGCATATCCCTGGTCATCTTGACGTCCTGGATATCGTCGAAATATTCCTCCGCGGACCGAACTTCGTAGGAATAGCGCAGCAGCGTCCCCATCAGCCCCTTGTCGAGCGGCTCCAGCGCAATGATGTGCTCGCGATTGGTCAGCACCACGCGACCGATCGCGACCTTGTTCATTTCGCGGATGGTGTCGCGGATAACGGCGAAGGCGTCGTGCCCGACCTTGCCATCTGGAGTCAGACAGTAAGGGCGGATCAGATAGCGCGGATCAATCTCGCTTCGGTCGACGAACTCGTCGATCTCGATCGTTCGCGTCGATCCCAGCGCGACGTTCTCGATCTCCTCCTTCGTCACCTCGATGAATGTGTCGGTGTCGACCTTGTAGCCCTTGACGGTGTCCTCGTTGTCGACCTCCTCGCCGGTGTCGGCGTCGACCTTGGCGTACTTGATCCGGTGACCGGTCTTTCGGTTGAGCTGGTTGAACGAGACCTTTTCGGATTCCGAAGTGGCCGGATAGAGCGCTACCGGACAGGTGACGAGGGAAAGACGCAGGAAGCGCGGGGGGCCATCGCGGGGAACTCCATTAATGACGCCGGATTCAAGACGAACGGCCGGACTTGGTTCCGACACCGCGCCTCTCCAAAGGATGAATTTTTTCAGATGAGGCTCGGAGCGGACTCGACATTTGTTCTTGTTATGTTCTAATTCGGAATGACCGATCGACCCGCGAGCCGGCGCATGCCGACCCCAAAGCAGATGGAAAAACTGGCCGCTAAAGCTGCCCGTAGACCGGGCCCCTCCACAACTGCTCCGGATGCGCCGCTCCCGGCGGAATATTGGGAATCGGTCCTGAAAAACCCTCGCGCTGACGAGAGCGGAGCCGAGAAGCGGCAGCGACGTCTTTCCGAGATTCAACGCCATGTCCTGCGCATCTCATGCCGCCGCTGCGAGCGGACCGTGGAAATCCAGAAGGCCGATGCAGTCCGATTGTATGGCGGCAACGCGCTTTGGAAGGACGTGGCGCAGCGGTTGCTCGACAACCCAACCGGCCCATTGGAGGAAATTAGGATCATCGCCGGAGAATCCGACCAAGCATAGTTCGTTCTCGATAAATACCTGGCGGGCGAGATTTACAAAGGCCGCATGTTTCACGGGATACATCCGGTAATCCTCTTCCGCGAAGATAAGCGGACCGGGATCACCGATCGTTCCATGCAATTTCACGATGCGCGGCGATCGGGCGTGCGTAAGATCGGCTTCCGTTCGTACGACTTCGTACGAATGATCGCCCGTGTTTTCAGTGCGTTCGAGCAACGTGTCCCAATTGGTCGTGAGCACGTCGCTCCAGGGCAATCCCAGCAGAGCTCCATGCAACGGCCCGGGAGACCAGGACTTGTCCGGAAAGCGCGTGCGCAGAAAGTCGTCGAGACCGGCCTGACCAAAATAGGTTCGAAATTCTTCGGCAATGCGGAGAGGGTCCTTTGGTGCTCTCTTCATGTCGTGCGGATAAAGCCGTTCGACCATTTCCTCCATCAACTCCCACCAGAGCGGAGGCTCTAACGTATCGTTACCAGGTCGCTCGGCATTCTTGCTGAGCCCCGCACCAATCAGAATCGACGCGCCCCGAACCGAACCGTTGCGCCATAACGCACGTCCCAATTGCTGCAATGCGGGGTAATCCGGAAGATCGATAATGTTATAATTCAACTCAACCATGGAGACCCAAGATGTAAATTTGAACGCTCAGCTTTCATCCTCCGCTCACAGTGCGTTTGCAAGCATTTCCCAGCAGGAAATTGATCAACCTGAATAAGTCCGAAAGCGCTCGGTATCTGCTAAAGTTTATCGGCCCATTCGCTGATTTTGGCCAGAATCTCATCAAAGCTGGGCTTGCCCGCATAGTAGAGCGCACTGCTGCGCTTATAGGCGTCAGCGTATGTCGCTCGCGTCTTGGCGTCGTTCAGAAGGAAGGCTTCATTTTCCGCAATGTTCTGGTTGTCGCCGTGACGGAAACGCGCCTGCTTGTGGGCCTTGTAAGCGTCGGTGCCGATGAATTTCTGAACATCCGGCTGTTTCAGCAGCTCATGGACATCATAGTAGTGACGCATGAACTCGACCGGATCACTGCCATCGGCCTGTTGCTTGCGGAATTTCGTCGAGACGGTTTGCAGCTTTTCGACAAAGGTGTAGCCGGAGTCATAGCAAGGGACCGCCTTGGCCCGGTTGTCGATGACATCAACGTTGCTTGCAGCAGCCCGGTCGTACAGCCATGAACTGATGTCCTTTGGCGCGTTCGGTGCGACCGTGTCGAAGCCGACCTCCAGCAGGACGCCTTCGCGGAGGCCTGCCATGGCTTCGACGACCGTCGTGTAGTTCAGCTTGATCCCGGCGCTTCGATAGTTTGGGACATCGTCGAACTCGGTGTCGCACTCGACTTTCGCGATGCCATCAATCTTGATCGTCTGCGCCAGCCAGTCATAGAAGTCCTTGCGTGACTGGATATGGGCTTGCTTGTCATGGTTCTTGCCTGTCTTTACGTCCCGGTCTTTCGGCGGTTCGATCAGAATATCGATGTCCTCGGAGAACCGGTTGATGATCTGGTGGCCTTTTGAAAGCGAGGTGCCGCCCTTCAGTTGGAAAGTGTGGCCAAGCTGCTGAAGGCCGTAAAGGCAGTGCATGATCCAGTAGTCTTTTTCGACTAGGGCGGGATCAATGCCCTTCTCTTCCACCACAATCCGGATCAAATCCGCAAACTGCGGGTGATTGTGGAGGAAATCACGCGGCATGCAATTCACCCGTCCTCAGCGCGCGTTCGAAGAATTTCTTGGCACGCTCGCTTCCGTACTCGCGCACCGCGCGACGCAAGCGCTTCTGGTCGGATTCGGCGGCACGCTCCGCCACGCGCTTGAGGACCTCGTCCTTGGCCTCGGCGAGCTGATCGACGTTGTTGACAAGATCGACGAGCAGGAATTCCTTCGTCAGTGACTTGGGAAAGCGTGGCTTCACGCGAAAGGCGAATTTGCGGTTGCCAAGCTGAAACTCCCCGTGACGCTTGTGATTGTAGACAACCGTCTTGTCATAGAGCTGCGTCGTGCCCACGCCCAGGCTGTTGTAGGCGTTGGGTGACGCCAGCAGAAAGGTGTCGCCCTTCAGGAAAGCAGTCACGACATCCTTGTCGCTCGCTGGCGCCGGGCCGAACGCCGTTTCCTTCGGGTACGCATACAGGCCGCCCGAGAGCTTCTTGAGGGTGCCGCTCTCCACCAACTCCCTGACATGCCGATCGACAGACGTCGACCAGCGGGCCAGATCGGCACGCCGATAGGCTTGGCCCGGCTTAAGATGCCGCTTGAGCTCGGCGAGCTTGGTCATGACCAGCAATATAGGCCCAAAATGGCAAATTGCAAGGTTTTTCATTGAACATTCATGCAGGACATGGCCTATCTATCTGATATATATATTGGTTTTCATGGGTGTTTGCTCGTAGATGGTCAAGGCAGCTAACCGTGCTGACACATCGTGCCCGTATCAATCTAAAGCAGTAAGATGCCGCGATCCCGCTTCCGGCGTGAGTCGTTCGTGCCATTCTGATTTCAGGTTTTGATGAAGTTCATTGAGGCCAGCCCCGATATTCCGAATGAATTGATCCACGAGGTCAATGACGGCGAGGCCGTATTTCTCTGCGGCGCAGGTGTCTCGCGGGGCGCCAACTTGCCCTTGTTTCAGGAACTGACCGACAAGGTTTACGAGAAGATCGGCGAGTCTTTCGACAATGAGCCGGCGGAGCGCATAGCATACAAGCGCGCCGAATATGACCGGGTGCTGCGGTCTCTTGAGAAGCGTACGCTTCTCCCCGGCACGGATTCACGTGTCCGCGAAGCTGTCGCAGAGATACTGGCCCCGCCATCGGCTCCGGACCTATCGCGGCATATCTCCCTGCTGACCTTGTCGCGCGACAAGAATGGCCGTCCTCGGCTTCTTACTACCAACTTCGACACTCTCTTCGAGCGGGCAGCCGGCCAGGACGGCATCGAATGCCGTAGCCATGCCGGCAAGTCGTTGCCAAGGCCAGGTATCCTGCGTACGGCGCGCCTCAAGATGGACAGGGACGAGGCCAAGGTGAAGGCATGCCTGGACAAGATCTACTTCGGCGACGTCCATGATGACATCGATCGGATCCTGCGCGCCCATACGCCCACTGCGCAGTCGAACCGTGAATTCGCTTTGAACGCCCAACCCCTGAAGGTTTCAATATCGAGGATCAATCGCGCGTAGGGGCCGTGTAGATACCCTCGCTGCCGCCGTTCCTCGAGTACAGACGGCACAACGCCGTCCGCTCAGTATACAGCGGACGGTCATTGGCCTAGCCCCAGGAGGAAGTGCAAAATCCTGATCAGAATGGATTGGCACAAAGTGCACAGAGGAGCATACCCCAAACGGGCTATATCATCTCCGTAAGACTACGCTCGCTGGAGCCCGTTCCTTGGGGAATTACTCGGGAGCCTGGTCTCATCTACGCCGACTTCCGCTGCGGTTTGGCCACCGGCTTCTTCGCGGCAGCCTCCTTCGCGGGCTTCTTGCCTGCGATCGGCATCAGCATTTCCTTCTGCCCGGCCGCCGCCTTGCGCGGCTTCTTGCCTGACTTCTTCGGAACCTCTGTCGAAGCGGCCGCGTCTCTTCCAATGCTCTTGCGCAGCGCGTCCATCAGGTCGACGACATTCTCGCCGCGAGAGCGCGCTTTCGCGGTGATGGGCTTGCCCGCGCGCTTCTGGTTGATGAGATCGATCAGGGCGGTTTCGTACTGGTCTTCGAACTTATCCGGCTCGAAGTGGCCAGACCTCTGATTGACGATGTGCCTGTGCGACGAGCAACGTCAATGCGAACATCTGAGGGCGCTCGCGTACGAGAGCGCACGTTAGCGGCGGTTTGAATATTTCCCGACACCAAGGGCGACGAGGAAATTTTTGGCGAATGCGCCAGCCACAGTGAGACGTCGCGCCGAGGCTTGTCTGCCAATATCGGGAGCAAATTCCGCAAGCATTCGCCGCTGTTCACCAGCGTCTTATTCAACCATTATTCAACGAACGCGGCTGAAGGCTACCTAAGTGCCTGAGATTGCTGGCGCGCCATTCAGAATAAAGCTACGAACTCGTATATTATTGAAATATCTATATAATTTTCCAACTTCGCGTAAGGAGTCGGTCGCGTGCGATCATCCGCGGGCAGCCGTACGCCTTCTGCGTAGCCAGCGAAAAGCCCAAAATCTCGGTGTGTCCACGAGATCAGTGGAATGTGTCGTGGGCAAGCAACTCCGCTGCGGTCATTTCCCCTGCGATCGACCCCTTCTGCATGAGCAGAACACGCTTCGCCAGAACCGCGATGAACTCCCGCTTCTGCTCGACCACGATCATCGCCAGGCTTTTCTCACTGATCAACCTCCGCAAGGTCTCGGCGATCTCCTCGTTGATAGAGGGCTGGATGCCCTCCGTTGGTTCGTCGAGCATCATCAGCTTGGGACGCCCGCAAAGGCAGCGGGCGAGTGCGAGAAGCTGCTGTTCGCCGCCGGAGAGCAGTCCCCCGGTCCGTTTGAGCAGAGACTTCAGGCGCGGAAGCTGTTCGAGAACCTCCTCGATAACATGTCGCTCTCCTTCGCCGGAAAGTGCGGCACCCATTCTCAGGTTCTCAAGGACGGTCAGAGCGGGGAAGATTTGCCTTCCCTGCGGAACGAGCCCCAGTCCCTTCCTGGCCCTCACATGCGCTGCGACCGGCGTAACATCTTCGCTCATGAAGTTGATGGATCCCTGAGTCGCCGGGAGGTAGCCCAGTATCGTCTTCAGCAGAGTCGTCTTGCCCATGCCGTTGGGGCCCCAGAGACCGACGCACTCGCCCTCAGCAACGGACATGTCGACGTGATGCAGGATGGGGATCCGTCCGTAACCAGCCCCTACTCCGTTAAGCTCCAGTATCATGTTGCCGTCCTGTCTGCTTTCCAAGGTAGACCTCGCGAACCCGCTCATCCGCCAACACCGTATCGACGTCGCTCTCGACCAGGACCTCGCCACGGTTGAAGACCGTCACCGTCTTGGCTATGCGCTTGATAAACTCCATATCGTGCTCCACGACGATCATCGCCGACGTGCGGTTGATGCGCTTGATCAACTCGGCCGTCTTTTCCATGTCGTGGCCGGTCATGCCTGCCGCCGGCTCATCCAGCAGGATCAGCTTCGGACGCTGAGCGATCACGACTCCAAGCTCGACCCATTGCCGCAAGCCGTGGGAGAGCTTTGCCGTTTCGGTGTTGGCGTATTCGCCAAGCCCCACCTCGTCCATGATCACACTGTCTGCAATCCGATTTGCCGCTGCGCGACTGTGATTTCGTCGTGCAGAGAGCCAGATGTTCTCGCGCACGCTAAGGTTATCGAACAGGCTCGGGATCTGCGTCTTGATGCCCACGCCGAGTCTCGCGATCTGATGGGTCTGCAACCCTGCTATCGAACGGCCGTTGACCGCTACCGTTCCCGACGTCGGTGCATGCACCCCGGTGAGCAGCCGGAAGAACGTCGTCTTGCCGGCGCCATTGGGACCGATGAGACAACGCAGTTCGCCGTCGCGCAGCGAGAAGTTGACGTTGTTGACCGCTTGCAGTCCGCCAAAATGGACCGACAATTCGCGAGTCTCGACGAGCGGTGGGTTCATCATGCCCCGACCTCGCTCTTCGCCGGCGTCGCGCCGAGGGCCCCGGCCGTTGCGTCGAGCCGTTGAACGGGCCTGCGGCCGCGAGCAAGACGCGCGATCGTCGGAACCAGGCCCTGCGGCAGCAGCAGCACGACGATCACCAGGATGCCGCCCAGCACCAGATTGTTGTTGACGGTGCCGAAGCTGGCGAGCGAGCTGGTCAGCCACTGCATCAGGACGCAGCCGATCACCGGCCCGGCGAGCGTTCCCACCCCGCCGACGACCATCCAGATGATGATCTGCACCGACTGTCCGAGCGCGAAGACGGCCGGGCTGGTGAACCCACCCCAATTGGCAAACAGACAGCCGGCCAATCCGGCGATTGCGCCACCTATGACGAACGTGACGAGCTTGTACTTGCGCGCGTCGTACCCCAGCAATTCGGCACGAACCTCGTTCTCCTTGATCGCGATGACGACACGGCCAAAGTCGCTGCTGATGAGAAGCCGCAGACTGATATAGACCAGCGCCAGGATCGCGACGCTGAGGATGAACAGTTCGGTAGTCGACAGCGTCCAGTCGGGGAACCCGGGAACGTTGAGCTGGGGAATGGAGGGAATTCCATTGAAGCCGCCCAGCGCGACCTGACCGATCCTGTACTGCGGGCCGGATGTCGAGCTGGCGAGATCGAAGAAGATCAGCGTGACCGTCAGCGTGATGGCACCCAGGTAGACATCGCTGATGCGACCATAGAACAGGAAATAGCCGAGCGCGGCCGCAAACAGCGCGGGAATGACCATCGACAGAAGCAGCGCGATCGTCGTCTCGCCGAAATTCATCGCGCCGATGGCGTAGGTATAGGCGCCCAGACCAAAGAAAACGGCGTGTCCGAACGACAATATGCCGCCATAGCCCCAGATGAATGCGAGCGACAGCGCCAGCACGGACAGGATGGCGTAGATCGTCAATTGCAGGAGCGCATACTCATCGTAGATCACGGGAAGGACAATGATCGCCGACAGCGCGGCGATCACCGCAGCCGCAATGGGCCAGTAGTTTCTCGAACCATTCATCGCTAGATCCGTCCCTTGAAGAAGCGGCCGGTGATTCCGCGAGGAAACAGCCGCAGCAAGATGATCGCCGCCCCGAGAAGCGCGACCTCGCCGATGACCGGCGTGGTCGCGAAGCTCGCCAGTTGATTGACGGTGGCGAAAATGCCGGACGCCGAAAGCGTTCCCACCAGCACCGCCGATCCGCCGCCGATCACGGTAATGAACGCCTTGGCAACGAAGGCAGCGCCGATCGAAGGCACCACGCCCGTAACTGGCGCAAGGACGCCGCCTGCGAGGCCCGCCAATGCGGACCCGATCGCGAATGTCGCCGCGTAGACCCGTGCCGGATCGACCCCGAGCGCCGCGGACATGTCCGCGTTCTGCATCGTTGCCCGGGCGATCAGCCCGAACCTCGACAGCTTGAACAGCAGGTAGAGCGTCACGATCACCGCCACCGCAACAGCGACAATGAAGAACTTGTACGCGCTGAAGCCGATAGGCCCGATATTGACGGCCCCGAGCGGTGACGAAATGCCTGATGTCGTGTTGCCGAACACGGTCGTCACCAGGCCGATGAAGAGCAGCGAGAGTCCCCACGTCGCCAGCATGGTGTCGATGACGCGCCCATAGAGATGGCGGATGACGAGCCGCTCGACGACGAGGCCGACCAGACCGACGACCAGCGGGGCGATCACAAGGATCGCGATCCATATGTTGATGCCGGCCTTGGACGCCGCAATCGTGGCATAGCCGCCCATCATCAGGAATTCGCCGTGCGCAAGGTTGATGACCTTCATCATGCCGAAAACGACTGCCAGCCCGATGGAAATGAGCACCAGGCTGGCAATTCCGCTCACGACCTCAAGGCCAATTGCAATGAGGTAGTCCATGAAGCTCTCGTGTTCAGATCTTGATGACGAACTGCTGGTTTTCGCCCGGATTCTTGATCAGGTCGCAAACCGACGAGGTGTCGAGCGGAGCCCTCTGAGGCCACGTCTCGCGGATCGACCATTTCTTCTCTTTCACCTCGCCGAGGCGGATATCCATCGTGCAGTGGTGGGTTGCCGGGTCGATCGAGACCCGGCCGGTCGGGCCGTCAAAGGACATTCCGCTTTCCAGCGCCTCGAGCACCTTGGCCCGGTCGAGCGTGCCGGCCTTGCTCACGCTCTTAGCCCACAGATGCATGCCCTGGTAGGTCGCCGCCGCCAACTCGGTGATGTACGGATAGTCTGCGCCGAACCGCTTGGCCCAGGCAGCGGTGAACGCCTTATTCGCGGGATTGTCGATCGAAGGAAAGTAGTTTCCGGAAACGAGGATACCGTCGGATTCCGGCGCGTTCAGAACGATGTGTTCCTGGCCGTGACTGAACGTGCTGGACGCCATCGGAATCTTTCCCTTCAGGCCGGCGGCCGCCCACTGCCGATAGAAGGACACATGCGCGCCGCCGACCAGCGCCGAAAAGACAAAGTCCGGGCTTGCCGCCTGTATCTTCTGGACCGTCGGGCCAAACTCGGTGACGTCGAGCGGGAAGTAGTCGATCGAGAGGACGTTTCCGCCGTTCTCCAGCGCGTACTTCTTCACCCACTGCGAGACGATCTGGCCGTAATTGTAATCGGCGGCGACAATGTAGATCTTCTTGCCCCAGCGGCGCATGATATCCGGCACCGCCGTGGCCAAGTTCTGCGCCGGCGTCTGACCGGTGCAGAAGGTGTTGCGATCGCAAACCCCGCCTTCGTACTGGGTGTTGTAGAAGTAGAGCGTGTTGGTCTTGCGCATGATCGGGCGGATGACCTCCCGCGATGCGGACGTGATGCCGCCATGCAGGACCGCGACCTTGTCGCGCAGCGCAAGCTCCTGCGCGAGCTGCGCATATTGCTGCATCGAGGATTGCGGGTCCTTGGTGACGATCTTGATCTGCCGTCCGAGCAGGCCACCCGCCGCATTGATCTCTTCGGCAGCGAAGACCATGGCGTCCTGCATTGGCTTGCCATAGGCATCGAGACCTCCGGACAGGTCATGGATGCTTCCGACGAGGATGTCGGTGGCTGCCTGCGCGTTGCCGACCAGGCCGGGCGATAGCGCGATCGCGGCCGACGAGGCCAGTGCCGTTTTCAAAAAATCTCTTCTCTTCATGCTCATTGCGACTCTCCCTCCTCCACAAAAAATGTCTTCCGACCGATCATCGGACGGAACGCGTCCGCCAATCGGTCGATGCCTCGAAGGCAAGCGCTGCGCGGTAAAGTGTCGTTTCCTCGAACTGCCGGCCGACCAGCATCATCCCGACGGGCAAGCCGCCGTTCATCGCACAGGGGATCTGCAACCCCGGATGGCCCGTCACATCGAACGGGAATGTGTTCGCCATGTTTCTCCGTTGCGCGCTGCATGCCGAGCTCGCGCGGCGCGTCCTTCGGCGGCAAGGGCGGCGCTTTCAGGGGCGTCGTGGGCATCAGCAGGATGTCGACCTCGTCAAACGCCTTGTCGTATTCGGCGCGGAGTTGACGGGCGAGATTTTGTGCCTTGGCGTAGTAACGCCCACCGCCGGCCCGGATCATGTATTCGCCGAGCAGCATGGTTGCCTTGACCGAATCCGACAGCTCGTCGGCGCGGAGCCGCCAGGCGGCGTGCGCCTGCACCATGCTGGTCACATAGAGGCCCTTCCAGTTGAACCCGTGACCGTTGCCCTTCGTCATCTGCTCGGTCGCGCCCTCATAGGCGATGACGAGCCAGATCTTCGGGCCGAGCCGATGCATCGGGACCGACACGTCGCGCACCTCGGCGCCAAGCCGCCTGAAGTGATCCGCGACAGACCGGACGCTCTCGTCGACGTCGCTCTCCGAGTTTGCGTGGCCAAAACCCTCATTGAGGATTCCAATCCGCAGGCCCTTGCAACCCTGGTCCAGCGCTTCGCTGTATCGCCTGGCCTCGGCTAGCGCGTTCTGGCGCGGGTCCAGGCCATCAGGACCGGCGATGACGTCCAGCATCAGCGCATTGTCCGCGACCGAGCGCGTCATGGGGCCAAGGTGATCGAGGGTGAGCTCGATCGGCATCGCCCCGGTGTACGGGACGAGTCCCCATGTCGGCTTCATCCCGACGATGCCGCAATAGGACGCAGGCGTTCGGATCGATCCACCCTGATCGCCGCCGATCGCAAGATCGACATCACCATTTGCGACGAGCGCGGCGCTTCCCGACGAGGAGCCTGCAGCCGAATGGCCCGGCTTGTGGGGATTGCGAACGGGCCCCTGTGCGCCGGTATGCGAGCCGCCCGAGAGGCAGTAGTACTCGCATTGCGACTTGCCGGTGATCGTGGCGCCGGCATCGAGCAAGCGGGTGACGACGGTCGCATCAACGTCCGGCACGTAGCCTTCGAGGGCCGACGAGCCGTTCATCATCGGCACGCCGGCAACCGCAACGTTGTCCTTGATGGCCACGGTACGGCCCGCGAGTTTCCCGCCGCTCGCGCCCCTGATCTCCGTCCTGACGTACCAGGCATTCAGCGGATTGGCCGTAGCCGAGGGCCAATACCCTGGCGTCCTCGGGTATTTCACCTGCGGCAGAAAGTCCGGGAGCGCCGCGATCGCCTCGTAGCTCTCGAGCGGGCCCTGCATGTCCTTCAGGAAGAAGGCCAGGTCTTCGTCCGACATGGAGAACGAAAGGCTTTTCGCGATGTCGCGCAGCTTCTCCAGATTTGGACGTTGGATCACGTTTCACTCCCAAATTCATTCTATTGAATTTTATTCTACTATTTGAATAGTAGTGGTAACGGTCGTGTGATGTCAAGCGGACGGCCGACAATTCGCGTCCGCGTCCGCGAATGCCGCCTCAAATTCGATCGTCGTGGGTGTCGTGGTTTGCGGATCGGGCCAGATGCACTGGCCGTCCTGCTGCGCTCAGCTCAAGAGATCGCCGAACTGCGAAAGGCTTCGGGCCAACTCTTTGATTGACGCAATCGCCGCTCGTTCGACAGGAGGCGTGAGGTCGCCCTCATACATGGTGATCGCAACGCCGGCGATCGCCCTCCCCGACGGCGTCGCGACCAGCGCACCATAGGAGCACATGTGCGGCCTGGTACCCTTGATCTCCTTGGAATACCCGTCGCGGCGAGCCTCGTTGAGAATCTTGAGCAGCTCGGAGCGGTGCTTCGGGTGATCCTTGGTCAGCTGCGGAAGTTCTTCGCTCGGATAGAGCCTGCAGACTTCTTCGTTCGACAGGCTGGCAAGGAGTGCGCGACCGCTCGCCATGCAGCAAGCTGGCATTCGCGTGCCGGGCTTGAAACTAACGCCAAGCGGCTGAGGACTATTGCGAGCCGCGATGAACAGCACATCCGGCCCGTCAAGGACGGACATCGTGGCGCCGTTCTCGCGGATCAGCTGAATCTCGTCACAGGCCGCGTAGAAGTGCTCGACGATTTCGTACTTGTTGATCTTTGAGCTCGCGAGATCGAGCACCCTGAGCGTAAGGCCAAATGTGCCGTCACTCGCCTTTTCAAGGTAGCCCTCGTGCAGCAGGGTCGTGCACAGCGAATGGGCCGAGCTCATCGCAACACCGAGCCTGGCTGCAATCATGGTGAGGTTCGGCGGCTCCGGCGAGCTTGCAATAAATTCCAGAATCCTGAGGCCGCGCGTCAGCGCGGGCGCGCTCGTCCTTGTCTCTGCTTCTGTGTCGCGCGAGGCGAGCTTGGGACGCAACTTGGATTTCGGCATTTGGAATTTTCCATGCCCATCAGCGGGCAGCCCGTCAACAGTCCTCGCCGTTTCACGCGGCTCTGATGTCCACGCGATCCACCGACTTGACAAAACGATGCCGCGATATTCTTATAGTAGAAGTAAATTCAATATATAGAATACCGGGGGATCCTTCAAGTCATGAGCAAGCTCAACGCCGCGGTCGTCCAGGCCTGTTCGGTTGGTGACGACACGGCAGCAACGGTGGAGAAAGCAATCCGTCTCATTGAAGATTGCAGCAAACAGGGCGCCAACGTCGCGGTCTTTCCCGAGGCCTTTGTCGGCGGCTATCCGAAGGGCGCCAACTTCAACATTTTCATCGGTGCGCGGACGCCAGAGGGCCGCGACGAGTTCAAGGCCTATTTCGAGCAGGCCATCAACGTTCCAGGGCCGGAGACCCGCGCAATCGGTGCGGCCGTGAAGGCAGCGCAGCTCTTCCTGACGATTGGCGTTATCGAACGTGATGGGGGCACGCTCTACTGCACGGCGTTGTTCTTCCACCCCAGCGGCGAGCTCCTGGGCAAGCATCGCAAGCTCATGCCGACCGCAGCCGAACGCCTGTGCTGGGGATTCGGCGACGGCTCCACGCTGACGACTGTCGACACGCCGTGGGGCAAGATGGGATCGGTCATCTGCTGGGAGAACTACATGCCGCTGCTGCGGATGAGCATGTACGACAAGGGGGTCTCCATCTACTGCGCCCCGACCGCCGACGACCGCGACAGCTGGGCGGCGAGCATGCAGCACATCGCGCTGGAAGGCCGATGCTTCGTCCTGTCGGCGTGCCAGTATCTGACCAACAAGGATTTCCCCAGGACGATGAGCAACCGAATTGCCGAAGCCGACGACCAGGTGCTGATGCGCGGCGGCAGCATGATCGTCAGCCCGCTGGGAAAAATCCTCGCCGGACCTGTCTTCGAGAAGGAAGCAATCCTGTGCGCGGAGCTCGACACCGACGACGTGTCCCGCGGCAAGTTCGATTTCGACGTGGTCGGGCACTATGCGCGCCCCGACATCTTCAAGCTTGCCGTCGATGAGCGTTCGAAGCCGACGGTAGAACGGGTGTCCGCATGACGGTTTTCAGCGACAGGCCCTTCTTTCATGAAGGGATGAGAGAATGGCAAGACCGGTTCGACGGCCGTCGGACCGCGGAAGCGATCGAGAGACACAGGAAGCACTACGCCTTCTGGGACGACGAAATCGAGATCGTGAGGAATGCACGGTTCTTTTTCATCGCTTCCACGTTTGGCGATTACGTTGACTGCAACATCAAGTCCGGCGATCCCGGCTTTGTGCAGATTGTCGGGCCCGATGTCATCGAGTATCCCGAGTATGACGGCAACTCCATGTACAGGACGGCGGGAAACATCTCGAAGAATCCCAACGTGGGCCTGCTATTCGTGGTGTTCGACGGCAAGAGCCGCAGGATCAGGATAAACGGCAAGGCGACGATAACGACCGACCCGGCAACCCTGGACCGGCACTTCGGCGCCAAGCTCGTGGTGCGCATCGCGTGCGAGCTCTACCCGAATTGCCCGCGCTACATACCTGATCTGGCACTATCCAAGCCGTCGCCGCACGTGCCGCGGAGCGGCGAGCCGGTTCCGCCGGCACCCGAATGGAAGACCAGAGACTATATCCGCTCTATCCTGCCCGAAGACGATCCGCATCGACGGTAAAATGGCGGATGACGAGGCGTCAACGTCCGCAATGCGCGCCGATCTCAATGTTCGTTGCATTGCCCTGATTGGCGCTCCCTAGGGGAGACGAAGGGCTACCGCGGAAACGCTTATAAAACCTCTACAAATCGGCCTAGCCGCAACGCCTTTGCTACCATCACTTGCTACCACCCGCAACACTGCAGCGGGGCAAGACTTCGCCGACGACTAGCTTGCCGGCGCTCGGCCAGTTTCCTCCGGTAGATTTAACTGCCGCAAATGCTGCGAAGCATCGCTATGGCCATCTAGGCAAGACTCGAGGGTGTCAGACGACATTCCGGCCTGTTGAAGGTATAGCGCCCGCAAAAGAATGGTGAGTCGGACGCTGGCATCGTACATGGCCTGTCCGCCGAGGATGTTTGAACGCAGAGCCTCATCCCAGTGTGTGTAGTAGTTTCGGGTATCGATCCAGCTTCGCGGAATGTCCTTACTTCCCAGTATTCTGGTGCGCAGCGTATTCGGAAGCAGTTCCGCGAGGCTCTTCAGTCGCTTGGCCAGCGCGATTTCGTTGCCATATCGAATTCGGCTGGTCAGGGCTGCACGATGATCGGCGCCTACATTTGCAGGGATCGCATTTATCAGGGCGTCTTTGACGAGACCATATTGCTCGGGCGCCATGTAGTTTCCAGTAAACAACGCACGATGCAGTCCCTCAAGAGCTTGCATCAGGGACAGAAATCTCACATGGGGCCACAAGTCGTCCGAAGCCATCGTGCTTAGGGCGAGGCCAACTGGCAATTCGACGCGTGGGAATAGCTCGAACCAACTCGCTACAATACGTCCAAGGTCGTCCCCAATCCGTGTGCGGCTTATGAAGAAGGCATGATGCTCCCTGTGATCGCAGTACTCTATTGCAGGTCTCGGTGCGAGCACGGACAGAACGAAGCCATGCGCTCCTATCTTCAGCTCGATCCGATCAGGCGGCATGGGTTTCTCTGCCAGAAGAGCGAGGAAGCTCGTTATCTTCCAAAGTTGATCCAAAAACCAGCTCAGTGGCTTAGGCTCGTCTGGTCGTACGTTTAGCCAGCCGGAGGCGACAATCGTGGCCTCCGCGTGTGCAGGCGATGCGATGGCTGCGAGTTTGAAATCCAGCTCGGCACCAATGTTAGAAACCGCAATTGTCTCCTTGGGAATGTTCTTGACGCGAAGCGCGTAACCCAAGTCGTCTTTGGTGACCTGGATTACTTCGGATGACAACCAAACCTGCAGCCCGGGTATCCGGCATCTAACCTCTGGATAGACATGCTCCTCTGTTAGATGCGCCCCGACGATTGCGAGATGACTCCACAGAGTTTCAGGTTGCCCACTGCCTCCGCTAGCGAAAGTCAACGAGTAGCGGGCCCGCGTGCACTGAAATAGAGAGACCGCTTCTAGCTTCTGAGTAACCCCGTGAACAACAGGATAGCGGACTACCTCAGCTCTAATCGGACCGCTCTGCATCGGACGGAGAGAGTCGGCCAATTCCAAGTCAATGCGGTCAGACTTCGATGAGAGCGTCCCGGCGATTCGCCGCTCTGGCGTCTCCGGCAAGAACCATGTCCCGACTGTTTCGAACGCCTCGCTCATATCTCGGTCAACCATCAATCACCTCGGTTGTGCCTAACCAGCTCTTAGATGTCAGCTCGTCTCAGCGCATAGCGTCTTTCCCGTCGTATGAAGGCATCTTCGCCTCCCTCGAGAATGCGACAGGCGGTTTTTCGCGCCCCGTCCACGTGAGAATCTTCGATTGCCCCGGACAAATAAGTGAACTTTGGGCTTCCGTGCTCGTCCTTCACGCATTCAGCAACGACGATCTGCTCGGCATCGGTGTTCACGACAAGATTTGGATTGTGGGTAATTAGCAGGATCTGCCGACGCACCTTCGCTGTTCGAAAATATGCTGCCAACAGAGAGCAGATCGACTCGTTGTCTAGATTCTCATCCGGCTGGTCAATCAACAGCGGACGCCTATCCTCGGCATCCATAGCCAAATAGAGCATCAGAAGGACAATGCCTTTAGTACCCGGCGAGAGATTTTCCAAGGATGTGCCTTGGTAGCTCAGCCCGTACGCCAACGAAATGTGGTCGACTGAGTACACCCAATCAAAAAAGTCGGTCGGCGAATAGTTGCTGCGAAGTATTTCTTGAATACCCTCTCCTTTCTGAGGAAACGGCTTTAGAAAGTGATCGAGCCCCTCCTTGAGCTCTGACGGCGACCCACCGGACCAGCCGGGCAGAAGATGGTTTTGCACCGCTTCCTTCATCTGTTCGAAAGAGCAAGGCAGCGACTTACGTTGATCGAAGAGATGCATGCCTCTTCCAAGCCACGCGTCGACGTCAATTAGCCATCGAATGTGGAATTGCACCTTTTTCTCTTCTTCGTGCGTGACAAATTGCTCCTGCAGTGGTCGGTAAAGCTCGGCCAACAATCGCTGCTCTTGCTTTAGTGTTTCGAAATACTCCACATAGACAGCGCGTCGCTGTTTGCGCATCTCATCGAGCCTTTCCGCCTCAGGCCCTTCAATCGAGGCAATCTCGACGTCGATGCGGTGGAGTTCCTGGTCCGTGTTCGCTAATGCGGCCTGAATTTCAGTGAAGCGCGCCCGTTTAGCATCATCGGCCATTATTGCATCGCTAAGTTCCTTTACTCGATTCCGGTGGGCTCTTATCGTCAGCGGAAGAGGTTCAACTTCGTCACCTTCCAGTTCAACAATACGGCGCTTGAAATCATTTAAGCGCTGAACGAGCGGCGTCTCTACGTCACCGGGGAAGGACGGCACGAACCAATCGAGCTCAATCTCAGATACACCTATCTCGCGCAAGTCCGCCAACAAAGTCGATGAAAAACGATTCATTTCTGCTTGGAAAGTTCTAATCCTCTGCTGCACATCAGCTATACGGAGAAGCTGATCTTTGAAACCTGCTTGCGTCGCAATCGCTTGACCGAGTGCCTTGTGCTCTTCACTAAGCCGCTGGGCAGCCTCTTCCTCCGCGGCCGACTCCAACGAAGGCGCCTGCTCCACTAATGCCGCAGCCCCGCGCAGCAGTTCTTCTCTGCGCGCCCTTCTGCCTGCCAATCCCAGTTGCTTTTTAAATGCTTCGTCGATTTCACGATGAAGACGCTTTATTTCGCTGACTAGCCGTTTCTGCTCATTGCGCACCGTCGCAGTCTTTTTATCGCGTAGATCAGCAAAGTTTGATGCATTCAGGGTTTCGGATGGATCGAGATGATTGAAAACTACGGCTTCAATCTCCTTGACAAGATCACTGTCGCCTCTTGGGTCTGCACACAAGCGCTCGACAAATTTCTGCGACAAGTATCGCACCTCCTCAGTTCCTTCGGGTGGCCCCTTGGCGTTGATGTCAGCGCTCGACGTCCTGCCGTCGCACCACTTCAACACTACGGTAGCTCCCTTAAGCGAAGCGCGTGCCCTCGCAATGAACGATCCCGGTTCGTCGGTCCAGCCACGGCCTGCATACGCAATCAGCTCATTCAGAGCGGATTTGCCCATCCCCTTTTTTCCGATGATTGAGACAAGTCCAGGATTCAGGGGAAGCGTGGTCTCCTCGAACCATCCTTTGGAGTTCAAGACGGCAACCGATTGAAGCGTCCGACTCCGATCATGCAAATCTGGTGGAGTTTCCCCAATCCAAACCCGTTCTTCCGGCTCAAAAATCACCTGCCGCAGACCTTCGAAGGTTGGATTCAACACCACTACCGGGACCCACGACCGCGCCCGACTTCCAACAGGTCAGGAAATATCTTCGCAGCATTCAACAACGTGAAGCCCTCGGCAGCTTCATTAAGACAGGCTGGAAGCCAACAGAGCTAGGCGAGTTCGCTCGCGCTGTCTTCCTCGCATCCGGCAAGACATACCCAACCGCAGCGTCCTATCAGTACGCCATCGAGAAAGGTGCCGATCATCCTTACGCGGTGGAAACGTTAGCAACCCTGCGAGCACCAGGTTTCACCATGCCGCCTTTCGACCGGCCTGAGCCTAAGCGCTATGCGTGGGATGATCCCGACAGTCCTGAGCACACGGCCGAGCTGAGGGCTGACATTGAAGAGATGGCGCGCCTATGGAGAAAACGCGAGGCGAGTTGGCACGACCAACCTCAGCCTGTGGAAGCTCAGCCGATACCCAAGGCGCTCTGGAGAAAACTCTTCAAGCTACGCAATCGCTATCACACCCTTGCGGACACCTTACAGTGCGAGGCGCTTAGCGAGGAGTCACAAACAGACGTGCCAACGATAGCGCGGTGTCTCAGGAACCGGAGTTACCGCACGAACGGCTTGGAGTGTCCTGAGCCGAACGCGCCGATATCGAAAGCGTTTTGGATGAAGTGTTTCGAGCGCCGCGCACGCTACAGCTCATTGGCGGAAACGTTGGAGCACGAAGGCTTGAAGGAGTTTCGCTAATGGCGACACTCACAATCAATGGACGCAGCGTCACGGTGGACGACGGCTTCCTCAGCCTCTCACATGAGGAGCAACAGGACGCCGTCGAGCACATCGCGAGCAACCTTCCAGCCGACAAGCCCAAGGAAGCCTCAGGCCTCGCCGCAGGCATTGTCCACGGCGGCACCGAGCTGGCCCGCGGCATCGCATCGACAGCCAAGCGCTTCACTGGTGTCGGTGACGGTGGCAAGCAGCTTGAAGACCCGAACTACGTGCCAGCGAACGTAACCAATGGCTCGTGGAATCCGCTGAACTGGAGCCCGTCGCAAATCCCGCAGAAGGTTGCTGAGAGCTTGCCAACGACTGCTGCGGCTACCAACCCGTTGTGGTATCCCCAACCAGCAATTGCCTGCACCGCACCAAGCTGCTTGTTCACCGTACCTGCGGAAACCTTCGGGCCGCCTGCATGCTTCCGACCGTGCTCCACCAACTCAGGAAGTGAGGCCTTGAGAAGCGGCCCTCTGCGGGTCTTGGGCACCATCTGGAG
>NZ_VKHP01000011.1 GCF_010811875.1 Bradyrhizobium uaiense
CTTACGGAGATCCAGAGAGTACGGCTTGCCCATCCATGCTGGCCTCCTATCCAGCCAGCATGGTGAATCAGAAACCAACTGATTTGGGAATCCCAAATCGATTCAGACTAAAGCCATCCCGCTTTAGATCTCTTCCGACATCGTCCGTTAACGATAAACGCCGCGGAAGCGTCATTTCATCCGGTCGATCGCCGCTCGCTCGACCTGTGCCTCCGCATCCTGGAATCGAAAGTACCTTTCCATCGGATTATTGGAATCCAATCCCAACAATCCGTCCTATCCCGCACTGCTTTGGAGTCTTCCGCGCCACCCCCAGCGCTACCCTCTGTTCTTTCCGGGGACGCTGCCATGTCGCTGCCCTCCATCGACGTCGACCTCCCGCGCCCCGCCACGCCGGCGGAGACCGCGCTGACGCGCCGGGTGGACCTCACCACGCTCCGTCTGTTCGTCGCGGTCTGCGACGAGCAAAATCTCACCCGCGCCGCACAGCGTGAGGGGATCGCAGCGTCCGCGGTGTCGAAACGGATGAACGATTTCGAGCTGGCGTTCGGCGTCACGCTGTTCAAGCGGCTTGCCAAGGGCATGGCACTGACGCCGGCCGGCGAGGCGCTGCTGCATCACGCCCGGGTCACGCTGCTCAATGTCGAGAAGATCGCGGTCGAGCTGTCGGAATATTCGCAAGGCGTGCGGGGCCATGTCCGCATGCTCGCCAACCTCTCGGCGATCGTGCAGTATCTGCCCGAGGATCTCTCCGCCTTCTTCGCCGCGCATGAGCTGCTCCGTGTCGATTTGCAGGAGGGTCCGAGCGGGCAGGTGGTGCGCGGCATCGAGGAGGGCGCGGCCGAGATCGGCATCTGCTCGGCAGAAGCCGACAGCCGCGCGCTCGAATCTTTCCACTACCGCTACGACAATCTGGTGGTCGTGATGCGGCAAGACCATCCGTTGGCCGGCCGCGAGAAATTGCGGTTCATCGAGACGCTCGATTTCGACCAGATCGGCCTGCACACCGCGAGCTCGATCTACCTGCGCTCGCAATATGCGGCCACGCAGGCCGGCAAGACGATGCGGCTGCGCATCAACGTGCCCGGCTTCGACGCGGTCTGCCGCATGGTGCAGGCCAATATGGGTCTCGGGCTGATCCCCGATCGCGCCTATCAGGTCGTTGGCGCCGGCGTGGGCCTTCGCGCGATCCCGCTGCGCGACGACTGGGGACGGCGCGAGCTGAAGATCGTGGTCCGCGATGCCGCGCATCTGTCCGGAACCAGCCGCCTGATGCTGGACTATCTGCGTGCGGCGGAGGCGCGGAATGCGCCGTGCGTGGAACATCGGGTCGGCAGGGCGTAGAGCGGCAGACGCGTCAGCCTCCGTCAAGTGCGGCGAGACGGTCGGCTTCCGCGATGTCTTCTACGGTGTTGGCGTTGAAGAACGGATCGAGCGGTTCGGTCGGCCACTCCACGGTTGCGAGTGGATAGCGCGCGGTCCAGCGATCGATCTTGCGTACGTCCTCCTCGACCAGCGCGTGGCGCAATTCATTCCGCAAGCGCACGCTCCAGAGGCCGATGACCGGATGCGTCTGCCCGTCGGATGAGGCGACCGCGAGCTCGGCATTCTCGGCCACGCGCGCTTGCTCCAGGCGTGTGACGAGATCGCGCGGAAGAAACGGACAGTCGCCTGCGGCGCTCAGCACCCATTTTGCATCCGGCCGGTTGGCTGCGGTCCAGTCGAGCGCGGCCAGGATGCCGGCGAGGGGGCCGGGATAGTCGGCGACATCGTCGGCAACGACGGGAAGGCCGAACGCGGCGAAGCGCGCGGGATCGCCATTGGCGTTGATGATCAGCCCGCCGCATTGTGGCGCGAGGCGGTCGATCACCCGTTGCAGGATGGTGCGACCGGCGATCTTGCGCATCGGCTTGTCGCCGCCGCCCATCCGTCGCGCCAGCCCGCCGGCGAGCAGCACGCCCGGGATGCCAGTCCCCGGAATATCAGTCATTGTCGGTCTCGCCCTTGCGCTTGTGACGCATCGATTCCTCTTCGACATAGTCGAGGTTCTGGTCGTAGACGATCCGCCCCTCACCCGACAGCGCGATGAAGCGCTTGCCGCGGGCGCGCCCGACCAGCGTCAGTCCGACCTGCCGCGCCAGATCGACGCCCCATGCGGTGAATCCGGAGCGGGAGACCAGGATCGGGATGCCCATCCGCACCGTCTTGATCACCATCTCGGAGGTCAGCCGCCCGGTGGTGTAGAGAATCTTGTCGGCCGGATCGACATTGTGGCGATAGATCCAGCCCGCGATCTTGTCGACGGCGTTGTGGCGGCCGACATCCTCGGTATAGCAGACCGGCGTGCTCTCCTTGCACAGCACGCAGCCGTGGATGGCGCCCGCTTCCAGATAGAGCGACGGCATCGTGTTGATGGTGTGCGTCATCTGGTAGAGCCAGGAGGTGCGCAGCTCGGCCTTCGGCAGCGCGACCTTTTCGACGGCTTCGAGCAGGTCGCCGAACGCGGTGCCCTGGGCGCAGCCCGAGGTCTGCGTGCGCTTCTTCAGCTTCGCCTCGAAATTGGTGTGGTGCGCGGTGCGCACCACGACGACCTCGAGATCGTCGTCATATTCGACCTCGGTGACGACGTCGTCGTATTTGAGCATGTTCTGGTTCAAGAGGTAGCCGAGCGCGAGGTATTCGGGATAGTCGTTGATCGTCATCATCGTGACGATCTCCTGCGCGTTGAGGTACAGCGTCAGCGGCCGCTCGACCGGCACCCTGATCTCGGTCTGCGCGCCGGTCTGATCGATGCCTGTGACGCGTTCGGTCAGTCGCGGGTCGTCCGGATCTGGAACGATGATGGGAGCGGCGGTCTTCTCGGTCACTGATTGACGTCCCGACGGGTTCACATGGTAACGCAGCTGAGGATATAAGCACGATCGGAGACCGACTGGCCACTTTCCGCCGGGTTGCGGGAACTGTCGCGGATGGGTTCGGTTTCAGAGATGATGCCGCAGTTCGCGATCCAGGTTGAGCAGACCTTGTCGGTAGCCGAGGACTGAGGGACAAAATGGCGCAGCTTTCGGACGACTGCTTCGCATTCGGCGGACCGATGATGTCGGTCGACGAGGCTGTCGCGATCATCGCCGCGCGCGTCAAGCCCATCGGCGAGACGGAGACCGTTGCCCTGGCGGACGCCGACGGACGCATCCTCGGCCGTGACGTTGCCGCGCCGCTGCCGCTGCCGCCTTTCAAGAACTCCGCCGTCGACGGCTACGCGGTATCAGGTGCTGATCTGCCGGCGAGCGGCGAGCGCACGTTTCCGGTCGCCGGACGCGTGCAGGCGGGGGCGCCGGCGCAGCCCGCGCGGCCCGGCCAGGCGGTGCGGATATTCACCGGCGCGCCGATGCCTGACGGCACCGACACCGTGTTCATGCAGGAAGACGTGCGGATCGACGACGCGGGGAACGTGATCCTGCCGTCCGGCCTGAAGCCCGGCGCCAACGTTCGCCCCGCCGGCGAGGATATTGCACGCGATCATGTCGCGCTGGCATCGGGCAGGCGCCTGCGCCCGCAGGACGTCGCCGTCGCCGCGGCCTTCGGGCTGACCACGCTCGATGTGGTGCGGCGGCTGCGCGTCGGGGTGTTCTCCACCGGCGACGAACTGGCCGCGCCGGGCGGCGCGCGCACGGAGGCGCAGCTGTTCGATTCCAACCGTTTCATGCTGATCGCGATGTTGCGGCGGCTTGGTTGCGAAGTCGGCGATCTCGGCATCCTGCGCGACGAGCGGGCCGAACTCGCGGCCGCGCTCAAGCAGGTTGCGCGACGCTATGACCTGATCCTGACCACCGGCGGTGTCTCGACCGGCGAAGAGGACCACGTCAAGGCCGGCATCGAGCAGGCCGGCTCGCTGGTGCTGTGGCGGATGGCGATCAAGCCGGGCCGTCCGGTGGCGATGGGAATCATCGACGGCACGCCGCTGGTCGGTTTGCCCGGCAATCCCGTGGCGAGCTTCGTCACCTTCGTCCACGTGGTGCGGCCGACCGTGCTGGCGCTGTCCGGCGCCGTGCCGTCTCCGCTGTTGCCGATGCCGGTTCGTGCCGCCTTCAGCTACAAGAAAAAGAGGGGGCGGCGCGAATATGTCCGCGCCTCGCTGCGACGCGCGGCGGACGGATCGCTGGAGGCGACCAAGTTTCCCCGCGAAGGGGCCGGTCTGCTGTCGTCGCTGGTCGAGACCGATGGGCTGATCGAACTCGGCGAGTCCGTCCTGCGGGTCGAGCCGGGCGATACCGTCGGCTTTCTCGGTTACGCCGATCTGCTGTGAGAGCGCAGATGCGGTCGTCTCTGCGATTTGAAATTCAGATCGATCGATAGGCAAACATTAACAACGGCCTGCGCGGCAACCGGACGCTCCTAGAGGCGTTCTAAATCTGCTTGCCTGTGGCATGCCAGTGAATAGACTTGGGTTGAACCGACGCAATTCGTGCAAAGCGGAGTTCCAAGACGCGGTTTCAAGGCGAGGATTCATGAGCCAAGGCGACGTTCACAAGGTCCGCGCGTTCGAGCATCCCGGACAGGGCAGGAAGCGGGCGAAAGCCACGCCCAAGGGACGCCAGGTCGACCCGGTGGCCGCGCATGAAATCGAGGCGCTGCTCGCCGACCGGCCGAGACAGCGCGATATGCTGATCGAGTACCTGCATCTGATCCAGGACAAGTACCACCAGATCTCGGCGGCGCATCTTGCCGCGCTCGCCGACGAGATGAAGCTGTCATTTGCCGAAGTATTCGAGACCGCGACCTTCTACGCGCATTTCGACATCGTGAAGGAAGGCGAGCCTGACATCGCGCCGCTCACCGTGCGTGTGTGCGATTCGCTGACCTGCGCGATGCTCGGCGGCGAGCAGCTGCTGAAGGATTTGCAGAACCGCGCCGGCCCCGGCATCCGCGTGGTGCGCGCGCCGTGCGTCGGCCGCTGCGACACGGCACCCGCTGCGGAGGTCGGCCACAACTTCATCGACCATGCCACTATTACCCACGTGCTCGCGGCGGCGAAGAGCGGCGACACCCATGCGCATCTCCCGAGCTATATCGAGTACGACGCCTATGTCGCCGACGGCGGATACAAGCTGCTGACGCGGCTGCGCTCGGGCGACCTGCCGCGGGAAGACCTGTTGAAGGCACTCGACGATGCCTCGCTGCGCGGCCTCGGCGGTGCCGGTTTTCCGACCGGCCGCAAGTGGCGCGCCGTGCTCGGCGAACCCGGTCCGCGGCTGATGGCTGTCAACGGCGACGAAGGCGAGCCGGGCACGTTTAAGGACCGCTATTATCTCGAGCGCGATCCGCATCGCTTCCTCGAGGGCATGCTGATCGGCGCCCACGTGGTCGAGGCGCCCGAAGTCTACATCTACATCCGCGACGAATATCCGGCCTGCCGCGAGATTCTCGCCCGCGAGATCGCAAAACTTCCGCCCGGCGGTCCGACGCTGCATCTGCGGCGCGGCGCCGGCGCCTATATCTGCGGCGAGGAATCCTCGCTGCTGGAATCGATCGAGGGCAAGCGCGGCCTGCCGCGGCACAAGCCGCCATATCCGTTCCAGGTCGGGCTGTTCGGCCTGCCGACGCTGATCAACAACATCGAGACGTTGTGGTGGGTTCGCGACATCGTCGAGAAGGGCGCCGACTGGTGGAAGAGCCATGGCCGCAACGAGCGCCACGGCCTGCGCAGCTTCTCGGTGTCGGGACGTGTCAGGGATCCCGGCGTCAAGCTCGCGCCGGCCGGCATCACCCTGCGCGAACTGATCGACGAGTTCTGCGGCGGCATGGCCGACGGCCATACCTTGCAGGCCTATCTGCCGGGCGGCGCGTCCGGCGGCATCCTGCCGGCATCGATGGACGACATCCCGCTCGATTTCGGCACGCTGGAGAAATACGGCTGCTTCATCGGCTCCGCCGCGGTCGTCGTGCTCTCGCAGGCCGATGACGTCAGGGATGCCGCGTTGAACCTGATGAAGTTCTTTGAGGACGAGAGCTGCGGGCAATGCACGCCTTGCCGCGCCGGAACCGAGAAGGCGGTGCTGTTGATGCTGCAACCGGTCTGGAACAAGGAACTGCTCGACCAATTGAGCCAGGCGATGCGCGATGCGTCGATCTGCGGCCTCGGTCAGGCGGCCTCCAATCCGCTGACCTCAGTGATCAAGTATTTTCCGGACGGCTTTCGTCCGCAGCAAGCCGCCGAATAGGCGGGCCGGGCAGGACGAATTTCGACGAGGATTTTGAATGAGCAACCATCAGAACTCCGGCCAGACGATTCAGTTCGAGCTCGACGGCCAACAGGTCGAAGCGCGCGTCGGTGAAACCATCTGGCAGGTCGCCAAGCGCCAGGGCACCGAGATCCCGCATCTCTGTTATTCGCCCGCGCCGGACTACCGGCCGGACGGTAACTGCCGCGCCTGCATGGTCGAGATCGAAGGCGAGCGTGTGCTGGCGGCATCGTGCAAGCGAACGCCTTCGGTCGGCATGAAGGTGAAGTCGGCGAGCCAGCGCGCCGTCGCGGCGCAGAAGATGGTGATGGAGCTGCTCGTCGCCGACCAGCCGGCGCGCGAGACCTCGCACGATCCGGATTCGAAATTCTGGCACTGGGCGGAGAAGACCGGCGTCACCGAAAGTCGCTTCCCCGCGACCGAGCGCTGGCACGCCGACACCAGCCATCCGGCGATGCGCGTCAATCTCGACGCCTGCATCCAGTGCGGCCTGTGCGTACGGGCGTGCCGCGAGGTGCAGGTCAACGACGTGATCGGCATGGCTTATCGTAGTCACGGCTCGAAAATCGTCTTCGACTTCGACGATCCGATGGGAGAGTCCACCTGCGTCGCCTGCGGTGAGTGCGTCCAGGCCTGCCCGACGGGGGCGTTGATGCCGGCCGTAATGCTCGACGACAAGCAGACGCGCGTCACCTGGCCAGACAAGAAGGTGGACTCGCTGTGCCCGTATTGCGGCGTCGGCTGCCAGGTCACCTACCAGGTCAAGGACGAGAAGGTGATCTACGCGGAAGGCCGTGACGGGCCCGCCAATCACAACCGGCTCTGCGTCAAGGGCCGCTTCGGCTTCGACTATATCCACCATCCGAACCGGCTGACCAAGCCGCTGGTGCGGCTGCCGGGCGTCAAGAAGGATGCCAACGACCAGGTCGATCCGGCAAATCCCTACACCCATTTCCGCGAGGCCTCGTGGGAGGAGGCGCTCGATCTTGCTGCGGCGGGCTTGCGGAAGATTCGCGACGAGAAGGGCGCCAAGGCGCTCGCCGGCTTCGGCTCGGCCAAAGGCTCGAACGAGGAGGCCTATCTGTTCCAGAAGCTGGTCCGCACCGGCTTCGGCTCCAACAATGTCGATCATTGCACGCGGCTGTGCCACGCCTCGTCGGTGGCGGCGCTGTTCGAGGGATTGAGCTCCGGCGCAGTGTCGGCGCCGTTCGCAGCTGCCGCGGATGCCGAGGTGATCTGGGTAATCGGCGCCAATCCGACCGTGAACCATCCGGTCGCCGCGACCTACATCAAGAACGCCGCCAAGCGCGGCGCCAAGCTGTACGTGATGGATCCGCGCCGGCAGGCGCTGTCGCGCCACGCCACGCAACACCTTGCCTTCAAGCCGGGCAGCGACGTCGCGATGCTGAACGCGATGATCCACACCATCATCACCGAAGGCCTGACCGACGAGCAATACATTGCCGGCTATACCGAAGGCTACGACGACCTCAAGGCGAAGATCCAGGAGTTCACGCCGGAGCGGATGTCGGCGATCTGCGGCATTCCCGCCGAGACGCTGCGCGAGGTCGCGCGTGCCTACGCCAGCGCCAAATCGTCGATCATCTTCTGGGGCATGGGCATCAGCCAGCATGTCCACGGCACCGACAATGCGCGCTGCCTGATCGCGCTGGCGCTCATCACCGGCCAGGTCGGCCGCCCCGGCACCGGGCTGCATCCGCTGCGCGGCCAGAACAACGTGCAGGGCGCCTCCGACGCCGGCCTGATCCCGATGTTCCTGCCGGACTACCAGCCGGTCGGCCGCGACGACATGCGCGGCGCCTTCGAGAAGCTGTGGGGGCAGGAGCTCGACCCGGTGCGCGGGCTGACCGTCGTCGAGATCATGAACGCGATCCACGCCGGCGAAATCCACGGCATGTATGTCGAGGGCGAGAACCCCGCGATGTCCGATCCGGACTTGCAGCACGCGCGCGAGGCGCTGGCCAGGCTCGACCATCTCGTCGTGCAGGATCTGTTCGTCACCGAGACCGCGTTCCACGCCGACGTCATCCTGCCGGCCTCGGCATTCGCAGAGAAGTCCGGCTCCTTCACCAACACCGATCGCCGCGTGCAATTGGCGCGCGAGGTGATCAAGCCGCCGGGCGATGCGCGGCAGGATCTCTGGATCATCCAGGAGATCGCCAAGCGGATGGGACTACCGTGGAACTATGCGGGGCCGGGCGAGGTCTTCACCGAGATGGCGCAGCTGATGCCGTCGCTGAAGAACATCACCTGGGAGCGCCTGGTGCGCGAGGGCGCGGTGACTTATCCGGTCGACGATCCCGACATGCCCGGCAACGAGATCATCTTCACCACCGGATTCCCGACCGAGAGCGGCCGCGGCAAGATCGTGCCGGCCAAAGTGATCCCGCCGGATGAATTGCCGGACGACGAATATCCGATGGTGCTGTCGACCGGCCGCGTGCTCGAGCACTGGCACACCGGCTCGATGACACGTCGTGCGCAGGTGCTCGACCAGATCGAGCCCGAAGCGGTGGCGTTCATGACGCCGAAGGACATGCGCAAGAAGGGGCTCGCGCCGGGCGACTTCATCCGTCTCGAGACCCGCCGCGGCGCGGTCGAGGTCAAGGTGCGCGCCGACCGCGACGTGCCCGAGAACATGGTCTTCATGCCGTTCTGTTACGCGGAAGCGGCGGCCAACCTGTTGACCAACCCGGCGCTCGATCCGTTCGGCAAGATTCCGGAGTTCAAGTTCTGCGCCGTCCGTGCCGAGAAGATCGATATCTGCACCGCGGCGGAATAGCGGTCGCGGGACGGAGCGTGGAGCCGCTGCATTGACGACGATCAAGGTCATCATTTCCGGCGGCTTCGCTGCGGTGTACCGGGAGGTGCTGCCTGAGTTCGAGCGAAGCGCTGGCATCAAGGTGGAAACCGGATCGGGCGCGTCGGAGGGCATCGGTCCGAAGACGATCAGGCACCAGCTTGCGAACGGCATCAAGGCGGACGTGGTGATCCTCTCGCGCGAGGGGTTGCGAACGCTGATCGAAGACGGACGGATTCGTGCGGGCTCCGATACCGGCCTGGCGACGGCGCCTCTGGCCGCCGCGGTTCGGGCGAGCTGTCCCAAGCCCGATATCGGCGATGACATCGCGCTCAGGAAAGCTTTGATCGCTGCGGGTCAAATCGTGGCGCCGAGCAGTACGAGCGGACAGTTCGTCCGCGACAAGGTCTTCCCGAAGCTGAACCTGCCGGACACGGTGAAACTCAAGCTCGAGGCGCGTGGGACCGAGGCGGCCGAAGCGCTGCGGGCAGGCAAGGCCAATTTCTCGATTGGGCCGACCAGCGAACTGGTTCAGGAGAGCGGCATCGAACTCGTCGGTCTGCTGCCTGCAAATCTCCAGCTCGTCCAAACCTTCACGGCCGCGGTCGTGAGCGACTCCAGAGCGCCCGAAGCAGCCATGCGCCTGATCGGGTTTCTTGCCTCGGACAGCGATATCTTGCGCGCGGCAATCGAGCGCGCCGGCATGGAGCGGCCGCGCGGCGAGGCCTCGTGCTGACGCACGCGGGCCTCAGTGATCGCTGGGGGCTACGTTGAGCGGCGCGCCACCGGTCGAAATCGGACCTGCCGGCTTTGCAGCCCGAGCCGGCGGCTTTTTGGGCTTCGCGGCGGCCGGCGCGACCGGTGCATGCGGTTGCTCGGCCGCGGCCGTGGCTGGCGCTGGTACCGGAGCAGGGCGCTGGAGCGCGTCGACCTTCGATGTCAGGGCCGCCAGTTGGTCGACGAGGGTTCTCACCTGCGCCTGCTGGTCCGCGACCGACTTGTTGAGGGCGCCGATGTCATCCTCGAGCTTCTGCTGGGTCGCGATCAGATCCGGCCGCGCCTCCTTGTCGCCCGCGGCTGCCGCTTTTTCGCCAGCTGCTGCGTTGCCCAGCGAGGGAACCAGCGGCGCGATTTGCGGCCATGCGTAGACACCCCCGGCGCCCGCAAGGGCGAGGATGATGACGATCAACAGGAACCACGGCCAGCGGCGGCGAGCGGCAGGAGGCAGGCTTGACGGCGCATGGCTGTGCCATGCCTGATCGGAATCGTTGGTCACCCATGCTTCCTAGTCTGCTTCGGCAGCTGTTGCAATCGATGCCGAGTCTGACCACTTTGGCTTGCATGTCCCCCTCGTCCGGAGCCCCATTGGCGCCCACACATACGTCCCAACTTCTTGAGGAACTCGTCGCTCAAGCACCGGACGGCCCCGTCGATCTCGAATGGCTCCTCAGCAACCTGGATAAGCGGTCGTTCGGCCTTCTCCTGCTGCTCCTGGGGCTGCTGGTGATCATTCCCGGCGTCGCGACCATCGCGACGCTCGCGCTGCTGTTTCCGGCGGTCGAGATGATGCTCGGCCACAGCGCGCCGTCGTTCCCGCGTTTCGTCTCGAAGCGACAGTTCGACTTCAAGCGCTTCAAGCGATTCACCGTCCTCGTCCGCCCGATGCTCCAGGCGATCGAGCGTCTCAGCCGGCCACGCTGGGATGCGCGTCGCGATGTGATCGACCGCCTCGTCGGGCTGGTCGTGTTTCTGCTGGCCTTCTCGGCAGGCTGGCCGCTGCCTCTGGTCAACGTCATTCCGGGAATGGTGGTCGTCCTGATTGCGATCGCCTACCTGCAGGAGGACGGCCTGTTGCTGGCGATTGCGATGGCGGCAGCGCTGATTTCCCTGGCTGGGCTCGGATGGACGCTGTGGGCATCGTTCACTGCCGTGATGAACTGGATGGGGCTGTGACGTTCGACGGCAGGGGCAGAGCCAAGGGCAGGTCCAAGGCAAGGTCTAAGGCAAGGTCTAAGGCAAGGTCTAAGGCAAGGTCTAAGGCAAGGTCCAAGCGCTGCTCTATGTCCTGACACGGGGGTCGACATCTCGCGCGGGCATGATCATTATCTCACCGGACGTCGCGGCAAACAGCGACGCGAATGGGGAGAACACATGCGTTGCATCACGCTCGCGGCAATCGCCGCACTCAGCCTTGCTTCCACGTCGGCGATTCTCGCTGCCGACAAGAAGTACGATCCCGGCGCCAGCGATACCGAGATCAAGATCGGGCAGACCATGCCTTACAGCGGTCCGGCCTCGGCGTATGGCACGCAGGGCAGGGCGGAAGCCGCCTACTGGAAGATGATCAACAGCCAGGGCGGCATCAACGGCCGCAAGATCACGCTCCTGAGCATGGACGACGGCTACAGCCCGCCGAAGACGGTGGAGCAGACCCGCAAGCTCGTGGAGCAGGATGAGATCCTTGCCAATATCGGCTCACTGGGCACGCCGACCAATTCGTCGATTCAAAAATATCTGAACGGCAAGAAGATCCCGCATCTGCTGATCTCCACCGGGGCCTCGAAGTGGAACGACCCGAAGGAATTTCCCTGGACCACGCCGTTCTATCCGCCCTATGCGCAGGAAGCGAAGATCTACGCCAAGTACATCGCCAAGGAGCTGCCCAACGCCAAGATCGGCGTGATCTATCAGAACGACGACTTCGGCAAGGATTATCTGAAGGGCTTCAAGGAGGGGCTGGGAGAGAAGGCCGGCCTGATCGTCAAGGAGCTCAGCTATGAGGTGACCGATCCGACGATCGATTCCCAGATCGTCAATCTGAAGGCCGCGGGCGCCGACGTGCTGATGACGATCACGACGCCGAAGTTCGGCGCACAGGCGATCCGCAAGGTCGCCGATCTCGGCTGGAAGCCGACGCACTTCATCGTCTCGGTCTCCAGTTCGATCGGCGGCGCGCTCGAGCCTGCCGGCCTGGAAGCATCCACCGGCCTCATGACGGCACTCGCGACCAAGGTGGTGGGCGACCCGGCGTGGGACACCGACAAGGGCGTGCAGGACTATCTCGCCTTCATGAAGCAGTGGCATCCCGAAGGCAATCCGATCGATGGCAGCAACCAGATCGGTTATCTGTCGGCGCAGTTCACCGCCATCATCCTGAAGAACTGCGGTGACGAGCTGACGCGCGAGAACCTGCTGAAGCAGGCCACCAACCTGAGCAAGGTCTCGCTGCCGCTGCTGCTGCCCGGCATCACGGTTTCGGTGTCGCCGACCAACTATTCCACCTTCGACACGTTCAAGCTCGCGAAGTTCGACGGCAAGACCTGGAAGTTCTTCGGGGAGAACATCAGCACCGCGTCGCGCTGACGACAAGTGAGCGGCGGCCACGCTGCTTGGCATTCAAGGGGACGCAGCAAAGGTGGCTGCGTCCCCGTGGAGTGCCCACCTGTCGACGTTTCCAACCGACCAGTCTTGAGGTAGCCTGTCGCGACCTTGAACGTGACGAGCCGGCCATGCTCACGCTCTATTCCTATCCGCCGTTGTTCGGCGTCGCTGACAACAATGGCTATGGTCTGAAGGTCTTCGCCTTTCTGAAGCTCGCCGGCGTGCCGTTCCGGCACGAGCACATTTTTGATGCCTCGAAGGCGCCGCGCCAGCAATTGCCCTATATCGTCGATGGCGATGACAGCATCGGCGACAGCGAGACCATCATTGGCTATGTCACCGAAAAATATGGCGTGACGCTGGATGCGGCGCTGACGCCGGCACAACGCACGACCAATCTCCTCGTCACGCGCACGCTCGACGATCTCTACTGGGTGATGTCCTATTCGCGCTAGCAGGACGAGCGCTACTGGCCCCAGTTCCGCGATGCGCTCAAGCGCGAGCATCCAGACCTCACCGATGACGGGTTGATGAAGGCCAAGGCGTTCAACGCCCAACGCCATTACTACCAAGGCATCGGCCGTTTCGAGCCCGACGCCGCGATGGCCCGCGGGCTCGCCGATCTCGCCGCACTGGCGAATCTGATCCCGGCGCAAGGCTATGTGCATGGCGACAGGCCGACAAGCATCGACGCCGGCATCTATGGCTTCGTGGCCAACATCTATTTCTACGACATCGAGACGCCGTTGAAGACATTCGTGGCCTCGCATGACGCTCTGGCACGACATTGCCGTGCCATCCACGCGGCAGTTGCGCTCTGATCCAGCGCGGACGGCTGACCTCTCCGTGAAATTACGGCTCTTGATTAAGCGCCAGCATTAGGGAACCATACCATCACGGGGCCATGCAAAGGCCCTCGCCCTTCAGGCGAGGAGGAAAGTTTTGAACGGACAAATACACCCGGCGGCTCCGCATCATCTTCCGTTCTTCGTTCCAGGTCCCGATGGCGACGACACCCTCATGTTGGTGATGGGCATCTTCCTGGTCGTGACCATCCTGTATGTGGGCACGCTGTACTGGAAGCTGCACAGCCTGCCGGAGCGGATGGCGCACAAGTCGCAGAAGTTGCAGTTCGAGATCGTCGCCGTCCTTGGCCTGATCTCGCTGTTCACCCATATGCACATCTTCTGGATTGCGGGCTTGCTGCTCGCGATGATCGACCTGCCGGATTTCAGCACGCCGCTGCGGACCATCGCGGGATCGGTGGAGCGGATTGCCGACGCGACGCCGCCGCGGCCCGCGTCGGTATCGGAGCCTGACGCAAGCCTCGCCGCGGATGAGGGCCAGGGCCATGCTTGAGCTTCTGCTGTGCTCCCTCGTCACGATCCTGCCGGACTATCTCTATCGCCGCTACCGGCAGGGCAAGCGCTTCGGCAAGGAGATCACGTTCTTCTCGGTCTGGCACGAGCTCAGATGGGGCATCACCGGCTGCCTGATGCTGACGATCGCTCTGATCACCATGATCTTCTACTATCATCCCTCCACCACATCGGCGGCGATCTACTTCCGCACCGTGCCCATCCTCCCCGAAGTTGCCGGTCGCGTCGCCGAAGTGAATGTCGGCTACAGCGCTCCCGTGAAGATGGGTGACGTTCTGTTCAGGCTCGATAACACCAAGCAGCAGGCTGCGCTGGAGACGGCGAAGCGCAAGGTCGCAGAAGTCGATGCCTCGCTCGCCAGTGCGCAGGCCGATATAGTCAAGGCCGAAGCCCAGGTCGGCGAGGCCAAGGCGGCCTGGCAGCAGGCCAAGGACGAACTGGACAGCAAGAGCGAGCTGCAGCGCCGCAATCCCGGCATCGTGCCGCAGCGTGACATCGAGAAGCTGCAGGTCGCCGTCAATCAGAGGCAGGCAGTCATCGACGCGACCAACGCGGCGCGGGAGACTGCCGGGCTGCGCGTCTCCACGCTGCTGCCCGCCGAGAAGGCGAGCGCAGAGGCAGCGATGGCGGAGGCGCAGGTCGATCTCGACAAGACCTATATTCGCGCCGGCGTCGACGGGCGGGTCGAGCAATTCATGCTTCGGACCGGTGACGTCGTCAATCAGATGATGCGCCCGGCCGGCATATTGATTCCGGAAGGCGCGGGCCGCAGCGTGTTGCAGGCCGGCTTCGGCCAGATCGAGGCCCAGGTCGTGAGGCCCGGCATGATCGCCGAGGCGACCTGCATCTCGAAGCCCTGGGTGATCATCCCGCTCGTCGTCACCGGTGTGCAGGACTACATCGCCGCCGGTCAATTCCGCTCCGGCGAGCAGTTGATCGATCCGCAAGCCCTGCGCCAGCCCGGCTCGATCCTCACGTTCCTGGAGCCGCTCTATACAGGCGGCCTCGAAGGCGTCACGCCGGGCTCCAGTTGCGTCGTCAATGCCTACACCAGCAACCACGATGTGATCGCCGATCCGAAGACTGGCGCGCTCAAGGGATTTGCCTTGCATGTCGTCGATGCGACGGGGCTCGTGCACGCACTTCTGCTGCGCATCCAGGCCTTGCTGCTGCCGGTCAAGACGCTGGTGCTGAGCGGCCACTGAGCGACGTTCGCTTGAGCGGCGTGTTGCCGATTGGACACGACGGGCAAATCAGTAGAATGCGTCAAGTGGCAGGGACGAAAATATTTCGGTTTATCGGAATGACAATCCGGTGTATGGTTTGCGCGTCTCACCCGATCGAGGGGCGCTTCGCGATCGTCACGAACGCGGTGTGAGATGCGGTGGACGCCGAGGTCGCGACTGACGAGGGCGATCGAAGCGGACGGCGAAGTCGTGCAGGCCTGACGCCCTAGTGGTAGGTGTCTCCTTGTAGAACGCGCAGCGTTCTATGAAGACGGTGACAACAAAGCCCAGTCTCGCCGGGGAGAGCACGTATAAGCCGTAAGCCATCGCGCAGGGAAAGCCGGATTGCTCCGGTTACACCTGTGGTCCTACCCCCGAGCGTTCTACCTTTTGCTCGGGGCCCATGGGTGCAATCGGCACCCGGCTTTCCCTGCGCCCTCTGGAAGAGGAGGGTGGAACGAAGAGCAAAGCTCGGGCAATCATGTCGCGAGAACGCGGATGTATGATCAAGTCAGTCCCGTCATCCTGAGGTGCGAGCCTCTTTGGCGAGCCTCGAAGGATCGACGGCCACCAGCCGGGCCGTGCATCCTTCGAGGCTCGCTCCGCTCGCACCTCAGGATGACGGTTCGAGAGCTTTCTCGGACAATAAGCCACCAGCATTCGCGCCCGGCGAACTCGCCATTGCCAAACCTCGCATTGACCGTTGGGCCATGGCCGGGCACAGCGTGCGGGCGGTGTCGTTGAACGGTCGCGAGAGCCGAAGGAGATACCGTCGGATCGGATTTTGCAGTGCAGCAATGGCGCAATTAGCCCCTGCTAAAGGGGCAATGGCAATCGTCGGTGCTTGTCTGTAATGGTGCGACCGGATGTCCCGGGGCCGGTGTTCGTGCTCCGCAATTACGCGGGAGGAAACATGCGTAAACTCATTTTGGCTGCGGCGTCGATCGCGGCCTTGACCTTTGTCGGGCAGGCCTCGGCGCAGTCGCCGATCGTCCTCAAGTTCAGCCACGTGGTGGCGTCGGATACGCCGAAGGGCAAGGCGGCCGACAAGTTCAAGGAACTCGCCGAGAAGTACACCGGCGGCAAGGTGAAGGTCGAGGTGTATCCGAACTCGACGCTCTACAAGGACAAGGAAGAGCTCGAGGCGCTGCAGCTCGGCGCCGTGCAGATGCTGGCGCCGTCGAACTCGAAGTTCGGCCCGATCGGCATCAAGGAATTCGAAGTCTTCGATCTGCCCTACATCCTCCCTGACCTGAAATCGCTGCGCAAGGTGACCGACGGCCCGCTCGGCGCGCAGCTGCTCAAGAAGCTGGATTCCAAGGGCATGACTGGTCTCGCCTATTGGGACAACGGCTTCAAGCAGATGAGCGCGAACAAGAAGCTCGTCGCGCCATCCGACTACAAGGGGCTCAAGTTCCGCATCCAGTCGTCGAAGGTGCTGGAAGCCCAGTTCCGCGCGCTCGGCGCGATCCCGCAGGTGATGGCATTCTCCGACGTCTACCAGGCGCTGCAGACCGGCGTGGTCGACGGCCAGGAGAACACCTGGTCGAACATCTACACCCAGAAAATGCATGAGGTGCAGAAGTACGCCACCGTCACCAATCACGGCTACATCGGCTACGTCGTGGTCGTGAACAAGAAGTTCTGGGACGGCCTGCCGGCCGATATCCGCGACGAGTTCTCCAAGGCGATGAAGGAAGCCACCGAGTTCGGCAACAGCCAGTCGGCCAAGGAAAACGAAGACGCGCTCGCCGAGATCAAGAAGGCCGGCAAGACCGAGATCGTCGCCTTGACGCCGGAGCAGGATGAGGCGATGCGCAAGGCGATGATGCCGGTCTACAAGGACGTGGCGTCGCGTGTCGGCCAGCCGCTGATCGACGAATTCCTGAAGGAAACGGGCCGCAGCCCGATGAACTAAGGCATGATCCGGAACACCGGTTTTCCGGATAGATCATGCTCAACAGAACGCGGATCTGAACCGCAAATCTAACGAATGCCGCGGCCACGTGAGGCCGCGGTTTGGGTGCCGTGGCCGGTTGCCGCATCAGGCCATGACAGGGGAGATCAATGCTGCTTAAAATTCTGGACCGGCTCGAGGAAATCATTATCGCGAGCCTGATGGGCGTTGCGACGCTCTTGACCTTCGTCACGGTCGTGCACCGCTTTCTGGTCGACGTTCCTGTGCTCTATCCGTACCTGTTCGGCATCAACCTCGCCTGGTCGCAGGAACTCTGCATCTACATGTTCATCTGGATGGCGAAGTTCGGCGCCGCCTATGGCGTGCGCACCGGCATCCATGTCGGCGTCGACGTGCTGATCAACCGCCTCAATGACGTCTGGCGCAAGCGCACCATCACTTTCGGCCTGCTCGGCGGCGCGCTGTTCACCGCGATCGTCGGCACCATGGGTGCCAAGTTCGTGTTCGAGCTGATGCACACCGACCAGGTCTCGCCGGACATGGAGATCCCGAGCTGGATCGTCTACGCCTGCATCCCGCTCGGCTCCTATCTGATGTGCTTCCGCTTCCTGCAAGTGTGCTGGAACTACTGGTGGACCGACGAGCTGCCACATCATGACGCCTCGCATGTCGACGGCGTCGAGACCAGCAAGACTGCGCCTGTCGCGCTTGGAGAAGCGTGATGAGCGCCGCACTTATTTTCGGACTGCTGTTTGCCCTGATGCTGACGGGCATGCCGATCTCGATTTCGCTCGGCCTGACCGTGCTCACCTTCCTGTTCACGATGACCGAGGTGCCGATCGAGAGCGTCGGCCTGAAGCTGTTTTCAGGCCTCGACAATTTCGGGATCATGGCGATCCCGTTCTTCATCCTGGCCGGCACCTTCCTGACTCGCGGCGGCGTCGCGCGGCGGATGATCGCGTTCACGACCTCATTAGTGGGGCATCTGCCGGGCGGCCTGGGACTCGCCGGCGTTGCGGCGTGCGCGATGTTCGCAGCGATCTCGGGCTCGAGCGTCGCCACGGTGGTCGCGATCGGCTCGATCATGATGCCGGCGATGGTCGATCACGGCTATCCGAAGCGGTTCGGCGTCGGTGTGATCTCGACCTCGGGCGCGCTCGGCATCCTGGTGCCGCCCTCGATCATCCTGGTGCTGTACGGCGTCTCCACCAACACCTCGATCGGTGCGCTGTTCATGGCCGGCATCGTGCCCGGCGTCCTGCTTGCGCTGATGCTTGCCGCGGTGACCTTCTTCGTCGCCCAGCGCAACGGCTATCCGAAGATGCCGCGCGCGACCATCGGCCAGCAGTTCACGGCATTCCGCGAAAGCGTCTGGGGCCTGTCGCTGATCGCGATCGTGCTCGGCGGCATCTATGGCGGCATCTTCACGCCGACCGAAGCGGCCGCGGTCGCCGCGACCTACGCCTTCTTCATCACCGTGTTCGTCTACAAGGAGCTGAAGCTCTCCGAGGTGCCGAAGGTGCTGCTGCAGGCGGCGAGCATGAGCTCGATGCTGCTCTACATCATCACCAACGCGGTGCTGTTCTCGTTCCTGATGACGCATGAGCAGATCCCGCAGGAGATGGCGGCCTGGATCATCGACAAGAACTTCTCGGTGTGGATGTTCCTGCTCGTCGTCAACGTCATCCTGCTGCTCGCCGGCAACGTGATGGACCCGTCGTCGATCCTCCTGATCATGGCGCCGATCCTGTTTCCGCTGGCGACCAAGCTCGGTGTACACCCGGTGCATCTCGGCATCCTGATGATCGTCAACACCGAGGTCGGGCTGTGCCATCCGCCTGTTGGCCTCAACCTCTATATCGCGAGCAGTATCGCCAAGATGGGGATCAGCGAGATCACGATCTCGGTGCTGCCGTGGCTATGCGCGATGCTGGTGTTCCTCGGCCTGATCACTTACGTGCCGGAGATATCGCTGTGGCTGCCGCGGCTGCTCGGAATGATCTGACGCAAATCAGAAATCCAGGGCGCGACCTTGCGCTTTGGATGTTTCTGACGAGCAACGAAGCGGATTACATCTTGGTAAGGCAGGTCTCTCTGTCCAATCCGTAAGTTGAAGGCAGCAGCAGGGGGTATCATCTTCGAGCAACCTTCAAAGGAGGTTCGGATGAATAAAGTTCTGCTCGCCGGTGTCGCGGCGCTCACGATCGCCGGTTCGACTGTGGTCTATGCCCAGCATCGTCCCTGGTTCCACGGACACATGCGGATGAGCTCCGAGGATCGCACCGCTTTCCTCGACGCGCGCATTGCCGCGGTGCACGCCGGGCTGAAGCTCACAGCCGATCAGGAGAAGCTGTGGCCGCCGGTCGAGGCCGCGGTGCGCGACTTCGCCAAGATGCGGATCGATCGCGCCAATGCGCGGATGGCCGTCGAGAAGACCGACGCGGACAAGGCTGACAAGCCGGGCGATCCTGTCGCGCGCCTGCGCGAGCGCGCCGACAACATGGCGGCGACCGCGACGTCGCTGAAGAAGATCGCCGATGCCGCCGACCCGCTCTACAAGACGCTCGACGACAACCAGAAGCGGCGGCTGACCCTGCTCACCCACATGGAAGGCCGCGGATTCGGCGCCGAGGGCTGGCGCCGCCACCGCCTCGAGCACGGCATGGACCGCTGGGAACGCGGCGGCCGCGACCACCATTTCGACCGGGATGACGGGCCGGATCAGGAGCGCTCGGGCCGGCTCTGAGCGCCTGCGGCCGGCAGCGTCGCCAAGCCTATGAAAGGCCGCCGGAATCCGGCGGCCTTTCGGCCGTCGGGAGGGTTCGTAAAAGTCGGGAAAACTTGCGCCAGCTTGCTGGACATCGCGGAATCGCTTTGCTAAACGACGGCCTCTCTTGCGAGGGTCATTTCCGGACAAGTTCCGGGCGCATAGCTCAGTTGGTAGAGCAGCTGACTCTTAATCAGCGGGTCCCAGGTTCGAGCCCTGGTGCGCCCACCAAGCTTTTCAAAGACTTGGCCAGACCTCGCGCAGAACGGACCTTTCAGTTGGGAGGTCAGTTGGGAGTTTTTGTTCGGTTTCCGTGCTCGTCGACTGCCGATCTCCTCGACGATTGGCGGGATGGCTGCCCGTTACCGCAGCGGCTATCTCGTTTCCGGCGGCGTGGAGCGCTCTCTCACGCAGTAGCCTTGGCGACCGGTGAACGCCTTCACCTGGAATCCATCCACATCCCCAAATCTTATTCTGCTTCTAGCCGTAGACCACGCTCAGCTTCTTGATTGCTGACTCCGCAAGCTCGACACGCCCGCCAAGGTAGTGCGCATCGAGTATCTGCTGCACGGTGGCCATCGAGTGTCCGGTAATCGCGGCGATCTCAGGCACTGAACAATTCGACAGCGCGAGCCGGGTGACGGCGGTTCCGCGTAGGTCATGGAAATGAAGGTCTTTGAGCGACGTCTTCTTGAATGCCTTGTCCCAGCTTGTCCTGAAGCCGTCCTCCGTCCAGGGGCGGCCGAACGAGTTGACCAAAATGGTGACGGCTGAGCGCTTTTCCTTAAGCGCAGCATCAAGGGCCGCTTTTAGCGGTGGTCCTACTGGTATGGTTACGCGCCGGCGGCCCTTGCTGCCGCGTCCCTTCGACTGTCGCATCCGGATATACGTGCCATCATAGTCCTTCCAGGTCAGCCGGAGCAGATCTCCCTGACGCTGGCCTGTCCAGAGCGCGAGCAGGAGAGCGGCCTGTAATTCGATGGACGCTACACCGCAAAAGGCGCGAATGTCCTCGGCGGTCCACACGATTTCCGACCGGTCAGATTCATAAAGCCGGCCGCCGCGTTCGCAGACATTCACGGCAATCTTGCCGTGGTCCTTGGCGACCGAGAGCACGCGCGCGATCGTCGTCCAGACGTAGTCTGCTTTGCGCGGTGTGGAGGAAAACGAGTTGCGGAAGGCCTTGAAGTCTCCTCGCGCACGTCGGTCCTCCACCGCACCGATCGGCATCGCACCGAACTTGGCTTCTACCAACGCGAGGTATTGATCGTAGGCGCGCTTGCTTTTGTAGCCAAGGCCTGTGTACTCGCTCTGGTCCTTGAAGTAGTCGATGAGCGAGCTAAACGTTTCGGTGCTTTTCTTGGGCTTCGCCGCGACTGCCTCACTGAAGAGCCGAACGAAATCCGGAGTGCCCGGCTCTGCATCGATGCGCGGGCCTCCTTTCCAAGCGTACCAGTACGTCTTGACCGTCCCATCAGCGAGTTTTTTTGTAAGGCTGTTGATGCCTTTGAGCCGCATCCGCATTTTGCGAGGCCTTCCATTCGTCGTAGGGTGACAGCTGCGGTCGAATTTTAGAATCCAGACCCGAGATCCGGTCAAGGGCGGCGTCGATGGCTTTTCTATCCCATTTGCGTGTTCCCGGAATCGGTCTTGGCATGATTCCTCGTCGGACCCACTCGTTGAATGCTGAAAGCGAGTCACAGCCTGCGTAAGCCGCAGCTTGTTCTTTCGACATGCCACGGGGCTCGATCATTCGGTGCTCCCACTGCCACAGTTTGAATGGTGCCGAGTGTCGGCAGTCCTTTTGATCAAGGCCGAGACCGCTGCGGAAAAAAGTGTAGGGGGCTTAGCGTCGCAAATTCGGTTACCGTGGAGTGGAAATCGGACAAGTCTGTGAGCGTGAGCGACGCCAGAACGGCTGATGAGATTCATGGGATCGAGCTTCGTCTGGTGCGGCGATCCTCGCCGGGATCCGACACCTAGCTGATTTCGCTTGTGTGCCAGCAAGATAGATCCTGCAATCAGACCGTTATGAGCGACGGGATATCGAGCAGCTTTGTTAATCTTGCTGCGTTTTCGCTTCGGTTCGATCGCGTTTGTCACCGTTCGGTTGAGCCGTTTCTGGTGCGAAACTGGTGCGGCGTTCCGGCTAACGCATAGGTCCAAAGTGTACCCGCACCTGCCGGTGTCTCGGAAAAGTGTGCCGTCCGGGAGACCCGAACTTTCTGTTTTCTATCCCGTCATCCCTGTCTGTTCTCATGCCGCAGCGTCTCAGCCCTTCTAACGGCCGAGAGAATGACGTAGGAGATGGAAGGAAGAGGTTCGAAATGGCTAAGCAGACCGAGAAGAAACAGCCTGCACTTAACGGCGTATCAGCGGCCGAACGAGCGCTCGCGGTGCTCACGGCGTTCCGCAGGGGCGACAGCGCCTTGAGCCTAGCCGAGCTCGCCGAGCGGACCGGTCTGGTCAAGAGCACGATCCTGCGGCTAGCTTTATCGCTGCAACAATACCGCCTGCTCGCGCGCTTGCCGGATGGCTCTTATCGGCTCGACGCGGAGACCTTGCGCCTCGGCACCGCCTATCAGCAGGCGTTTCGCCTTTCCGATCACGTCATGCCCGTGCTTGAGCAGCTCGCCGCGAAAACCGGCGAGACGACCTCCTTCTATGTTCGCAACGGCGAAGAGCGGTTGTGTCTTTTCCGAGTGGAAAGCACCAACCGGATCCGGATGACCGTGCAGCCGGGCGACACCCGTCCGATGGACAAATCGGCCATCGCGCAGACACTTCGTCGGTATGAGTCCGCAGTGCCTGGACCGGACGACGAGCTGCCGCTCTTTACCTCAGGCGTCACGGATCCTCATGCAGCCGCGCTCGCCATGCCCGTGTTCGGCATCGGAGAATCGCTTGTCGGGGCAATCTCGATCTCCGGGCCGATTAGCCGCCTCACGCCTGCGCGGGCGGATCAGATGAAGGGAGCGCTGTTTGAAGCCGCCACCAAGCTCACCCTCGCATGCGGAGGAACTCCATCCGCCGCCATCGGAAAGGGCGCGCGCAAACGGTCCAACCGGACGGCATAAAACGAAACGTCGTTTCATTTTACTTGCCGAGTCCGCCGTCTTGGGCTTATAAGCCTCCCCATAATAAACGATGGGGAGGGCGAACTTCGTGGCACTAGCAATGCTCACGCGCAGGACGATCCTTGCTGGACTGGGCGCATCGCTGGTTCCGCACGTTGCGACTGCGCAGGCCGAGGAGGTGCGTTGGTCGAGCGGCTCCGGGAAGCCGCGTTTCATTGCGCCGGCCGGCGCGACGGACTGTCATTTCCATACCTATGACAAGACCTATCCCCTCATGAAGGGCGCGACCCTGCTGCCGGAGGACGCCTTGCCTGACGATTACCGCGCTCTGCAGCGCCGGATCGGCACGACGCGGGGCGTGATCATCCAGCCTTCCACTTACGGCATCGACAACCGGCTGCAGATCGCGTCACGGCAGGCGCTTGGCGCAGAGAATTTTCGCGTGATTGCCGTCGTTGCGGAGGACATTTCCGACGTCGACCTGCGTCGGCTCGACGAACAAGGTGTCCGCGGCGTTCGCTTCAACCTTGGCTTTCCCGGCGTGCTGACGGTGGAGTCGCTCAAGCCGCTCGCGCCGCGGCTCGCCGATCTTGGCTGGCACTGCCAGATCAACATGCGCCCCAAGCAGATTGAGGACCATGCCGATCTGCTGGCTTCCCTGCCAGGACGTCTCGTGTTCGATCACCTAGCGCAGGTGCCGCAACCGGCCGGCGTTGAGAGCGCGCCCTACAAGATCATTCGTGGCCTGATCGACCGCGGCAAGACCTGGGTCAAGCTGTCCGGTCCCTATGTGTCGAGCAAGCAGGGCGCGCCTGATTACGCCGACGCAGGCGTCGTTGCGGCCGCTTACGTGAAGGCCGCGCCGGAGCGGCTGGTGTGGGGCAGTGACTGGCCGCATCCGTCGGAACGGGACAGCAAGCCGGATGATGCGCGCCTGTTCGATCTCTTCGCCCAATGCGCGGGGAGCGACGTCGTATTCAAGCGTATCCTCGTCGACAACCCAGCCGAGCTCTATGGCTTTCCGAAAGTCGCTCCATGACATTCTTCAGCCCGCCGCGCCGGATCGAGACCAGCATCTTCACGCGGCTTCCGGACCGGTTCCGCAACCCCCGTCGCACGGCGTGGGCCGATGCCAATCAGGGCGGTCGTGAGATCGACTCGTTCCTCGAGGGCCCCTCGTTCGATCGGCAGGGCCGGCTCTACATCACCGATATTCCCTACGGGCGCATCTTCCGGACCAACGAGGGTGGCGAATGGGAGCTCGTGTCGGAATATGATGGGTGGCCGAACGGACTGAAGATCCATCGCGACGGCCGCATCTTCATCACGGACTACAAGCGCGGCATCATGCTGCTGGACCCCACGAGCGGCAAGGTGACCCCGCATCTCGAAACCGCTGCGAGCGAGAGCTTCAAGGGCGTCAACGATCTGGTCTTCGCGCCATCAGGCAATCTCTATTTCACCGATCAGGGCCAGACCGGGATGCATGATCCCACCGGCCGGGTCTGGAAGCTCACGCCGGATGGCCGGCTCACTTGCCTGCTCAACACGATTCCCAGCCCGAACGGCATCGTCGTCGACCCCGAGGAGAGCTTTCTGCTCGTCGCAGTGACGCGCGCCAACCAGATCTGGCGCGTACCGCTGCCAACCAGCGGCCTGACAACGAAGGTCGGGATATTCTCGCATCTGCACGGCGGCCCCGGCGGTCCTGACGGACTTGCGCTCGACAGCGGCGGCAATCTACTGGTCTGTCACACCGGCTTCGGCTCGATCTGGCGGCTCTCGCCCTTGGCCGAGCCGCTCGATCGCATCGTCTCCTGCGCGGGCGTCGGCACGACCAATCTTGCTTTTGGCGGACCCGAGCGAAAGAGCCTCTTCATCACTGAAAGCCGCACAGGCACGCTGCTGCGCGCCGAGCTCGAGACACCGGGCATGGCGATGTTCTCGCACGCCGAATAGGTTAGCATCTGCTCAGGCATGCGAGCAAAGCCTGAGCCGGATGGGCCAGCGCCCGCTGGTCCATGATCTTGACCTGCGATCGGCACGAGTAGCCTGTTGCGAGCAGGTGGCCGCTTTGAGCCCATCGATTGACGTGAGGTCCCCAGCTCATTCCGTAGATGTACTCGGACGTCGCGCGATGTTCGGCCTCGTGGCCATACGTGCCCGCCATTCCACAGCATCCTGAAGGCAGCACCTGCAAGCTCGCGCCGGCTGCGGGGAACGCGGTTTGCCAGTCGCGCAGAGTGGAAAGGGCGAGCGAGCGCTCCGAGCAGTGTGGCAGTAGCAGGTACTCGTCACCCGCGCTTGAAGCCTTCGGGATCGCGTTGTGGTGACGCGCCAGCCGTTCCTGAACCAGGAGAACGGGCGGCGGCCGGTCCGCCTCAGCCAACATCCCGTATTCCGACCGGTAGGTCAGCGTCATCGAGGCATCGACACCGACCAGCTCGACGCCGGTGGCAGCGAGATCGCGCAGCATCGCGGCATTGCGCGAGGCGGTGCGGGTAAAGGCGCCGAGGAAGCCGTGCACGTGCAGCGGCTTCCCGTTTGCCCGGAACGGCGCGACGAACGGCCGGAAGCGGATTGCGCGCATCAGATCCAGCACGGCGAGCACGACATGCAACTCATAGTAGCTCGTGAAGGCGTCCTGCACCAGCACCACGCTGCGCGCGCGTTCCTCGATCGAGAGCGCCGCCAACGTCTTGGGCGTTGCGATCGCGATCCCGCGAGCCGCCAGTTCCGCCTGGATCGAGAGGTCGGAGAATTTCGGAGAATGCACCAGTCCGATGGCACGCATCAATGCGCGGCCGGGTGGGCTGTCGATCAGGACGTTGTATAGGCCGCTCACCTTGCCAAGTGCGGGCAGCATCGATTCCAGCGAGCCGACCAGATGGTCCCGCAGCGGCCGCAGATAGCGGCCATGGTAGACCTCGAGAAATTTCGCGCGAAAGGTCGGTAGTCGACCTTGATCGGGCATTGCCCGCTGCACGACTTGCAGGCGAGGCATCCATCCATCGCCTCTTTCACGGCATGCGAGAAATCAGCCTCGCGCGCCCAGCTGTTGCGCAGTCGCGCGGGAAAGTCGCGCCAGCGCGAGGCTTTCCGAAGCGCCGCCGCTTCGCTCACGGGATCGACGCCGAGTGCCGCGAGCTGCCGCAGCCATTCCCGGATCAGCGACGCGCGACCCTTCGGCGAATGCCGGCGATCGCGCGTCGCCTTATAGGAGGGGCACATCGCCTCATTCGGGTCCCAGGAGAAGCAGGCCCCGTTGCCGTTGCAATGGAGCGCCTCGTCATAGGCGGAGCGGAGTGAGGCGGGGATCGTTCGGTCGAGCTGGCCGCGTGTGGTCAGCCCGTCGATCGCCAGCAATTGGCCGCCCGCGGGTGCTGCGATCTTTCCGGGATTGAGCCGATTGCGCGGATCGAATGCCGCCTTGATGGATTGCAGGACCGGGTAGAGCGGCCCGAAGAAGCGCGGCGAGAATTCCGAGCGCACGCCCTTGCCGTGCTCGCCCCACAGCAGGCCGCCATATTTGCTGGTGAGGCGGACGACCTCTTCGGTGATCTCGCGGATCAGCGGCTCCTGGGTAGGGGCCTTCATGTCGATGGCCGGGCGGACATGCAGCACGCCGGCATCGACATGGCCGAACATGCCATAGACCAGCCCACGCGCGTCCAGCAGCGCGCGGAGTTCGGCGATATAGTCGGCGAGGTTCTCGGGCGGAACGGCGGTGTCCTCCACGAAGGGGATCGGCCGCTTGTCGCCTTGCATATTGCCGAGCAGACCGACGGATTTCCTCCGCATCGTCCAGATCGCGTTCACCTCGGCCTCGCCGTGCGCCACGGTGAAGCCGCGGCGGCCGCGCGACGGATCGGCCGCGCCAAGCGCCTCGGTCATCCGGCGAACCGGGACCTCGACGTCCAGCTCGCTATCGCCGACGAATTCGACGAGATTGACGCCGGTGGCGCGTTGCCCGTCGTCTTCGGGGAAGTATTGCCGGACCTGGTCCCAGACCACATCGTTTTGCGCCAGACCAAGCACTCTGGAATCGACGGTCTCGATGGAAGCGGCGCCGAACCGGATCAGCTCTTGCACGTCGCGCAAGGCGGCATCGAAGCTGCCATAGCGCACGTTGACGAGGGCGCTGTGCCTCGGGATCGGCTCCACGTTCAGCTTGGCTTCGGCAATCAGCGCCAGCGTGCCTTCGCTGCCGCAGAGGATCGAGTTCAGGTTGAAGCGGCCGCGATCGTCGCGGATGTGGGCGAGGTCATAGCCGGTCAAACAGCGGTTCAGCTTGGGGAAGTGCGCTGCGATCTGGTCCGCCTGCTCGCGCTGGATCGCGTCGACCAGCCGATGCACGGCACCGACGAGATCGGTTTGTCGCTGGATTTGCTGCAACTCCTGATCATCGAGCGGCCTCGACGTCCACACCGTGCCGTCCAGCAAGACGGTCGTCAGTTCCAGCACGTGGTCGCGCGTCTTGCCATAGAGGCAGGAGCCCTGGCCGCTGGCGTCAGTGCTGATCATGCCGCCGATCGTGGCGCGATTCGAGGTCGAGAGCTCCGGCGGGAAGAACAGGCCGTGCTCCGCCAGCGCCGCGTTGAGCTGATCCTTCACCACGCCGGCCTGCACCCGCACCCAGCGTTCGGTCGGGTTGATCTCGATGATCCCGTTCATGTGGCGCGAGACGTCGACCACAAGACCTTCCGTCAGCGACTGACCGTTGGTGCCCGTTCCGCCGCCGCGAGGCGCGAAGACGATGTCCTTGAAGCGATCGTCGGCCGTAGCCCGCACGATGCGCACGAGATCGTCGATGCTGCGCGGGAAGGCCACGAGTTGCGGGAGCAATTGGTAGATCGAGTTGTCGGTTGCCGACACGATCCGGTCGCCAGAGGACGGCGCCAAGTCGCCTTCGAACCCACGCACCCAGAGTTCCGCGGCCAATTCGGCATGCAGCGGGGCAGGGGCCCGCATATCGGAAATGCGTCGCAGCATGTGTCTCCCAGAGCCTCCCGGACGCCGTAACCGACAGTCAGCCCTCCACTTTTCGAGTGGAACCCCGCATTCGGGCCGGCGCAAGCCTTCTGTTGTGCAATTTCAAAAATGAAACATCGTTTCAAAATAAATTGCAACGGCGTTCTATTTTTGTTAAGTGGCGCCATGACCGGGGAAACACCGGCGTCGGAGGAAATCCATGGCAAGTGTCAACGCCGGTTCGGCCGGCGCCGCCTTCACACCCGAGCAGGAGAAGATCCTGTCGAAAGTGATGTGGCGAATCGTGCCCTTCCTGCTGCTCTGCTACATCGTCGCTTATCTCGACCGGGTGAATGTCGGCATTGCCAGCCTGACCATGAACCATGACCTCGGCATCTCGCCGTCCGAATTCGGCTGGAGCGCCGGACTGTTCTTCTTCGGCTATTTCCTGGCGGAGGTGCCGAGCAACCTTGCCTTGCAGGCGATCGGCGCCCGCAAATGGATCGCCCGGATCCTGCTCACCTGGGGACTGATTTCGGCCGCGACCGCGTTCGTAGCCGGTCCGGTGAGCTTCGGCGTGATGCGCTTCCTGCTCGGGCTCGGCGAGGCCGGCTTCACGCCGGGCGTGTTCCTCTACTTCACCTACTGGTTTCCGGCGCGGATCCGCGGCACGGCGACCGCGGCGTTCCTGCTCGGTATCCCGATCGCGAATATCATCGGTGCTCCGATATCGAGTTCGCTGCTGACACTCGACGGCGTGGGTGGCCTGCATGGTTGGCAATGGCTGCTGATCCTCGAGGCTTTGCCGGCAACCGTGCTCGGCTTCGTGTGCTTCTTCACGCTGACCGACAAGCCCGGACAGGCCAAGTGGCTGAGCCCTGACGAGCGGCGTTGGCTTGCCGAGGTGCTGGCGGCGGAGCGCGAGGCCATTGCCACAAAACATCCGTCGCGACTCAGGGATGCCTTCATCAATTGGCGCGTGCTCGCCTGCGCCGCCGTCAACTTCTGCGCCATCATCGGCTCCGTCGGCCTTGGCTTGTGGATGCCGCAAATCATCAAGGGCCTCGGCTTCGGTGTCGTGGCCGTCGGCTTCGTCGCGGCCGTGCCTTACATCTGTGGCGCCATCGCCATGATGCTGTGGGCACGCCTGTCGGACAAAGGTGGTGAACGCAGCTGGTTCGTGGCATCCGCGCTGCTCGTGGGCGCAGCATCGCTGATCGTCTGCGGTTACGCGACGTCGTCCGCGCTGGTCTCGATCGTCGCGCTCTGCGGCGCCGTGGTCGGTATCATGTGCTACCAGTCCACGTTCTGGCCGATCCCGTCGAGCTTCCTGACCGGCAGCGCGGCCGCCGGCGGCCTCGCGATGATCGTCTCGATCGGCAATCTCGGCGGCTTCGTCGGTCCCTATCTCATCGGTGTGATCAAGCAGGCGACCGACAGTTTCTCCTGGGCACTGCTCTCGGTCGCAGCATTTCTCGTCCTTGCCGCCATCCTCATCCGCGTGGTTGGCGTCAGCCTGCAGCGACAGGCCGGCTCGGCCGACGACCGCACCCGCCCAATCGCACCCCTCTCGAAAGGAATCTGATGATGAGCGAACAAAAGCAATTCCGTCTCGGCCTGGTCGGCTATGGCGAGATCGGCAGCACGTTGGGCGAGGGTCTCCGCGGCGCCGGCCTGCAGCAGATCTTCTGCTACGACAAATATGCTTTCGATGGTCCCTATGCCGATCTGATCCAGAGCCGCGCCAAGGCGGCCGGCGTCACCCTGGTCAAGTCCAACAAGGAACTGGCCGATGCAGCGGAGCTGATCTTCAGCGTCACGCCGGGCTCCGCCTCGCTCGAAAGCGCGGCCGCATTTGCACCCGTGCTCGATGGCCGCCACACCTTCCTCGACTTCGCCTCCGCCACGCCGAAGGTGAAGTACGGCGTGGCCGAGCGGCTGGCCAAGACTAGCGCCACGCTTGGCGACGGCTCCATCATGGGGACACCGAAGCACGGCTATGCGATGCACATGATGTCGAGCGGTCCCGCCGGCCAGCGCGTTGTCGACCTGCTCGTGCCCTGGGGCATGAGCATCGAATTCGTCGGCGACAAGCTCGGCACGGCCTCGGGCATCAAGATCCTGCGCTCCGTGCTGATCAAGGGCATCGAGGCGCTGATCGACGAGACGCTGCTCGCCGCCCGGTCCTATGGCCTCGATGAGACGGTATTGGCCTCGGCCTCGAAGACGCTGACGCGTCCGTTCATGGACACCGTCGAGAGCCTGACGCCGTCGGGCGTGATCCATGCCAAGCGACGCACCGAAGAGGTCGAGATGGCGGCCGAGGCGGTCGAGGATGCCGGCATCGAGCCGCTGATGGCGCGCGCGACGGTGGCGCGGCTGCGCTGGAAGGAGAATCTCGGCCTGAAGGAGCATTTCAAGGGCGTGGTTCCCGAGAACTACAAGATCGCGATCGACGCGATAGTGGCCAAGATGCAGGCCGGGGCGAAGGCCGCCGAATAACGCCGAGAAAACAAAAGCGAGACAACAAAAACGAGACAACAGGGAGAGAGACGTGGCGGCAACTCGAACAGACGTCGACCAGCTCGAGAAAGTGACGATGCGCAGGGTCATCCTGCGCCTCGTGCCGTTCCTGATGATCTGCTACTTCTTCGCCTTGCTCGACCGTGTGAACGTCGGCTTCGCTGCGCTGCAGATGAACAAGGATCTCGGGCTCACGCCTGCGATGTTCGGCTTTGGTGCAAGCCTGTTCTTCGTCTCGTATTTCCTTGTCGAGGTGCCGAGCAACCTTGCTCTCCAGAAGTTCGGAGCCAGGCGCTGGATCGCGCGCATCATGATCACCTGGGGATTGGTGACGGCCTGCATGGCCTTCGTGGCGGGGCCGTACTCGCTTTACGCGATGCGTTTCATCCTCGGCGCGGCGGAAGCGGGGTTCTTCCCCGGCGCAATCCTCTATCTGACCTATTGGCTGCCATCGCAATACCGGGCGCGCATCCTTGCGACGTTCACTGTGTCGATCCCCTTGGCCACCTTCCTTGGATCGCCGCTATCGGTTGGGCTGCTCGAGCTTGACGGCGTGCTCGGCCTGCGCGGGTGGCAGTGGCTTTTCGTCCTGGAAGGACTGCCGACCATTCTGCTGGGCGTTGCGTGCCTGTTCGTTCTGACCGACAAGCCTGCTCAGGCGTCCTGGCTGCCCCCCGAACAGCGCGAATGGTTGACGGGACGCATGGAGGCGGAGGCCGCCTCGCGCAAGCCGGTCGGACATCTCTCGCTCTGGCAGCTTGCCACCAACAAATATTTCCTGGTCATGGCCCTGGTCTGCTCCGGCGCGTCCGCGACCGGCAGCGTGCTGTCGGTGTGGCAGCCGCAACTGCTGAAGTCATTCGGCCTGACCAATTTGCAGACCGGCTTTGTCAACGCGATTCCCTACGGCATTGCGACGGTCCTGATGGTCCTGTGGGGGCGTCATTCGGACAAGAACGGCGAGCGCCGCTGGCACACCGCCATTCCGCTGCTGTTCGCCGCCGGCGGATTCACTGCGCTCGGCATGACCGGAACGGCGGTTGTCCCGACGATCATCATGGTCACGTTCTGCCTGGTGGGCGCCTACGCCTTCAAGGGGCCGTTCTGGGCGCTGTCGGCGAGCTGGCTTTCGACCAGCACGCTCGCGGCGGGCCTTGCCGGGATCAACGCGATCTCCAATCTGATCGGCGGCGGGTTGATGGTGAACGTGGTTGGCCTTGTCAAGGAATGGACCGGTAGCTTCGTGCTCGGGATGCTGCCGCTTGCGCTGCTGTGCGCAGTGGCCGCGACCTGCGTGCTCGTGCTGGGCCGCAACGTCGCGCACGCTGCCGACATGCTGGCGGTGAAATCATGAGCGCGCGCAGCACCACCTCACGGCACGCCATCACCCGGCGCGGCGTCCTTGCGGGCATGCTGGCTGCGAGCACGGGCGCCTGGGCCGGTGGGGTCGAGCAGGCCGTGCCTAACAGCACCGGGTCGGCGCCGGCGCGATTGAACGCGCCTGCGGACGCGTGCGATTGCCATCACCATATTTACGACGGGCGGTTTCCCGTTTCGCCGCATTGGCACCAGGGCTTTCCGCCAGGTGCGACCGTGGCTGATTATCGAAATCTCCAGCGCCGGCTCGGCGCCACCAGGAGCGTGGTGGTGCAGCCGTCGACCTACGGGGTCGACAACAGGTGTCTCGCGGACGCGCTGGGCCAGCTCGGGTCCGCCTCACGCGGTGTTGCGGTCGTCGACACCGACGTCGAGGAAGCAGAGCTCCGTGCGCTGGCCGATGCCGGCGTCTGCGCCATCCGCGTCAATTTCGTGTCTCCGCAAACCTGGGGGACGACAACGCCGGAGATGCTTGTCGCACTCGCCAGGCGCGTCAGCCCGCTTGGCTGGCACGTGCAGATCCTGATGACGGGCGATCAGATCGTCACTCATGAGAAGGTCATCCGCTCGCTGCCCACCAAGGTCGTCATTGATCATCTCGGGCGTATTCCCCAGCCTGATGGCCTCAAGCATCCCGCGTTTGCCGCTGTCCGCCGCATGCTGGATGAAGGCCGCACCTGGGTGAAGGTCACCGAACCCTATGAGGACAGCAAGCTCGGTCCGCCCTACGCAGATTCCAGCGAGGTCGCGCGCGCCTATGTGCGGGCAGCGCCGGAGCGGATCCTGTGGGGCACGGACTGGCCGCATCCGACCCAGCGCGGCACCAAGCCGGATGACGCCTTGCTGCTCGATCTGCTCGCCGACTGGGCGCCGGACGAAGGCGCGCGCCGGCGCATTCTGGTGGACAACCCGGCGCAGCTGTTCGGCTTCTAGGATCTCACCATTTCACTTGCCAAACATCGGAAAGGATAACGCATGTCTGTAGGTTTCAGAATCCTCAAGCGCCAGAGAAAAGTGGCTGCCGACGTCGTCGAACGTTTTGCTAGGCTGCCGGTCGCAAACGTCAGCGACAGCATGTCCCGGATGACAGCGGCGGGCGCGCGGCTTCGGCCGCGGCATCAGTCCGGAGGGATGGCCGGGCCCGCGCTGACCGTAAAGACGCGGCCGGGCGACAATCTGATGCTTCACAAGGCGATGGCGATGGCCGAGCCCGGCGATGTCATCGTGGTCGACGCAGGGAGCGATCTCACCAACGCATTGATCGGCGAGATGATGCTGATGCGCATCATCAAGAGCGGCCTTGCGGGTATCGTGATCGATGGTGCGGTCCGGGATGCCGGCTTCATCCGCGCTCAGACGTTTCCCGTGTTCGCGGCAGGCGTCACCCATCGCGGCCCTTACAAGAACGGACCAGGCGAGATTAACGTCCCGATTGCAATCGACGGCATGGTGATCGAGCCGGGCGATCTCATCATCGGCGACGACGATGGATTGCTTTGCGTGCCATTCGACCATGTTGATGGAGTCCTGAAAGCCGCGACGGCGAAGTACCAGGCTGAGCAGAAGCAAATCGCGAACATCAAGGCCGGAACGCACGATTCGTCCTGGGTTGACAAGGCACTACGCGAGTTGAATTGTGAGGGCCTGGACTGAATGTCGGAATTCGCGATCCGCGCGGGTTGTAGCGAGCAGCAACGAAGCGAGACGTTTCTGGCACGGCGCACGAATTGGCTGAAGTTTTGTTTGAATCTGATCGGGTTCGTGGCGCTTCGGCAGGGTCGTTTCTGGTGCGAAACTGGTGCGAACGCCTGCTCATGCAGCTGAGCCATGCTTGATATCCCAAGGTCCCCATCGCAGGGCTCTCCTCACAATGATCATCATGCGGATCGAATTTACCCTCTCAAGGCTGAAACAGGGGTTCGATTCCCCTAGGGAGCGCCATCGGCAAATTATATCATTGTAACTCCAGCTAGATTTTTGGATTTCGTCCCACCGAAGTTCTTAGTGGGACACCATGTGTACGCTCTACGTTCACCTCATCACTTCAACTTCGCCATAGCGGAATCGGCCGTCCTCTTGCGGTCCGCTGCCTTCGTGTAACGTTCAACCTCTTCCAAGCTCTGATGTCCCGTTACGGCCATAATCTCATGAGGCGTCGCACCGGACTCGGCAAGAGCTGTCGACGTGGCTTTGCGAATGCCATGAGCGGAGCAATGTGGAAGATCAGCTTGGCGGCACCAATCCTTGAATTTGTTTCCGAACCCGTTCGCCGTGAAGGGCTTTCCGAACTGAGTAAGCAGGAAAGTCATGTTGGAGCCGACTTTCGCTGCAGCGATGCTCTTCGCCAGCTCTGGATGCAATGGAATATCGATGTCGATCGGATTGCGATGTTCGTTCTTCGCCTGACGAAAGCGAATTCGACCATCGCGTATGTGCTGGCGACCAAGACGCGGTGCGTCTTCCCGCCGGCCCGTGGTGTAACGTAGCAAGTCCAATGCGAGCCGCGCTTGCGAACCCGGCGGGTGCCTTTCGTAAAACCGTTGAATTTCCTCTGCGGTCCAGGTGTGATGTCCATCAGATCGGTATTTCAGCTTTTTGACTCCGATCGTGGGATTAACAGTCGTTTCCTCAGCTTCGTTGGCCCAAGAGAATAGCGCGCGAAGTGCCTTCACCAGTTGATTGGCCGCAGCAGGTGTTGCTAATTTCGCGTCGCGCATTCTGCGGATGTGGCGAGCCTGCATCATCGCAACTGGCTTGGCTGCGTGTTCGCGCGCAATCTCGTCGAGCGCGCGGCGTTGCCAATTGCGCGTGCTGCCATCCAGAGCTTTGTACGATGCACTCGCGTAGTATCGGATGCAAAGGTAACGAAACGATCCCTTTTTTGACTCATCCGCTTGCCGAGGCGTATCGGGGATTGCTGTCGCGATTGCAGATTGATACTCTTCCATAAAGCCCGGCGTACCTGGCAACGCACGAATGCGCACCTTCCGCTTTCCCGGCATTCGAACGTAGCATCGAACGTTGCCGTGCCGATCGAGGTCCTCGCAAAGATATTTAAGACGTATGCGCATTGTTATGACCCCGGGCTTAGTCCCACGGATTTTCTTCTCCGCTTGCGTCGAGCGCATCAAACGCACAATCAAGCCTCTTAAGATCCCAAATAATTCGACCTCTGATCCTTTTTGGCGCGGGCATCTCGCCGTCGTTGACCAACTTGTCGAATGTCGATGGACTCACGCCAACGTATTCCGCGGCTTGAGCACGTGACAAACCTCGAGGAGGCAACGACGCCGGAAGCATGCTTTGGCGCTGAGTTTGAGGGCTGCTATCGTCGTTCACTTGGTCGATCTCGGATGCAAATCTTCGAATACGGAAGGCTTCGTTTTATTTTGTCGACAATCGAGTCGCTAAAAGCGAAGCCTGTTTCATAATTTGACTCGATCGGAAAAGAGCGCGGCGACGTGCGCGAGCGTCGCGATGGTAAACGTGCGTGTTTGTCTAAGGTCGGGAGAGCGCCGCCCGGCAATAGGGTGCAATGGAAGCGTCTCGAGATATTTCTCAGCCTCGTCGAATGTTTGACGATATTCGACGCGGTATTCGAACCGGGCGACACACTCCTCATCGAAGATGGGGAGACCGTCATCACGGTTTATTCGCCCTGATTCATAATATCGCAATTGCCGGGCTTGAATGGAGATTGCTGCGCTTGGCATCGGGGCGCCAAGTTCGACATCAATACTCAGGTGTGTGGCGATGCCATTTGCATCGGGCGTGGCGTCTGCAAACAGATCAGCAGCCTGTGCCGCGCCTTCGCCAAGCGCAACAATGATAGCCGCAATTGCTTCCTGCAAGGCGTGACCAGCGGCCAACTTGTCGAGATGTTTGAGGGGCCAACTCGCCCAGTCACCACTCAGCGCCGTGGCGGCGAGGCGCGCATACCTTTCGTAATGAACTGCGGTTTCTTTGACGCCTGGCCCGGACAACGGCGTTGCTGCTACAGCGAGAATCAATGCTGAGGCATCGCTGGGCGACCCGCGAGCAGCCCGCCCCCTACCTGTGATCGACCGGTGGCCGGTTGTAACGAGCATTCGATCCTGCATAGCAACCGTAGCTCGGGCGACACCGAGTTGGTCCGAAACCACATCAATGATCTTTGCTGGGGCAACCATCTTGATCTGACTAAAAATCAGATGGGGTAAAATGTCAACTCCATTCGAGTAAAAATCATATGGACAGCTGCTGTTTCATGACCTGAAGGTCATAGGTTCTAATCCCATCCCCCAATAAGGGGCTGTAAGAAAAGCAAAAAATCAAAGGCCCGCTCTTCGGGGCGGCTTTTTGTTTGTTTGGAATCGCCACCGAGTCGCCACGGCGATACCGATGCCGTACTGCGGGTTCGAATCCTGCTCGCTCCTCCACTTTGCCCCGACATTTCGTACTTCGAAACGGAGACAGGTCCGAAAACTCGGCCGTTTTCGTCAATCTTTATGCCCTGGAGAATGCCGGCCGTACTAAAAACAATCGACGAATGGGGCTGGAGAACGCGTTTTTCTCCGAATCCTAGAACATCGGGAATTGGTACAGTACGGCATTCTCGCGAAAAACAAGGCCCTCTTGGGGGCCGGTTTTGAATCTCTCTCCCTCAATCAACAGTCTAGGAAAACCCTGGGTTAGGTGCCTGCAGTTCTGCGATGAGCGGGAGCCCTGCAAGCCGGAGCCTGGCCCTGTCGCCCAGTACGGCTGAAGACCACTTTCTGCTTTCAAGCGTCGGATCGCTTTAAATCCCTACGCAGAACGCGACTGGTCCGATCACGATGGGAGCCCCTGTGAAGCCGCTCTGGGGGGCGCTTGCCTGAGGCTAGCGGTCCGACGTTTTAGTCGAACCGCCGGGGTAAACGAAGAATGGCGTCACTTAAGGCGCCGAAGGTTCGGACTGGTTCGCTGTTGCTGGAAATAGAGCGCCATGTAGTCGCCGTCTGAATGCGAAGGATCGAACCTGAGTCATCCTCCGATGACACCATTGTTATTGACGCCAAATTCGCTCGCTGACGAATATTGAGTGCGGCCTAACGAGTCACCACGATGTGCAAGATGGCATGCTGGCGCTGAAGGTGACGTCCGCTTGCGATGTTGCAGCAAGATTCAGAGATTACCGGAGGGTTGGGGGAAACCGCGAGTCGCCGCCCACGAGGTGATGTCATGCTAGAGACCCTAGTTAGGATATCGGCCGGGATGCTCGGTAAGTCAGGCTCAAGCGCTACTCCGGGAGAAGTGCCGCTTGGGGCAATCCAGGCGAGCGATGCGGGCAGACCCTTGCAATGCGGCTCACAAAGAAGCCAGTCTCTCAAAGACTTGGCTCCGGCCGGCAGCGCTACGTCGTAGATGCCCAGCTCGCAACCTCGCCAGATAGTAGGGTAAGGGGCTCAGAACCCTAAATGGTCACTCGTTGGAGCCAACGCCCGACGAACCAAAGCCGCGATCTCCGCGCCCTTGATCGGGCGAGAACTCATTGATCATCTCGTATTCCGGTCGGAGGAACGGGAGGAAGATCATCTGTGCAATTCGATCTCCTGGCCGAACAAAGATCGAAGGTCTATCCGGAGGATTACGATTCCAAGCAGAGATCATGCAGGCGCCCTTATAATCCGGATCGATCACACCTATCGAATTCCCCAGAACAAGCCCTTCGCTATGTGCCAGACCAGAGCGCGGTACAATGACAGCAAAGACACGCTCGTCGGGGATGTTCAATGCAATGCCTGACGAAATCAGCTGGGGTGAAGCTCCAGGCTTTAGTTCGAGAACATCGGGAATGCATGCGAACAAATCCACCCCAGCTGCCGCGCTTGAGCCGTATCGCGGAAATCCCCAGTTTTCCAGTCTTGGATCGATAACCTTTACCTGCAACTTCATGGAGCATCCTTTCGAGAGTACGCGGAAAGTGTATTATCGATGGGCACCCGAAGAGATTCTGCAATGGCCATTTCTGCCCCCTCATTTGATCAGGGCTTGATACTAGAGAAGTGCAAGAACCATCTTGATTTTCAGCTTTGGCCGATCGAGATGGAAGCTCAGATCGAGCCTTGGCTGGCTAACTTCCTGCCAGATGAGAAGGAGCATGCCTATCATCTTCTCAACTCCTTCTTGTTCTTTTCCGAGCGGATGACGAAGCAACTTTTTTTGTCAGCCGTAAACGATCTCAGCGTGCGCATCCGGAAACCCGGGAGAACAATGAGCGGCGAGAGATCGGCCTGGCGGTCGTTGTTCGACAGTATACTCGTCACGCAGGTCACCGGTGAAGCGCCAAATCCCACCGACAGTGGGAATCTTTTCTCGCGATACGCTAGGGACTTTCTTGGATTTGATGAGGCGCAGATCCTTTCGAACGACGAGGTTCTCCGAGTTTTGCTATCGAATAACCCGCGTCCCGTTATTTTTGTCGATGATTTCGCAGGATCAGGCAATCAGTTTGCGCGAATGTGGAAAAGAAAGCATCAGATCGGCTCGCTCCATATGTCGTTTGCGATGTACGCGTCTAAGCAGCGTGGCGGTTTCTTTGGGTATTGTCCCGCCCTATGCACCCAGTATGGAGCGGAGAACATTGCCAAGGAATGCCCAGAAGTAATCGTTTCGCCCGGCAATCTTCTGACGCCCCAATATAGCGCGATCGCCCCAGACTCGATCATTTGGCCTGACCATCTCCGGCAAAACGCCAGCGAGTTTCTACGTAAAGCGAGCGCCCGTGCAGGTATCCCGGAGGCGGGGGGCTCTGAAGACGATTGGCGTGGCTTCCACAAGTTGGGTCTCTGCATCGCGTTTCACCATGGCATGCCAGACGCGTCTTTGCCTCTATTCAAATGGCAGCAGAACGGATGGGCGCCCCTTGTGAGGTACTCATGACTATTGACCGGCCTCAGCCCGTCGAACAACTAAGTCAGCTGTTTGGGAACTATCGCGCCGAATGGCTGCGTGAGCGCATCTTCGATCTTTTCACCACGCCGGCTTACTTCCCAGAACTCGAAACTCGCAGCCCATGTGTCCTGGTGGGAGGAAGAGGCACTGGAAAGACCACCGTATTGCGCTCGCTTTCTTACGAAGGTCGCGCGGCTTTATCCGAAAAGGAAGGCTCTCCTGCTTCTCAGTGGAACTATTACGGTCTTTACTATCGTGTCGATACAAACCGTGTAACTGCTTTCCAGGGCACCGAACTACCCGAACAAACATGGACTAAACTTTTTGGTCACTACATCAATCTGTTGCTCTGCGGACAGGTGATCCGCTTTCTCAATTGGTACGCGCTACGGTTTCCAGAGCACCCCACACTTTCTACGATGGCTTGCCAACGTGTTGCTCTGAGCCTTCGATTGGGATCAGCAGCTACAATCGTTGATTTCACGGACGAGCTAGAAACTGCTCGGCTAAAATTCGAGGCCTTTCTAAATAACCTATCACCCGACAGCTTGCCGCCCGTTTCGATGCAGGCCGCCCCTGTGGACGAGCTTCTAAGCGCCGTCATCCAGCTACCTCAGTTCGCCAACAAGCATTTTTTCTTCCTGATCGACGAGTTCGAAAATTTTACGGACTCTCAGCAGATCGTGATGAACACTTTCATAAAGCACTGCGGTGCTAATCACAGTTTCAAGATTGGTGTTCGAGAACTTGGGTGGCGAAAGCGATCAACCCTAAATCCAAACGAGCAGCTCAACAGTCCGGCAGATTACATCCGCATCAATATCGCTGAGAAACTGGAAGGCGAAAGGTTCGAGGAGTTCGCAGCACAAATCTGTAACCAACGTCTCGCGCAGCTGGTACTGGACGGTAGCAATAATCCGCTCACGATCCAAGAACTCTTGCCTGGCCTTTCGGAAGAGGAGGAGGCAGAGCGCCTAGGCTTGCCGGAGCTCTTGTCAGAAAAACTCGTCTCAAAGGGGCTGGATCCTCAGTTTTTCTCAATTCAAGGCATCACGCAGCTAGAGGCGTACTTGGCGCTACTATGGGCGGAATGGAGTGACGTGGAGCTTGATGCCATTTTGGACGAACGAACGAAAAGTCCTAAGCAATGGCGCACCCGTCTATCGAACTATCGCCACGCCCTGTTGTTCACGATTAAGAAGGGCAAGGCGGGAATTCGCAAGTATTATGCCGGGTGGCCTACCTTTGTGCAGCTTTCAGGATCGAACATTCGCTATTTGCTTGAACTCGTGGATCGCACGCTTCTCTATCACTACGATAAGGCGGGTCAATTCGGCGCAGCCGTTAGTTGCGAGCATCAAACGATCGCGGCTCAAAATGTCGGAGCCAAAAACGTAAGTGAGTTGGAAGGCCTTTCAGTGCACGGGGCACAACTGACTAAGCTTGTGCTTGGTCTCGGGCGGATATTTCAGGTCTTGGCGTCACATCCACAAGGTCATGCTCCCGAGCAGAATCAGTTTCATGTGACCGAACAGGGCATTCCACCGCAGGAACTCAACGACCTTTTAAGCTCTGCCGTGATGCATCTGGCCCTAGTGAGAAGCAGCGGCACCAAGCTTGCCGACGACGCTGATATCAAGGCTTACGATTACTCGCTTCATCCGATCTTCGCTCCCTTCTTTGTTTTCAGCTATAGGAAAAAGCGAAAGTTGACACTCACTCCGGAACGAATTCTTGGCCTCGTCAAGGAGTCGAAGTCGACCATCAAGGAAATTCTTAAAGACTATGAAGCTGAGCAGGCGTCACCCCTGCCGGAGCAACTCCGCTTGTTTGAGAAGTACTATGACCGAATTGCGTAACAGGCCGCTCTTCACGTCCACATTTGAGAACCCTGGGTCTTTTCGACCAGTTGATGATTCCGCATACGTGTTCGGATTGTTCGAGGAAAGGAGCGAGCATATCCAATCCTGGACGTCTAGTTGCCCATCGGTGCACTTTGTAAAGATTACGAGTCAGGGGCGAACTTCGATCGAGACGGACGCGCAGGGGCTAGGATCGCTTTCACTTCGCAATCAGTCCGATCTTTCGCGACTGTTCGATCATGTACGAAAGAAGCGAATATATCTCGATATCACCGGCTTAAGCCATCACGTCTGGGCTCCGCTGGTGAGGGTAGCGCTGGATAAGAATCTCGATCTGAACGTGGTTTACGTGGAGCCAGCAAACTATAGCTACAGCCCCAGTCCTCGAAAGGGTGAGATTTTCGATCTAAGCGAAAGCATCGATGGAATAGCGCCAATTCCTCTTTTCGCGACCCTTAACGACACGGACGAAGAGAGAGTTTGCTTTATTGCTCTCTTAGGATTTGAAGGTACGCGGTTCGCTTACCTTGTGGAGCAGATCGATCCGCCGGGTGGGAAGATCGTTCCAGTAATTGGTGTGCCGGGATTCCAGTTGGAGTATCCGTTCCACGCTTATATGGGCAATCAGCCAGCTCTCGAACAAACCCGGGCATGGAGAAATGTTCACTTCGCACGCGCGAACTGTCCGTTCAGTCTGTATTACGTGCTCGAAGACATCATGCGTCGATATTCAAGCGATCACATTAAAATCGCTCCGATAGGCACGAAGCCGCATGCCTTGGGCGCTGTCCTGCTGGCCATCACAACGACGACCCGTTCGATCGAGCTTGTTTACGATCACCCGAAGCGAAAACCTAAGCGCACTACGGGCGCTCTTCGTCTTCTCGTGTATGCCGTTTCCGATTTTGTTCGATAGTTGCGTGGTCGGGTTCATGGATAAGCATTACACGCCAAAAGACCTCGCGAGTGCGATCGTGCGCGACCTCGCATGTCGTGCCCCGAAACGAGCAGCCGATTTCGCGGCAGGTGAAGGGAGTCTTCTAAACGCGATCCGCGAGAGATGGCCTAACACGCCGCTGGTGGCCACCGATCTTAGCCAATCAGCAGTGAATAAACTTAGAAAGCGTTTTCGGAACGCCAAGGCAGAGCGTTGCGATTTCCTGGATTCAACATCTCGGTCTCAGGTCGTCTCACTCAGTTCGAATCGCAAAAAATTCTCACTAATTCTTCTAAACCCGCCGTTTTCAAATCGCGACGGCAAGACATGGCCTCAGCAAGTTGGCAGACAGGCTGTTGCCTGCAGTCGGGCTCTTGCCTTTGTGATTGCGAGCCTGCCCTACCTTTCACGCAAGGGACAAGTCGTGGCAATCTTGCCCTCTTCTTGCTTAACCAGCCAGCGCGATGCATCAGCGCGAGCTGCGATACTTGAATCGTATCATATTAGGATTCTGCGCAGTAAGAAGAATGTTCAGTTCGAAAAGTGCAGCGTTGAGGTCGTTGTCATTGCGATCTCTCGCCGCTCCGTGTCGGACGTGTCTCAGTCAGACATCAATAGGCTAGCTGCCCCAAGTGGTGATGTTACAACACAACTAGCAAAAAACTCGATCAACGCATCGATCTTTCGAGGCACGATTCCAATGTCGGGGTGCTCGACAATGCCAAAAGGCGGCATAGCGCTGGTACACACGACGGATCTAAACGAAGGATCGATCAGATTGTCCAGCCTGAGGGTCTCGGCTGAAGTATCGTCCTCAACGACTGGGCCAGCTATCCTGATGCCTCGCGTTGGGCGGCCCAATTCAAAAAAGGTCTGTTTGTACCTGTCATCTGAACGGGTCGCGCTCTCGGACTGCATCCTTGCGGTGAAGTTCAATAGCATCGCTGCGGCAAAACTCGTTTACGCCCTTCTATCGAGTCATGAAAGGCGACTGCTCGACAGCTACGTTGGCTCTTGTGCAAAGTATCTGACGCTCGATGGGTTGCGCCTCATGCTTAATTCTCTGGGTGTCGCGACGGAAGTCTGCCGCGCCGATCAGGCCGCGACCTCAAAACTTGTTGCTTTGGCTCAGTAGCGGAGTTCGCTGTGGTAAACAAAGGTGCCAAGCCGGGAAGCGCGACGCGTCGTCCGACTGTCGAAGCCTTAGAGGTGCTGCTCCAGGAGCCAATTAAGGTCTTGGATCACGGCTTCATCAGGGTGGTCGACTACATGGGCGACGACAAGGCAATCGTCGACGCTGCGCGAGTCTCATACGGTCGAGGCACAAAGACGGCGAGCGAGGATCGCGCGTTAATCCACTATCTCATGCGTCACCACCACACTACTCCTTTTGAGATGGCGGAAATAAAATTTCACATCAAGCTTCCGATCTTTGTTGCGCGACAGTGGATTCGGCATCGGACAGCGAGCGTCAACGAATATTCAGCGCGATATTCGATTCTCGACAAAGAATTTTATCTCCCAACCGAGGACCAGCTGGCTTCTCAGTCGGACGAAAATCGACAGGGTCGAGGCAAAACGCTTTCGTCAACCGAGTCAGCGCAAGTGTTGGGCATTCTGCGACAGGATGCCGAGCGAAATTATGAACACTACGAATGGATGCTGAATGCCGACTCGAAGGATGGGAATAGAGCAGGCATCGCTCGTGAGCTTGCAAGAATTAATCTTACGCTAAACACCTACACGCAGTGGTACTGGAAAATCGATCTACACAATCTTCTGCATTTTCTGCGACTGCGGGTCGATCGACATGCGCAGAGTGAAATCAGACAGTACGCTCGCCAAATGCTTACAGTCGTACAAGCGTGGGTTCCTCAGACTTACGAGGCCTTCGTTGAGCATCGACTCGAAGCAATCAACCTATCAAGAACTGCGACTAGCGTTGTCAGGCGCATGATTAAGGGAGAACAAGTTACTCAGTCGAACAGCGGGCTATCTAAACGCGAATGGCTGGATCTTTTGGCCGGTCTTGCAATAGCGCCTGAAGATGATCGCTAAGGATCAAGCAGCCTGCACCAGTCACTTTTCTGTGTAACGCCGTTGATTCGGTGGAAAGAAAGTGCAAAGGCGATGTTGGTCTGGCCAGCCGATCCTTTCCTGGGCACCTGTGGATGCTGGTTCCATAACATTCGATGGACGAATCCGAGTACGCCGCTTATTGCGCCAGCGAAGACCTCAATCGGGCGGTGACGAGCGCGACCGCCACAGTTGTCTTGTCGCGCCGCCTGCGCTGACGTGAGGACGCGCGCCACGTCCAGATGGACGCAGCATTCTAGGATAGGGGTCTGACGTCCCAAGCGGCCCGAAAGTTTGGCAGCTTACGGCCCCCTTATGACATCTAACAACGTCTTACGAGCCATTCCCAACGGGTAGGCGTAAGTGTGATGCCGTGGAATACGGACGGCGGCCAATCGTCGCTAGACTACTAGATCTGGGGTGTAAGCGCCGGGTGCTGCACCATGGAAGCCATGGCGAAGATCAGCGACGTCGTATATGCTGCCAGCGTTGATAAAGCGGGCGGTAGCGACCACTCGCACAGTTCCGACGGTCACCTCGACCTAAAACTGGCAATGGCCTGCGAAGTCAGTGTTGCTGCCAAATCGGAGCAAATGATTGTGGACGGCGGGTTTGGCTGTTTCTGCAATCGACTCGCGAGCCGGATTTCACTGGAAACCGGAGTGCGGCGGTGAGTCAATCTTCTCTCTGCGCAGACGCGAATGATCACTTCCAGGTCCTTTGGGAGGACGCTGATCGTGTGTTTTGCAGAGTGTCCCTACTTAGCAACGCCGACCACTCCACTGCGCTCGCGGTGTTTCCTGCCGCCGAGCATCCGACACCAGCCATCTTCGAACGATTCGCCCACGAGTTCGAATTGAGAGAAGACCTGGCCTCAGCTTGGTCGGCGCGCCCCATTGAGTTGATCCGCGAGAGCGGTCGGATCATGCTACTGCTCGAGGACTCTGGCGGTGAACCGCTTGATCGGCTGATGGGTGAGCCGATGGAAACGGGCAGCTTCCTACGTCTCGCGACAGGCATAGCCGTGGCGCTGGGCAAGCTCCACCAACGTGGCCTCGTCCACAAGGATATCAAGCCGACCAACATTCTCGTGAACCACTCAACGGGAGAGGTCAAGCTCACCGGGTTCGGTCTCACCTCGCGCCTTCCGCGCGAACGACAAACGCCCGAACCACCTGAGACCATAGCCGGCACGCTTGCCTACATGGCCCCCGAACAGACCGGTCGAATGAACCGCTCGATCGACGCCCGCAGCGATCTCTATGCTCTCGGCGTCACGCTCTACCAGATGCTTACGGGCGCGTTACCATTCACAGCATCGGAGCCGCAGGAGTGGGTTCATTGTCACATCGCCCGAAGGCCAACACCGCCCAATGAGCGGCAGGAAGGGCTTCCAACGCCAATCTCAGAGATCGTCATGAAGCTTCTCGCGAAGACCCCGGAGGAGCGCTACCAAAGCGCCGCCGGGGTCGAGCGGGATTTTCGGCACTGTCTCTCCGAATGGGAACTGCAAACAGGCATAGACCCGTTTGAGCTCGGCAAACAGGATGTGCCCGACCGACTGATCGTACCCGAGAAATTGTATGGCAGGGAGCGCGAGGTTGCCTCCTTGCTTGCCGCGTTCGATCGCATCATCAAGAGCGGCGCGCCGGAGTTCGTGCTGGTCTCCGGCTACTCCGGAATTGGCAAATCTTCCGTCGTGAACGAACTGCATAGAGTGCTCGTGACGCCCCGCGGCCTCTTTGCGTCCGGTAAGTTCGACCAATACAACCGCGACGTTCCATATTCGACCCTGATGCAGGCTTTCGCGGCTCTACTTCGACCGCTTCTGGGAAAGAGCGACGCAGAGCTGAACTTTTGGCGCAAGGCCCTCCATGACGCGCTCGATCCGAACGGAAGGTTGATGGTCGACCTCGTGCCCGAGCTGAAGCTCATCATTGGCGATCCGCCCCCGGTCCCGGAGCTCCCGCCGCAACAAGCGCAAATACGATTCCAAGCGGTGCTCAGGTCTCTCCTCGGCGTCTTTGCCCGGGCTGAGCATCCACTGGTACTCTTTCTCGACGATCTCCAATGGCTCGACGCGGCAACGCTCGACCTTCTGGAGGATATCCTGATCCGATCGGAGCCTAAGCACCTGATGCTGGTAGGCGCCTACCGCGACAACGAGGTCGGTACCACTCATCCGCTGCTGCGCAAGCTCGAAACGATCGGCCAGGCTCAAGCCCGGATCCAGAAGATAACTCTAGCGCCGCTCGCCGGTGAGCACGTCGAAGAGCTGATAAGTGACGCTCTTTGCTGCACGACTTCGCACGCGGCACCGCTGGCGCAGATAGTGCACCAGAAAACGGCCGGCAATCCATTCTTTGTCGTACAATTTCTGCAAGCGCTCGCCGGCGAGGGCTTGCTTGCGGTCGACGCCGAAGCAGCACGCTGGTCTTGGGACTCCGAGCGTATTCTCGCAAAACGGTACACCGACAACGTCGCGGATCTCATCGTCTTAAAGTTGGCACGACTGCCGGAGAAGACGCAATCCTTGCTTCAGGATTTCGCCTGCCTGGGTGGCGTCGCAGATACGATAACTTTGTCAATGCTCCTCGACGTGCCACAGGACGAGGTGGCCTTTGCACTGTTGGAGGCTTTACGCCAGGAGTTGATCGAACGTCGAGGTGATTCCTACGGTTTCGTCCACGACCGCGTCCAGGAAGCCGTTTATTCCCTGATCCCGCCAGCTTCTCGTGCGGCAACACATCTACGGATTGGGCGACTACTCGTGTCGCAGTCTCCGCCAGAACGTCGCGAAGAAATGATCTTCGATATAGTAAACCAGCTCAATCGCGGCGCTTCGCTGATGATCTCAACAGAGGAGCGCGAGCAGCTCGCGGCATTCAACCTGATCGCCGGGAAGCGTGCCAAAGCCTCTACCGCGTACACTTCGGCACTAAGTTATTTGATTGCCGGCGCAGCGCTTCTTCCAGATGACTCGTGGGATCGCCGGCGCGCGTTGATCTATCAGCTGGAGCTGCACCGCGCCGAATGCGAATTTCAGACTGGCGAGCAAAGCTCTGCTGAAAACCGCCTGACGATGCTAGCAACACGGCCTGCCAGCAGCGTCGAGAGGGCGAACGTCACCTGGTTACGCAGCGTTTTGTACAACTCGCTCAATCGACCCGACCGCGCCGTCGAAGTATGTCTCGAATACCTCCGTCACGAAGGCATTGAGTGGAGCCTTCATCCGACGAAAGAGGAAGCGTGCCGAGAATACGAGCGCATGTGGTCGCTGCTCGGAGATCGTGAGATAGAGGAGCTCATTGATCTGCCCCTAATGAGCGATCCCGACACGGTGGCCACGGTAGAGGTTCTAACCAAAGCCATAATACCCGCAGTGATCATAGATGAAAATCTGGCTTCGCTGTTCCTTTGGCGCATAGTCAACCTCAGCCTGGAAAATGGCCACACTGACGCCTCCTGTCGGGCCTACGCCCAGATTGCCCGACTTGCTGGGCTACGCTTTGGTGACAACAAGGTTGGCGTTCGATTCGGACGGCTTGGCTACGAGCTGGTCGAACGACGAGGACTCAAGAGATTTCAGGCCTCAACATATTTGGGTTACGCCACCGTGACCGTTTCCTGGACGGCACACCTCCGAGAGGCGCGTGATCTAATCCGCCAAGCACTCGATGCCGCGAACGTAAACGGCGATCTCACCTACGTGGCATATTCGTGGCATCATTTAATTGCTAATCTTCTCGCAGCCGGCGAGCCACTCGTCAATGCGCAACGCGAGGCCGAGCGAGGCCTCGCATTTGTTCGGAAAGCTCGCTTCGCTCAAGAGATCAATACCATTACGGCGCAGTTAGCGCTTATCCGCACACTTCGCGGCCTGACGGCAACATTCGGCTCCCTTAACGACGAGCAATTGGATGAAATTCAGTACGAGCATCATCTATCTGGCACCAATCCCGGTGCCGAGTTCGCTGCCGGCACCTATTGGACGGGGAAGCTACAGGCCCGGTTTCATGCCGGAGACTATGCGGCGGCCATCGACGCCTCATTGAACGCGCAACGGCTGCTCCGGATATTGCGGGGTGTTCACCCAGCAGAGGTGCACTTCTATGGTGCACTCAGTCTTGCGTCGTCTTGTGACACCGTGTCCCCAATTCAAGATGGTCAGCACATCGAGGCCTTAGCCGCTCATCACAAGCAGCTCTTGGAATGGGCGGAAAACTGCCCCGATAATTTCGATGATCGGGCTGCGCTGGTCGGGGCGGAGATAGCCCGTCTGGAAGGCCGAGCGCTCGAAGCCATGGAGCTTTACCAACGCGCCATCCGATCCGCTAACGCCAGTGGCTTCGTGCAAAACGAGGCGCTCGCCTACGAACTCGCCGCTCGCTTCTATGCGGCGCGCGGATTTGACGAAATCGCGCATATCTATTTGCGAAACGCCCGGTACTGTTACCTGCGTTGGGGAGCCGACGGCAAGGTGAAGCAACTCGATCGGATGTACCCGCAACTCGGCAGAGACGAGACTGCTGCGGGTTCGACTAACACGATCGGGACAGCTGTGGAGCAGCTCGATCTTGCGACCGTGATAAGGCTCTCGCAAGCCGTCTCTGGAGAGATCGTTCCGCAAAAACTGACTGAGACGTTGATGCGCACCGCTGTCGAGCAAGCTGGCGCCGAGCGGGGTCTGTTGATCCTTCTGCGAGATGCGGAACCCAAAATCGAGGCAGAAGCGATGACCGGCGAAGGAGGGATCACTGTCAATCAGCAGGCTCAACCTGTGACCGCTGACGCGTTACCCTTGTCAATGCTTCAATACGTCTTACGCACGCGCGAAATCGTGCTTCTTGAAGATGCGGTGGAGCAACCTTCGGCATGGGCGACCGATACGTACATACGCGAGCGCCGCGCTCGTTCTGTCCTCTGCTTGCCCTTGATCAATCAGGCCAAACTCATCGGCGTGCTCTACCTCGAGAACAATCTCAGTCCGAAGGTCTTTGTACCGGCCCGGATGGCGGCTTTGAAGCTGCTGGTATCGCAAGCGGCAATCTCGCTGGAAAATACCTATCTCTACGACAATCTGGTAGAACGGGAAGCAAGGATCCGGAGACTGGTCGACGCCAACATTATCGGCATTTACCTCTGGAAGTCCGACGGCCGAATCGTAGAGGCAAACGACGCTTTTCTCCGAATGGTGGGTTACGACCGAGAGGACCTGGACAGGGGTGGCCTCCGCTGGATGGACATCACGCCGGCGGAATGGATCGACCGGGACAAGCAGCTAGCGCGAGAACTACGGAAGACCGGGAGTTTGCAGCCATTTGAGAAGGAATATTTCCGGAAGGACGGCAGCCGTGTCCGCGTACTTATGGGCGCCACACTTTTCGAGCAAGGCGCCGGCGAGGGCGTCGCTTTCGTGCTCGACCTGACGGAACGCAAGCGGGTCGAGGACGCGTTGCGGCAGAGCGAGGCCCGGAACGCAGCCGCCGAGCGAGAGCTCCGCCTGACGCTGGATACGATCCCGGCACTGACTTGGCGAACCGGCCCCGACGGCTCTGCCGAATATCTCAACAAGCGTTGGCTCGATTACACTGGAATGACGCTTGGGCAGGCATTGGGCTGGCAATGGGCCACCGCTATCCATCCCGATGATCTCGCCAGGCTGACTGAGGTCTGGCGGGGAATGCTCGCATCTCAAAAGCCTGGTGAGGTCGAAGCGCGAATGCGGCGGTTCGATGGAGTTTACCGCTGGTTCTTGTTTCGTACGGAAATTTTGCGCGATGAGACCGGCGCTGTCGTCGGCTGGTACGGCACGAACACCGACATCGAGGATCGGAAACAGGCCGAAGGCGCCCTGAAACGAAACGAAGCCTATGCCGCAGAAGCGCAAAAGCTGAGCCGCACAGGCAGCGTCGTCTGGGATGTGGCCAGAGAGAACTACTACTGGTCGGACGAGGCCTATCAGATCATAGGTTTCGATCGCACCGTCGAACCATCTCTCGATTTGATCCTGCAGCGCGTTCACCCCGACGACCGTACACTTGTGTTGAATGAGGTGCGTCGAGTGGTGGAAGGTGAGCAGAACTTTGACTATGAACACCGGCTGATGATGGATGACGGACAAATCAAGTATGTCAAAGTGCGTGCTCGTCGTGTCAGGCACTCTCCAGGCAACGAGGAGATCGTCGGGGCGCTGATGGATATCACGGCGGCCAGGAAATCGCAGGAAGCGTTGCATACCGCGCAAACGGCGTTGGCCCACTCCAGCCGTGTCGCGACTTTAGGAGAGATGAGTGCGTCGATCGCGCACGAGGTAAATCAACCACTCGCGGCGATTGTCACTACCGGCCAAGCTTGCTTGCGTTTTTTGAAGCGCGAACCGCCTGAACTGAACGAGGTGCGAGGGGCCGTCGAATGGATGGTCAAGAATAGCAACCGGGCAAGTGAAGTGATCCGGCGTGTTCGCGGATTGTCGAGCAAGTCAAATGACGAAAAGTCGGCTCTCGATGTCAAAGGCCTCATAGAGGAGACCGCCGCGCTTTTACGGCACGAGTTCGATGCACAGCATGTAGCGCTGGTACTCGAACTGCAACCTGACGCGCCGCAAATTTTTGCGGATCGTGTCCAGATTCAGCAGGTGGTCATTAATCTGGTCATGAACGGCATCGATGCGGTGAAACCCGTCACGGATCGACAACGGCTGTTGGTGATCCGTTCGCATGACGAAGCGGGTCATGTCATCGTTTCCGTGAAGGATAACGGCGTTGGAATCTCAGTGGAGAATGAGGGCCGGCTGTTCGACGCTTTTTATACCACCAAACCGGGAGGTCTCGGAATAGGGCTCTCGATCTGTCGATCGATCATTGCGGATCATGGCGGACGTCTTTCGACCGCCAACAACGGCGATGGACTTGGAGCCACGTTCCAGTTCGCTTTGCCAATATATCGGCAAGCACAGAACGCTGATCCGGCACCAGCGAATTGAGTTCGAACCTTGGTGAGCCTGATGAAGCCGATTATGACGCGATCCCACGTAAAGCTACGGACCTCGACGCTGAGAAGAAAGCGCGGCTCGTACATCTTCAATACGGCCATTCCTGGCCGGTGCGAACGCCGCGCGGCCGTCACATTCTCGCTGACGCCGCAGCCGACAAGCTGTCGGTTCTCGATCACGGACAGAAAGTCGACGCAGATTCCAGACGATCCATCAGCCCGTTTCGAGTTGTTGGAAAGATGACGCTCAACTTTGCCATATAGCGCCAAATTTCAGAAGGCCCTAGGTGTGGACGGCAAAGGAGCGCGTTATCAAAAGTTCGAATATGATGTGGTCATCGAGTGAGCCTCGGTGAAAGTTTCTAACAATCCGAGAGGTGAACTTTTTATGGATGGCAGCATCCAGCAACTGGTCTTGGTTGTTGACGACGACGAGGCAATGCGCGTCGCCTTAAGCTACCTGTTCCGTTCGGTGAACCTGCCTGTCAAAGTTTTCAGTACGACTGATGAGTTGCTTGGGAGCAAACTTCCGGACCTCGAAAGTTGCCTTGTCCTTGATATCCGTCTGCCAGGGGTTAATGGTCTCGAATTTCAGGATAGCCTCGCCTTGGCAGGTATCAATATTCCCATCGTGTTCATGACGGGGCATGGTGATATCCCGATGTCGGTCAGGGCCATGAGGGCCGGTGCCGTCGACTTTCTGCCCAAGCCATTCCGCGAACAAGATATGCTGGATGCTGTCAGCCGGGCGCTTGCGCAAGACCGGAGAAGGCGAGCGGGGGAAAAATCTATATTGAGGCTTCGCGCCTTGTACGAGGGGCTGACGCCCCGCGAACGCGAGATCATGGCCTTGGTCACCTCCGGCCTTAGGAATAAGCAAATCGCACATCAGCTTCAAATTAGCGAAATCACCGTCAAAATACACCGAGGACATTTGACAAAAAAGATGGAAGCTCGGTCACTGGCGGAACTCGTGACAATGGCAGAAGCGCTTGGCGTGAAACGGTAACGTAGCTGATCGAAACCTAAGTATGATATTCAAACCATACGTCAAAGTTCAGTCTGGCCGGGTGCAAGTTCTGGAAGCAAGATCAGGCTTCCTACCCAGGAAAATTGGTTTTGACGGCAATTCCCGTGATTTCGATTATCGACGATGACGAGTCGGTCCGAGTTGGACTAGACTATCTCGTCAAAGCGCTGGGCTACATTCCCTATACGTTCGAGTCGGCTGAGGCCTTCCTGCAGTCGCTCCAGCTACCGGCTACACATTGTGTGATTTCCGACGTTCGTATGCCGGCGATGAGTGGCCTCGAACTTCAGTCACATTTGCGCAGCGCCGGAAATGAAGTTCCGTTCATTTTCATTACGGCAGCCCCAGAAGAAGATGCGCACAGACAAGCAGTTAGGCAAGGCGCCATTTGCTTTTTGACAAAGCCGTTCGACGAAAACGCGCTGATCCAGTGTCTCAACGCGGCATTAGGCGACCAGTCAAAATAATTTGCTGCTGCTCTTTGCCTATCGGCGTACACGTCGGCTCATACCAGGAGCGTCTCAATCGAAAGCGCCTACTTCTTCTGCTCGTAAAGGCCGAAGACGTTCTTTAGCTGACGCAGTATCTGCGTCTCCCCCGCAGCTGCGATTTCCACCGTGATCTGACGGACGGGCCCTTTTAGTGTCAGCTTCGCTTTTGGCCTCTGAACGCCGATCGATCGGATCGATGTCGCCAGCGAGTGCGCTAGCTTTTGGCAACATGGATACTGACCCCACCGTGAAGGTCACCGCGCTGGTGACGCCGAAGTCGGCATCGATTGCACCCAGACCCCTGGCATCGTATGCCCTCGCTGAGGGATCAGCCGCCAGTAGTGCTCTTCCAACGGAGAAGTGATTACAACGAGCCGCATCGCAATCCACCAAAATGAAAACGGATCCGGCCATATTTTTGCAATTTCAGCTTGCCAAGTCGAGAGCGATTTCAAGGTCAGCCATTTTCTTTCCTCCCGATCGCCCCGTCTCGGTGATCACTTCCAAGCGGTCAGTCGCAACGTCCGACGTAAGCGTATGGTCAGGCATCGACACAAACCGATCCCTTCAAAGAGATCGTGAACCTCGCCCATCCCTCGCCCGTAGAAGGTGGGGTCAAAACGACGCCTACAGTCGAAACACGCTCAGCCGAGCAGCTTCTAAAACCTTTGTATCGGTTTATCCAACAATGACGAAAACCTAAGTGCGATGGCAGGGAGCGAGCTCGACGAGTTACAACTCGCCATACTCCGGCGGCCAGTCTTTCCTTAAAGACACCCCGCTACCAGATCCTCACAGTGCACTTAGACATCGGAGAGGTCATGAAGAATCCCGATGAGTTCCCATCTGCAGAAGTCGTTGGCTTTGGTCAATTTACCCTGATGCCGGCAGAGCGATTGCTCAAATGCGAAGGTTCGCCGATCATTTTGGGGGGCCGAGCAATGGATATTCTGATCACGTTGGTCGGACAGGCGGGAACAGTTGTTAGCAAGAAAGAACTGATTGCGCGGACTTGGCCGGACGTTACTGTCGATGAAAGTGGGCTTCGCCATCACGTCTTTGCGCTGCGAAAAGCCCTAAAGGATGACCGGAACGGGAATCGATACATCACCAACGTGCCGGGGCGAGGATATTCGTTTGTCGCGCCAGTTGTGCGAGGTGGCAAAGGCGAATCACGGCATGCGTCTACAAGAGCGGACAAGACGATGCTGCCACACGGTTTGCCACCACTGCTGACGCGCATGGTGGGCCGGGACGAGGAGGTCCGCGACATCTCCGCGCGTCTGACGGAGCACCGGTTTGTCACCATCACCGGAGGCGCCGGCATGGGAAAGACAACGGTCGCCGTTTCGGTCGCCCACGAGTTGGCTGCGACGTGCGAAGGAGTGACCTGGTTTATCGATTTCAGTGAGATCAGTGATCCAGATTCCGTCCCCGGCGTTCTCGCGACGGCGCTCGGTATCACCGCGCTAACACCCGACCAGCTACGCAGCCTCGGTGTATTCGGTGGCGACAAACGCGTCTTGCTCTTGCTGGATAATTGCGAACATCTAGTCGGCGTAGTTGCGAAGCTCGCCCAACAATTGTTCAAAGGTGTCCCCGGAATCCACATCCTTGCGTCAAGCCGAGAAGCGCTACAGGCGGATAGTGAGCACGTCTATCGTCTCCAACCGCTCGGCGGCCCGCCGATGGTGCCGTCACTATCGGCCGTAGAAGCCATGGCCTATCCCGCCGTTCAGTTGTTCATTGAGCGTGCAGCGACAAATGGAATTGAAGTTACTCTGACCGACGCGGAGGCCCCCATCGTCTCTGAGATTTGTGGCCACCTTGACGGCATGCCGCTCGCGATTTGCGTTGCGGCCGGTCGCGTCGGCGCGCACGGTCTCTCGGGTCTGGCGCACCTCTTGAGTCATCCATCCTGTTGGCTTCGCTGGAATGGACCTCGCACAGTGCACTCACGCCATCAAACGTTGGATTCTCTCCTGGACTGGAGCTACGACCTTCTTGCCGAGAACGAGCGGCTTATCCTTCGGCGCCTGTCGGTGTTTGCGACGAATTTTACGCTCGAGGGAGCTTGCGCCATTGCCGCGGATACTGACATCACCCAAGAGATGATTGCAGATGTCATTTGCAGTTTGGTGACGAAGTCTCTTGTTTCGACTGCAATAGACGCTTCTACGGTAACCTATCGGCTTCTTGAAACGACCAGGGCATACGCTCGTAAAAAGCTAATGCAAACTGCTGAATCGGATACGATCGTACGAAGGCACGCGGATTATCTCTCGCGTGTCCTTCGCGGGCGCTGCGAAGATCGCGTTATTGTGCGCGGTGAGCCAACTCGACATGCGACGCGTCCCGCCAATTTGCATGCTGCGTCAAGATAGCGGTTGCGGATAGACGGTTCACTCAACGGGCATCCCGAAAATTTCCAAGACATTGACGGTCTTGCCTCGGAGGAGAGTGTGACCGTTCTAAATCCCGTTCGCTCGAAGGTGTTCTTCTAACATACCTGAAGATGCGTCGGGTCCAGCTCAAGCCGGCGGTAAGCTCCATACGAGCGAGCTGACGTGAGTGCGTCGTTAAGCCCGTCTCGCAGACGCAGTCGCCGCTTCGCACAACAATACACGCGCATAAACGACACATGACGAGCAATTTTCTGCATTCAGCGTAAATGTGCTCATGCAACCGGGCGACCTGCTCTCGAAATTGGAAAGAGGTCAAATGTCTAACACAACGAACTACGATCGCCGAAATTTCATCAGTGTGGCGGCTGGAAGCGCCGCTGCATTACTCTCCCTCGGGGGCTCTGCCCTGGCGCAGCCGACAAAGCATAAATCAGCGGCTCTTCCCACGATCGCGCCCGGGACGCATTCATCGTTCGCTTCGCTGAAGCAGATCGATGCGGGCCTCTTGAGTGTCGAATATGCGGAAGCCGGTCCGATCGACGGCCCGGTGGTCATCCTTCTCCACGGCTGGCCGTACGACATTTACAGCTTCGTTGACGTGTGCCCCTTGTTGGCATCAGAGGGCTATCGGGTCATAGTTCCCTACGTGCGTGGCTACGGTCCCACGCGCTTTCTTTCCAACGACACATTCCGAAATGGTCAACCGTCGGCAGTCGCCCTCGACGTCATTACGTTGATGGACGCTCTGAAGATCGAAAGGGCGACGCTTGCCGGCTTTGACTGGGGTGCCCGAACGGCCAACGTCATTGCAGCGCTCTGGCCCGCGCGCTGCAGGGCGATGGTATCGGTGAGCGGCTATCTCATCGGAAGCCAGGCGGCAGGCAAGTTGCCGTTGCCACCCAAGGCTGAGCTCGAGTGGTGGTATCAATTCTACTTCGCCACCGAGCGCGGCCGTGAGGGCTACGACAAGAACCGGCACGACTTTGCCAAGCTCATTTGGCAGCAGGCCTCACCGAAATGGGACTTCAGCGAAGCTACCTTCGAGCGAAGTGCCAAGGCATTCGATAATCCCGATCACGTCGCGATCGTGGTCCACAACTATCGTTGGCGTATGGGCCTCGCGAATGGTGAGGCGATATATGATGACTTCGAACGGAAACTCGCGGAGGCCCCCGTCATCACTGTACCCACGATTACGATGGAAGGTGATGCCAACGGCGCACCGCACCCTGAGGCCAGCGCCTATGCGAAGAAGTTCTCGGGCAGATACGAGCATCGTCTGATCAAGGGCGGTATCGGGCACAACTTGCCACAGGAGGCCCCCCAGGCGTTTGCGGAAGCCGTCATCGACGTCGCCGAGAGTTGATCGACGCAAGGGGAGCTTGCGGATCGGCTGAAGCGATCCGCAAGTTTGCCCGACCTTGGCCGCGAGCACGACTGGAAACCGTCGAGCTCTGTTCAGCAACCCCACCAATAGCAAGAGGAAGATGCAGATGACTGACGTCAGGAAAGAGACCGATAGCCTTGGTGTTGTAGAAGTGCCGGCCGACAAGCTGTGGGGAGCGCAAACGCAGCGTTCGCTGGAGCATTTCAGCATCGGCGCCGATTTGATTCCCCGCGAGATGATCACCGGATATGCAATCCTCAAGAAGGCCGCCGCAACCGCCAATCGCGCAAGCGGGCGGTTGGACGACACAAGATACAAGCTGATCGTAAAGACGTGCGACGAAATTTTGGCGGGGCAGCACCACGACATGTTCCCGCTGCATGTCTGGATGACGGGTAGCGGAACGCAGTTCAATATGAACGTCAACGAGGTGGTTTCCAACCGCTGTTGCCAGCTCGCCGGCACGCCGCTTGGCAGCCACGCTCCGGTCCATCCGAACGATCACGTCAATATGGCGCAGTCGTCGAACGACTCGTTCCCCTCGACGATGAACATCGCGGCCGCCGTGAACGTGAAGCAGCGCTTGGTTCCGGCGGTTGCGGCTTTGCGTGATGCCATCGCAGCCAAGGCGAAGGAATGGGACAATATCGTCAAGATCGGCCGCACGCACATGCAGGATGCGACGCCGCTGACGCTGGGCCAGGAGTGGTCAGGCTATGCCGGCATGTTGACAGATGACCTGGAGCGAATCGAGGCGTCGCTGACCGGAGTCTATCGGCTGGCACTTGGTGGCACCGCGGTCGGGACGGGCATCAACTCGGCTCCTGGCTTTGCCGAAGCAGCGGCGGCCGAAATCGCCAAGCTCACCGGTCTCCCGTTTGTGACCGCGCCTAACAAGTTCACCGTGCAGGGCGCCCATGATGCGCTAGTGCAACTGTCCGGCACGCTGCGCACGCTAGCGGTGTCGCTGTACAAGATCGCCAACGATATCCGCTTGATGTCGTGCGGTCCTCGGGCAGGCTTTGCCGAGCTGTTGATCCCCGAGAACGAACCGGGTTCGTCGATCATGCCTGGCAAGGTCAATCCGACCCAGTGCGAGGCGCTTGCCATGATCGCTGCGCAGGTCCTGGGGAACGACGTTGCTGTCGGCTTTGGCGGCGCCGGCGGCTATCTTGAGATGAATGTCTACAAGCCGCTGATGATCTTCAACATCACGCATTCGGTGACGATCCTGAGCGACGGCTGCGTCAACTTCCGCAAGTTCCTGGTGGAGGGGACGAAGCCCAACCTGAAGAAGATCAACGAGTATGTTGAGCGTTCGCTGATGCTGGTCACCGCGCTGGCACCTGTCATCGGCTACGACAAGGCTTCGAAGATCGCTCACTACGCGATGGACCACGATCTGACGCTGAAAGCTGCTGCGCTCAAGCTCGGTTTCGTCAGCGAGGAGGAGTTCGATCGCGTTGTCGATCCTGCCAAGATGGTGAAGCCCTATGTCGCCTCTGCGGCGACGGCATCCGCTGCGGGCTGAACGCGCATCGACTAGGCGAGGGCCGGTTTGTTCACCGGCCGGCCCTCGATCGTCCACGATTTGGCGCGACAAACGGGAAGGAAGAAAATGCGATTCACGAGCACCATTGTTGTTGCCTGTCTGAGCGGCGCGTTGCTCCTGCAAGGCAGTTGGGCGTTTGCCGATCCTCAAACCGATGAAGGGAAAACCGTCTTTGGCAATGCACCGATCGGCCATCTTCAACCACGTGCACGCCCGTTCTCGCCTGACTCATCCGCGGATCAAGCGGAGCAGCGCCGCGAGTCGGATTTCGATGTCAAAGAACGAAAGCTGGACGAGGAGTTCAATAAGAAACTCGACATTTGCCGATGTTGAGACCCGAAGGCTCACCTGGAGCGACCCGGTCTGAAGCGAGGGAATGCAAAACATGTTCCGATGCGTTAGGTTATGGACAGGAACGGACCAGCAGTCTCACTTCGAGGACGGTGTCATCGAACTTGAGTTGGGGCTCCGCGGCGACGCACTCAGTCCGAAGCTGCCGTTGGGCTCGGCTTCGTTCCATGAAACGGATGCGGACCCAGGACTGGGATGGCATCCGGATCCTGCTCGTCAGCTCGTCATAACGCTGAGCGGTACGCTCGAATTCGAGACTGCCGACGGCCGATTCACGCTTCGTCAGGGCGACGTCCTCTTCACCGAGGACACGAGCGGAGCCGGTCACAACTGGAAAATGATCGGGGACGCTCCCTGGCGTCGACTCTACACGGTTCTCGAGCCTGACAGCGTTGTCCCATTTCGCCCGGCCACTTCGGCCAAAACGGTTGCGTGAAGCGTACAACAGAAAATGACAGGAGCAATAAGATGATCCGATGTGTGCGTCTGTGGACCGGCGATGACAACAATTCGTATTTTGAGGAAGGCACCATCGAGCTTGAACCTGGCCAGCGTGGTGATTGGCTGAGCAGCAAGGTTGACGTGACCACGATCTCTTTCCAGGAGACCGGAGCCGGCGGAACGTTCGCCTGGCACACGGCCCCCGTTCGACAATTGGTCATCACGCTGAGCGGGACACTCGACTTCCAGACGCGCGCCGGCAAGCATTTCCTGATCCACCCAGGCAATGTTCTGTTGGCCGAGGACACTGCCGGATCCGGTCATAGCTGGAAACTAACCGACGATTCATCCTGGCGACGCGCCTATGTGGTTCTGCGACCAGGCGCGGCCGTACCATTCCGCGCACGTAAAGCGCAAGCGATTCCAGCCTGAGAGAGGCGTAGCGAAGCAACGATATTGGGAACTCAAAACGGAGAAGCCAAATGCGACTCGAAAAACAACCTGACGTTGTGTTGATTGGCGCCGGCATCATGAGCGCGACCACCGGCGTGTTCTTGAAGGAACTCGAGCCGTCGCTCTCGATCACAATGTTCGAGACGCTGGAGGATTGCGGCCTGGAGAGTTCGGACGCTTGGAACAACGCCGGTACGGGTCATGCTGCCAACTGTGAGATGAACTATACGCCACAGCGTCCCGACGGCAGCATCGATATATCCGAGGCGCTTGAGGTCAACGTCGAGTTCGATCTCTCGCGGCAGTTCTGGACCTATCTGATCAGGAAGGGCGCAATCGCCGATCCTCGCTCGTTTATTCATCCTGTGCCGCACATGAGCTTCGTGCACGGCAAGGATAACGTGGCCTTCCTTGCAAAGCGGTTCAAGGCAATGGCGGCGCATCATTGCTACGCGGGGATGGAATACAGCGAGGACCCGAGGAAGATCTCTGACTGGGTGCCGCTGGTGATGGAGGGGCGAAAGGACGAAGAGCCCGTTGCCGCGACAAGGATCATCACGGGAGCCGACGTCGACTATGGCTCACTGACGCACCATCTGGTCCGGTATCTCGTGAGCCAGCCGGGCTGTTCCGTTCACTACAAGACTCGCGTGACAAGCCTGGTTCGCGAAGCTGATGGACGTTGGCGGGTCGAAGTGCATGACGTCGCCACCGGTGAAAAACGCTCGGTCACGGCGAAGTTCGTCTTTGTCGGGGCGGGCGGCGGCGCGCTGCCGCTGCTGCAAAAATCGGGAATTCCCGAGGCGCAAGGCTATGCCGGCTTTCCGGTTAGCGGCATCTGGTTACGCTGCGACGATCCGGCAATCAACAAGCGCCATCATGCCAAGGTCTACGGCAAGGCCGCGGTCGGCTCGCCGCCGATGTCGGTGCCGCACCTTGACACACGTGTCATTGGGGGCGAGCACTCTCTGCTGTTTGGTCCCTATGCGGGCTTCTCGAGCAAATTCCTCAAGCACGGGTCGCTTTTTGATCTGTTCGAGTCGATCCGACCGGCTAACGTCAAGCCGCTTCTGGCGGTCGCGCGCGACAACTTCGATCTCACGGAGTATCTGATCGGTCAGGTCTTGCAGTCCGAAAGCCACCGATTGGCGGCCCTGGACGAGTATTTTCCAAAGGCCGATCCCAAGGACTGGAGATTGCAGGTCGCTGGTCAGCGCGTCCAGATCATCAAGCCGGACGTCAAACGCGGAGGCCTGTTGGAGTTCGGAACTGAGCTGGTCGGTGCGGCCGATCGCTCCTTGGTCGCGCTGCTGGGAGCTTCGCCAGGCGCGTCCACTGCCGCCTTCATCGCAATCAGCGTGCTCGAGAAGTGCTTCGCCAACGAGCTCATGGAAAGCGCGTGGCTGCCCAAGCTGAAGGAGATAATCCCATCCTATGGCGTCTCGCTCATCGATGATGCGGATTTCACCCGCAGCATCCGTGCGGCGACCGCTGAAGTTCTCAAGCTCGACAACATCGTGTCACCCACGCGGCAAACGACACCGGTGGCTGAGACGGTTTGACGGGATAGGAGCCGCAAAATGGACGCCACAGCTCTTCTTCTGTCTCGCCTACAGTTCGCCTTCACGATTTCGTTCCACATCATTTTCCCGGCGTTCAGCATTGGTCTGGCCGCCTGGCTCGCCGTGCTCGAGGCAATGCATCTGTGGACCGGGAAACCGGTTTTCCGAACCCTGTTCCAATTCTGGCTGAAGGTATTTGGTGTCGCCTTCGGCCTTGGTGTGGTGTCAGGCGTCGTGATGGCCTTTCAGTTTGGCACAAACTGGAGCGTGCTGTCGAACATGTCGGGTCCCATCCAGGGACCGCTGCTTTCGTACGAGACATTTACCGCCTTCGCTTTGGAAGCCGGCTTCTTCGGTGTCCTCATCTTCGGGCGCAAGCGCGTGGCGCCATGGTTCTATATGTTTTCGACGACCATGGTGGCGCTTGGCACGACACTGTCGGCATTCTGGATCATGGTGAACAACAGCTGGATGCAGGTGCCAGTCGGCTACATCGTGCAAAATGGCCAGTTTGTTCCTGACGATTGGTCAAAGATCATCTTCAACTCCGTCGTGTGGTCGCGTTTTCCACACATGCTGTTGGCTTCCTACCTCACGGGCGCGTTCTGCGTTGCGGCCAGCGGCGCGTGGTACCTGCTGCAACGCAAGTGCCGGCCGGAGGCCCTCGTTATGCTGCGCATGGGACTCTTCCTTGCGGCAGTGCTCGTCCCGATTCAGTTTGTTTTCGGTCATCTCGTGGGCGACTACGTCCACGACTTCCAGCCTGCGAAGTTCGCAGCGATTGAGGGCCGTTGGCACGACGAACAGCCGGCCGGCGAGGTGCTGATCGCGTGGCCGGATCCGGCGCACGAGACGAACAGGTACGAAATCAAGATCCCGATCCTGGGAAGCATCATTGGCAGCATGAGCCTGACGTCCAAGGAAATTGGGTTGACCGATTTTCCGCCGCAGGATCGTCCGCCGGTTCTGATCCCGTTTGCAAGCTTCCGTATCATGGTCGGCTGCGGAATGATCATGCTCGCGCTTGCCTGGTTGGGATCCTATCTGAGTGTCAAGCATCGTCTTGAGCGTAGCCGCTTGCTGCTCTGGGGCGTCTTTCTCAGCTTCCCACTGCCGTTCATCGCCATTCTCACGGGCTGGTACACCGCAGAAGTCGGACGTCAACCCTGGGTGATCTACGGTGCATTGCGGACAGCCCAGGCGATGACACCATTTCTGACGGCGCCCGCCGCGTTGGGCTCGCTCATCCTGTTCGGCGCGATCTACCTATTCATCTTCTCGTTTGGCGTCCTTTATCTCTACAGGCTGTTGCGAGCAGGACCTTCGCCATACTCGCCCGAACTCTCGCATGACGCCACGCCTAACCGACCGATGTCGTTAGCCGGCGAACACCCGACTCCGAGCTTCATGATTGCAGGAGAATAGAAATGGTCATGTTCTGGGTAGCGGTCCTCGCCATCAGCATGCTTCTGTACCTGCTGCTGGATGGGTTCGATCTTGGTGTTGGCATGCTCTTCGGCCTGACGAGAAGCGAGGCTGACCGAAGTGCCATGTTGCGTTCGGTTGCGCCATTCTGGGATGGCAATGAAACTTGGCTCATCGTCACTGGCGTGGTCCTGTGGAGCGCGTTTCCGATCGTCTACGCGACGCTGTTGTCTGCGCTCTATGTTCCCGTCGTCCTCATGCTGGCGGGCCTGATCCTGCGCGGAGTCTCGTTTGAGTTTCGACACCACGCTCAGCGCTCGCGCTGGATTTGGGATTTTTGCTTCGCCGCGGGCTCTTTGGTCGCCAGCTTCATGCAGGGCGTGATGGTTGGCGCTCTCGTCGAGGGGCTGCGATTCACCAACGGCCAATACTCTGGCGGTCCTTTCGGTTGGGTGACGACCTTTGCATTGCTGTGCGGTGCCGGGCTCTGCTTCGGGTATGCGCTGCTTGGAGCTTGCTGGTTGGTCAGTAAATCCGAGGGCGAGGTCAGGAATAATGCACGTGACCAGGTTTCGATCCTCGCAAGCGTTTCCCTGGCATTCCTGATCATTGCCTTCTGTCACGCGCTGATCGTGCACCTTCCGATCATGCAGCGATGGATCGATCGCCCGTATCTATTCGTTTTCCCTGCCGTCGGTGCCGTAGCGGCGTGGATTCTTGTGCAAAGCACTATCGGCCACGACGACCGTTGGCCGTACCGGATGGCGACGTTGATATTCATTGCGGCCTTCGCCACGCTCGCACTTTCGTTCTGGCCCTACATGGTTCCGTTCGCCATTACGATTGAGTCCGCAGCGGCTCCGCATTCTTCGCTTGCGTTCATGTTCTGGGGCGAAGGGATCTTTGTGTTTCCGCTCATGTTGCTCTATGCCGCCGTTGGCTATCGCGTCTTTCGCGGCAAGGTGGCCAACCATCCCCAACAATTAGGCAACACCGAACCGGAGCCTGGCGGCTCACTTCGTCCAGCAGAGTGAGCAGTCTGTCAGGAAAACATCAGCTCGGGACTTGTTAGCCTGTAATCAAGCAGCGTGTGCAACAACTAGAGGATACAATCGATGTCTAAACCGGAACGGACGAATATCTCCTCGTTGGACTTCGTCTACGCGTTTGAGATGGCAATTGCAGCTCTCCTCTCGTACTGGGCGATGACGGCTGGCCTCACGCGGCTTGTCGACACCCCGACCGATCTGCTGGGGGGAATGTGGGCCGCCGTTTCTGCAATCTTTGTGTTCAGGGAAAAGGAGCTCGACAGCGTCTCGGCGGGGATCGCGCGGTTGGCCGCGACAGGCGTCAGCTTCGCGCTGTGCTTGCCTTACCTCTGGTTCTTCCCAGCCACACCGCTTGGCATCGCGGTGCTGGTGGCGATTGGTGCCGTCATAATGATCCTGTTGCACCGCCGAGGCGACATCATCACGACCGGTATCACAACTGTCGTCGTCATGGTTGTTGCCGCCATAGATCCACACGACAGCTGGCGGCAGCCACTGCTGCGGCTCGCCGACACCGTGGTCGGAATCTCCATTGGCGTTGCATGCCAGTGGATCGGTTTTCATCTGCTCCAGAAGGTAATGACTGCCCGGCACGTTTCGTGAATCGAATTGCTGGTGAAGGATTCGATTCGGATCTTTGTGGCAGATGGGGAAGGGACAGTGACTGCGTCGATTTCGTTTCCGACATCTGATGCACAAGGTTGGCAACCGTTGCAGCGGCTTCTGTCTTCGGTTCCAACTTTGCTGTTCGCTATTCGCGTCTGGGCCGCAGCCTGCCTGGCTCTCTTCGTCGCATTTTGGCTCCAAGTCGATAACGCCTATTGGGCAGCCACCACCGCGGTGATCGTCTCGCAACCGAGCCTCGGCGCCTCGCTCCGAAAGTCCTGGTTCCGGATGGGCGGGACGATCATTGGTGCCGTGGCGATCGTGATTCTAACAGCGTGCTTTCCGCAAAATCGTCTTGGCTTTCTGCTGGGCTTGGCACTTTGGGCGGCCGCCTGTGGCTTCGTTGCCGCTACTCTCCGCAATTTCGCCGCTTATGGCGCTGCGCTCGCCGGTTTCACGGCTGCGATCATCGCGAGCGACGAGCTCGGCGCAACAGGAGGGCTAGGCGGACATGTCCTTTTGCTGGCTCTTACACGGGTCAGCGAGATCTGCATAGGGATCGTCTGCGCCGCAGTGGTCCTGGCCACCACTGATCTCGGGCGGACGAGGGGCCGCCTTGCCGATTTGTATGCAGCTATCTCCGGCGCGATTGCGCGCGGGCTGGTGTGTACGCTCAAGGGAGCTGACGGTGGGACCACGCGTGCGGAACGTCGAGATCTTGTCCGGCAGACGATCGCGCTCGACCCGGTCATTGATGAGGTCATGGGAGAAGAGCCAGATCTGCGGCTGAACTCCCAGCCTCTACGAGCAGCCGTCGAAGGGCTCTTCGTCAGCCTCGCCGGCTGGCGGTTGGTTGCCAATCACCTCGAGCACGTCACGGGTGATTGGCGTCGGCTTGATGCCGACATCATTTTGCAAAGACTTCCCGCTGCTTTGCGCTCGGGAACCGGCGAAACGGATGCGGTGGACTGGGTGGAAGAGGCCGTCCGGTTGCGGCGCACTTGTACCGCTGCAGTGAAAGCGTTGGTCAAATTGCCGGCTCATACGTCGTCACTACGCATGATGGCCGATGGTGCCGCGCAAGGCATGATGGGCCTTGCGCGTTCGCTCGATGGAATTGCTGTGCTGGCTGGCCGTGACCGAGGTGAGGGAAACCGCCAAGCCGCACAGCTTCCGGTCCCCGATTATCTGCCCGCGCTCGTAAATGCGTCGCGCATATTTCTGATGATTGGCGCGGTCGAGCTCTTCTGGATCGTCACTGAATGGTCGAGCGGCGCCTTGGCGATCGTTTGGTCGACGATCTTCGTCATCGTTCACTCATTGCCTGGGACGGATCAGCCCTATGACAGCGCCAGAAGCCGATTACTTGGCATTGTTGCGGCAGCGATCTGCGCCGCGATCATCAAATTTGCCGTGCTGCCCGGCTGTGAGACTTTCACGGGTCTGGCGATAGTGATCGGAGTGGTGCTTGTGCCGGTAGCAGCCTTGTCCACGCTGCACTGGCAACCAGAGCTATTTGGATTCCTTGCTCTCGCATTGATCCCGCTTTTAAAGCCGGAAAACCCGATCAGCTACGACACAGTCCAGTACTATAACGATGCGCTTGCGGTCATCGCAGGGGCAGGGGCGTCGACACTCGCGTTCCGCCTTTTGCCACCACCTTCGCCGGCGTTCCGTGCTGCTCGCCTTTTATGGCTGACGCTCCGCGACCTGCGGCGGCTCGCGAAGATGGAGGCGACCGGTTCACGGGCTGCTTGGGAAAGCCTGGCTTACGCCCGACTCTCGGTTTTTCCGGAGCAGGCAGGTTCGCTGCAACGTGCTCGGCTGCTGGCTGCCGTTTCGGTGGGATCCGAAATTATTCGCGTTCGGCGAATGGCACGGCGGCTCGGCGTTGCCGCGGAGCTCGATTCCGCGTTCGCGCCACTGGCCTGGGCGCAGAGCGCTCTTGCAAGCCGAAGGCTCGAATACCTAGCCGGCAGACTACCGACGACGCTGACCGGCGCACGTGCACGCACAGTGCTGCGCATGCAGGGCAGCATCTGCGCCATCTCCGAAGGGCTTCGTTGGCACGCGACTTACTTCGACGCGAGGACCATCAATGAGCTTCGCTGAAGTCAATGTGTTCGGCGTCTACGTGGCTCCGATCTCGATCATGATGGTCGCGGCTTGGTTGATTCTGCAGCCGCTTCGCTGGCTCGCCAGTAAGGTCCGCATTTTGCGATTGGTCTGGCACCCGGCGCTCCTTGAGTTTGCCGTGTACGTCATCATCCTCTCGTCCGTCGTTCTCCTGGTCGGAAATTGAGGCCGCGATGTCGGAAATTGACCTGAAGCTGACGGCCACCTCAAGGGCATCCACCGGTCCGTTCTCATCGTCGGCTCTGGAAAGGGGGCGTGACTTTATCGGTGTGGGCAAAGGCATTGCGATCTCGGTCACGCTCGTCATGGTAGGGCTCGCCATCGCGGCAGGCTCAGCGGCATGGAATACATACATGGAGCGACCATGGACACGCGACGCAACTGTCCGAGCCTATGTCGTGACCATGGCGCCTGAGGTTTCGGGCCGGATTGTCGAGCTTCCGGTCGCTGACAACCAGTTCGTTCACAAGGGCGATCTATTGATGATTGTCGACCCCACCGATTACAGGATTGGAGTGAGCCTGGCGGCCGCAGCGGTGGACCAGGCAAAGGCGACGGCTGTGAACGCGGCGGCTGAATCCCGCCGGCGACAACAGTTGAGCGACCTCGCGACGACGCCGGAGGAAAAGCAGTCCTATGCCGCCGCTGCTCTCGCCGCACAAGCCTCGTATCAGCATGCCTCGGCAAGTTTGGATCAAGCCAACGTCAACTTGAAGCGAACTCGCATCCTCTCGCCGGCCGAAGGCTATGTGACCAATCTGTTGGTGCAGCTCGGCGACTACGTGAACGTGGGACAGAAGGCTATCTCGGTGGTGAATGCCGAAACCTTTTGGGTCGACGGTTATTTCGAGGAAACCAGCCTTTCGCAAATTCACGAAGCTGATGCGGCGGCAATCAAGTTGCTAAGCTATCGGCAAGTGCTACGTGGTCATGTCGAAAGTATTTCGCGTGGCATCAACGTCCCAAATGCGCGACCCGACGCCGGTGGCCTGGCAACCGTAAATCCGGTCTTTACCTGGGTTCGGCTTGCCCAGCGCGTGCCTGTTCGACTTCACATCGATGAAGTGCCGCCAGGCGTGCGACTCGTGGTGGGCATGACGGCCACCGTAGAGATCAGTTCTCGCCCTCGCAGCAAGCAAGCCCCGGATTAGTTCGGGACATATACCGACCCAGCGTTGGTCCAATCGAAAGGTAAGTACCATGGTGGATTTAGCGGAATATATGATTTCCGGAGCCGTCGACAGAAGCGCGCAGCACAGAGAACCGACGCCTCGTGTTCTCGCAGAGCGGGCTATGGCTAGCGATGAGCACTGCGATGTCATCCTTGGTCTGGCAAAGGTCCTTTTCGTCAATGGCCAGGGAACCGATCAGGTTGTTGCGGCAGCCCGGCGGCTTGGCGACGCGCTCGGCATCACCGCTGAGCTGATGCCGCGTTGGGGCGAGTTGACGTTGCGCGCCAAGGGCGATGATGTAACACGGATTGTGGAAGTATCGGCTGATCCGGTCGGGGTTGATATGCATCGCGTCGCCTCTGCGATGCAGGCAGTGGCGGATGTTGAAGCCGGTCGCCTTTCGCTCGAGGAGGCTCGAGAGCGGATCGACGCCATCTCCAAGGCGCCGTCGGCCGCGACGTGGTTATTCGCGCTGGCCGCGGCGGTCGGAGCGGTCGCTCTCGCGATCATATTCGGCATTCAACACTTGCCCGCTGCAATACTGATTTTCATCAGCGCAGGCGCGGGTGGCCTGCTCCGGCGCGCGATCGCGAAGGCGAGTTCCAACATCTTCATCCAGCCGTTCTGCGCGGCACTGCTTGCTGGTGTTATCGGCGGACTGGCCGTTCATTATCAGCTCAGCACGGCACTGAGGCTTGTAGTTGTGTGTCCCTGCATGGTGCTGGTTCCGGGGCCACATATTCTCAACGGCGCGATCGACCTCATCAACGGGCGAATTCACCTCGGTGTATCTCGTCTGACCTACGCCGGAATCGTCGTCGTCGCAATCTCGGTGGGGTTGCTCCTGGGGCTCAAGCTTGTGCACGGGTCATTGCCGATAGACCCGCCGGGTCAGGCTGTGTCGCTCTGGCTTGACGTGATCGCTGCCGGCGTTGCGGTGGCATGTTACAGCGTATTCTTCTCGACGCCACCGAGCATGTTCGCATGGCCAGTTGCGGTCGGCATGCTGGCTCATGCGTTCCGTTGGGTGGCGATCACCGTATTTGGCTTCGGAGTGACGACGGGCGCTCTTGTTGCCTGTTTCGTCGTTGGCATGCTGCTCACTCCAGTTTCGCTCCGGAAGCATCTGCCGTTCGCCGCCATAGGCTTTGCTTCGGTGGTGTCGATGATACCAGGCGTTTACGTCTTCAGAATGATGAGTGGGCTGGTTCAGATCGCCGGTTCGTCGCATCCGACGCCGGAACTGGTCGGTGCCACGATCGCTGATGGGACGACTGCTGTAGCCATCGTACTCGCCATGAGCCTTGGTCTCATCGTACCCAGACTGGCCATTGGCCATCTCCATGATGGACGCGCTCGGGCCAAGAAGGGCTCAAGCGATCTTGGTTCCGTTCAGAGTTCGGGGGCGAAGTTTCGCTGCTCACAGAACTAAACGAAATCTTGCGGAAATCAACGATCTGCGCGTCGAGTTCTATGTGAAAGTGAACTGCGGCAACTGAATGGACGCAGTTGCTGCGGTCCTTTGCCGGTGCTCACCAAAAGGGATTTCGATAGAGCACGGAAACCAGAGAAGAGGAGGCGATGTCAATACGAGGTGTGCTGCTCGCCTGGCTACCGTGTCGATTGCAATTGAAGGAGCCCGGTTCTTCGCAACTAGTCTACGGACGTCAGGGACTGCTCTTATAGCGCACAAGGTCAATGCCGCGGTTCTGCCGCTGGCGGATTGGGCCAATGTGAGCTCAAGTCGAGCGGTAGCGATCTGGGAGCCGAGAAGGCGACTACGGTGGCTGCATCTTACAGGAACGTCGCAAGGTGATGCTGTGGCTGCTACATTGGCTCGATCGCGGCCGCGATCGTTGATCCCCCAGCGTTAGAGGATGGTGATCGTCCGCCTCAGCGGTAGCTGGTCATTCCTAAGCAACTGGGGAAGATCCCCACTCGATTCATCAGTGGCGCGCAGGACGATTTAGCGCAAGGTCGCAAGCAGTCGTTCTGCCTGCCTTAGATCGGGTGTATCCAGGCCTTCCGCGAACCGCGCGTATACAGGCTGGAGAAGCGACCTTGCGTCAGTTCGACCTTGGCTTGCCCACAACTTCGCCAGGTCGACGGCAGTGCGCAACTCCCAAGCCAATGCACCTTGGCGGCGGCTCCACTCCAGTGATTGTGTGAGGCATTGTTCAGCATCTTCGTATTTGGGCTGAGGCATCGATAGCAGAACGTCAGCCTTCGTACGAAGCAGCTCAGCCATGTATGAAACGTCTCCGTTTTCCTCGACCATTTCGATGGCCTCGCCGACGAGTTTGACGGCTTCAGCGTGCCGGCCGATCGCTGCAAGTCCCTGTACAAGCGAGATACTAAACATTGTGGTGAGCAATTCGTAACGCGCCGAATGGAGATCCGCCAGCGCGCCCTGCAGACTTTCGACCCCGAGCTTTGCTGCGCCGCGACGAACGGCCAACAAGCCTTTGTAGCCACGTCCAACTGCAAGGTAGGGTCCCAAGGAGTGAGTTTCCGCGCGTGCGATAAACCACTCCAGGAGTTCTTCGGCGGTCTCGAGGTCCCCCATCCATAGGAATAAGGAAATCGCCCAAATCAATGTAATTGATAGGGTCACAGGATGGTCTGTTGCCGCAGCGTCCTTAATGGTTTCTTTTGCACGCAACCGGGCTTGATCCGGATAACCTTGGAGCCAAAGCGTCCGCGCGAGGAAGATACCAGCCAAGTCATGCCCATCGAAACCTAGATAAATCGCGTTGCTTCGTTGGGGTGTCGTCATGCGCTGTTGGGCCGCTTCCAACCCCAAACGGGCACCGGCAAGATCGCCCGTGTGGGTGAGCGAAATACCAGAGATCGAATGGGCAAGTGCAATGGCAGTGGGATCAGCGACCACTTTGGAGAGAGCGGAGGCTCGCTTCCCCAATGCTATGGCAGTCTTGAAGTCGCCGATCCGCAGATGGTACATCGTAAGCGGCGCCAATAGCTGCAATTGGTTGAGCGGCTCGCCGCGTTCTTCAGCAATCGCCAGACTTCTGTTCAGGGCCACGCGCGCCGCATCGGTGCTGCCGCGAGTAAACATCAACGACAGTCCCAGTGCTGCTTGAAGATGCATTTCCTCGAACCCACCGCGGGTGGTGTCGTTAAGAGCGGCAATTGCCGTCTCTGCCCAGCGATGACATTCAGTTAGCAAAGACATTGCGAGAAAGACAGGTCCTGCGTTGGCAGCAAGTGAGACTCCGACTTTAGCAGAGCCGCTATCGCTAAAGCTCCATTCCAGGGCCGCCCGGACGTCGCCGAGGCCGGAAAGGTAAGGCGCACGCTCCAATGCGTTCGACAACGTGGGCCATGTCGCCCCTGTCTTTTCCAGCCATCGTTGGCAGTAAGCCGCGTGGCATTGTCCTAAATCTGCAAGTTCAGCACCGCGGGCACCAAGTCCGAGGACGTAGGAGCGCGTCGTAGCTAGGAGCCGATAGCGCATCGATCCTCCTATGGAACGCGCCACGACCATCGATTTCGACACGAGACTTTCGATTGCATCGAATACGAGAGACTGATCGGCGGTCACGCTTACCGTGATGGCTTGTGCCGCCTCCAACGTAAAATCCCCGACGAACACTGCGAGACGGCGGAGTACCATGCGTTCCGGTTCAGACAGGAGGCTAAAGCTCCAATCCAGCGTGGCCTGAAGGGTTCTCTGGCGCGGTGGCGCGGTTCGTTGTCCCTGCCATAATAGAGTCAAGCGTTCGTCGAGCATCGCTGCAGTTCGTTGCAGGCCCAAAGCCGCAACGCGTCCGGCCGCCAGCTCGATCGCAAGGGCCACGCCGTCGAGCTTACGGCAGATGCCGGCCACGACGGCTGCATCCGAGTCGTCCAGATTCACGCGAGTACCCGACGCGGCTGCACGCTCGACGAACAATTTCGCCGCGGAGAAGGCCAAAGTGGCGGCTGCTGTAGGCGGACAATCCTGTGGTGGAACGTCGAGAGGCTCTAGCCTGTAGATAAATTCGCCGGTTGCTCGAAGAGCCTCTCGACTGGTCGCCAGGAGATGGACTTGCGATGTAGCGCGAAAAATCTGCGCAGTGACCGCCGCAACGGCGTCAACTACATGCTCACAGTTATCGAGCACTAGAAGGATTCGTTTGTCCCGCAGGTGTGAGACGATACTCGGGGTCGGATCGTCGGACCGCACCGATATCCCCAGGGTCGACGCCAAAGAAACGGCTACCATCCCGGGATCACTTATGATCCCGAGGTCGATAAAAAGGGCTGACCCAACAAACGTTTCCAACAGATCGTGTGCGACCGCAACGGCGAGCGTTGTCTTCCCAACTCCTCCAGGGCCCACGATCGTGACGAAGCGCGAAGTTGCAAGCTGAGTGGAGAGGGTCGAAATGTTATCGGTCCGCCCGATTATGCGAACCAAGCGAGCAGGCAGAAGGTGGTCTGCCTGAACCGGTCTGGTGTTCCCTGCCTCTCCTGTATTCTTGTTTTTCACCGACGAAATGGGAGCAACGAAGCAGTAGCCGCGTCCCGGAACCGTGGCAATGTATCTGGCACAATCCTGCCCATCGCCTAGAGCCCTGCGCAAGGCAGCAATCTGGAATCGTAGATTGGCTTCTTCTACGCTGATACCGGACCAAACTTCCGAGATCAGCTCTCTTTTGTCGAGGACTTCGTTCGGGCGCGATATCAACGCGATCAGCACGTCGAGCGCTCGCGCCCCCAGTTCGACGGGGTCTCCGCCTTTAGTCAGGAGGCGTTCGCTCGCGACAAGGCTGAACGGACCGAAGGAAATTGCGTCTTTGCTCTTTGCAGCCGGCTTCGCAATCATTTCTGCCCATGTGACAAAACGATACCATCAATTCATGTCCTTCAACTTAGCGTAAAGATGGCTTGAGGCGTTAGACTAATCCGGATGTTTCGCCAGGACTGTAAGTGATTTGGCCGCCAGCCAGCGAGAGCTCCACAGGCAGGTCGGAGCCTTAAGTGGTTGATGTACCTGGTATCCCCGAATTTGTGTGACTGCGGCTGGTGGAGCGTCCAGATCCAACGGTTGCCACGCACGTAGCTGCTCTTGATCAGTCAGGTCTTCTGCCCTATCGAGACATTCTGCCGCGTACTTTGATGCGTGCAAGAGGATCCGGCGTCTCGGGGGCGGCGACGCCGCATGCTTGTTTCGCTCATGTTGAGCGACGCAGGAAGCTCAGGGGGCATTGGCTCTCCTGAGAGAACCATCGATTCATCTTCGTCCATCTATCGTACGCTTCAATCGATACCTGCGCCCGTCAGTTGTTCGCTGAGTTGCCACAAACGACCTGCGGAAACCGGATCGATGGCACGTGGCCGCACACCATGCAGTTCTGTGCTGTCGTCATCGGGGAGTTTGATGGCAATCTCGCAGTCAGCGCAGTAGACGCCGCCCATGCCATCAAGTTGCGGACTAGTTGCGCACCATACGCTGGTAGCAGCCCCTTGCTGAGGTGTTTTCTTGTTGTTGCACGGATCGATGATCGGCTTACCAGCTTCGTCGAGAACCTTGCTGGCATCGATCTCGGCTGGTGACATGTGGCGGAGCAGATCCGTAACGATGCCTCCCGGATGCACCGCGAAGGCGCGCACGCTACGACTTTTCCCGATTGAGTCGAGTGCAACGGCAAACAGGGAATTGGCAGTTTTCGACTGTCCATAAGCGATCCAGGGATCATATGGGCGGCGCTCAAAGTTTGGATCATGAAAGTCGATGCCGGCCCGGCGGTGGCCATACGAGGAGAGAGCGACGACGCGGGCTCCTTGAGCGCGAACGAGCGCGGGCCAAAGGCGGCAGGTGAGCAGAAAATGGCCAAGATGGTTTGCGGAAAATTGCGATTCATAGCCGCGAGCATCGCGCCTTAGTGGGGCGGCCATCACACCCGCATTGTTGACTAAGATATGGAGGGCATGATGCGCATCGAGAAACCGCTTCGCGAAGTGATCGATCAATGAAGGATCAAGCAGGTCAATGGTTTCGATCGTGATATCCGGCATATCGACCAGGTTTGCCTTTGCTTTTGACATATCGCGGACCGGTACGACCACCTTTGCACCAGCCGACCGAAAGGCGCGTGCGGTCTCAAGGCCGATTCCCGAATAGCCGCCGGTCACAACCGCGGTCTTACCAGTCAGATCGATTCCTTTGATCACTTCGGCTGCCGTAGTGGCGGCACCGAACCCTGAATTGATAGGAGCTTGAGGAGTTTGCATGGGTCACCGAGGAGGCAGGTCGTCCACAACAGAAATGAACTCTTCACCGAAGCAACCGACTTGAGCAACAAGCGCGGTCGAACTCGCAGCAGGGGCTCCTAACTTTCACGCGACAATAGCCGCCGTCCCCTATCGTCAGCATGATCGCACAGATGCGACAGTGTAACTCGTTGTGTTTTGTTTGGCGCCGTTAATCGTTGCAAGCAGGCCCTCACATCTTTCCGAAGAAATCTCACTTAATGCGTGAAGCCGTTCTGTTGTGGCTTCTGACCACCTAAGGAGAGACTTGAATGACCAAACTTACGCTTGTTTGCGCTGGTGTGCTGGTAATCACGGCGATCGCCGCGGCTCCGGCGATAGCTCGAGAGAAACATGCATCTGTCAGGAAGGTTCAGGATGCTTATGGTAGCCTGACGACCCCTGCCTCGACCACTACCAAGACTCGGCCCTGCCTCAGGGAGCCGGATGTCGGCTCATTCGCGACCGCTCCCTATAGGCGGCCGCCCTGCGTGCCAACGACGGGGTATTGACTCACGTCTGGTAAGCACTGACGTCCCCGGGTGCATTATAAGTCGGGCTGTCGTAGTCGCGCAGCCCGACTTCGTGATCTGTGCAAACCGATGGTTTGGGACCGGTACGTGGGTCGCTTTTTGGAGCTTTGTCGCGAGCCGCGTCAATATGAGCGCTGGAGGACTCAATCGATGAGTGCGACTGCAGCCCTGGTTAGGAACAGCATTTTGCGGCTGGGCGCCCGACGGCCCCCTCGTTTCGGACAGCGACGCCCTGTTCGTGGGGTAATTAATGGCTCACGCCCGGCGAACGATGCGAGATTGGACGCCAAGCAGCGGGGCCGTAAGGTAAACCTCCAGAAGCAGCGGCAGCAAGAGGCGGTTGCTGCGCGTCAGCGGCCATCATTGCGCATGCGTAAGCTTTCGATCTACGAGTAGACCTGCCGCATGTGATATGAGGTCTATTTTTAAGACGTAGCCGAGAAGCGGCTCTGCTCGCACTCGTGGCTCGTGATCGTTGGTTCGGCTTGCCGGATGAACGCCAACAGATCCGCGTTGATCGTCTCGGCTTGTGTAGTCGGCATTCCGTGCGGAAAACCCTTGTAGGTCTTCAGCGTGCCGTTCTTCAAGAGCTTTGCCGACAGCGGTCCGGAGTCGGCATAAGGCACGATCTGATCGTCGTCGCCATGCATGACAAGCACGGGCACGGTGATCATCTTCAGGTCCTCGGTGAAGTCGGTCTGTGAGAAAGCGACGATGCCATCGTAGTGCGCTTTCGCACCGCCCATCATGCCCTGCCGCCACCAGTTCTCGATCACGGCTTCCGAAGGCTTGGTGTTGGGCCGGTTGTAGCCATAGAATGGACCGGCTGCGAGATCGCGATAGAATTGGGTGCGGCTCGCCGCAAGCTGCGCCTGCAGGCCGTCGAAGACGGATTTGGGCAAGCCACCCGGGTTAGCCGGCGTCTGCACCATCAAAGGTGGCACGGAGCTGATGAGCACCGCCTTCGCCACCCGGCTCTCGCCGTGGCGGGCGATATAATGCGCCACCTCGCCGCCGCCGGTGGAGTGGCCGACATGCACAGCATTCTTCACGTCGAGATGCGCTATCACCGCCGCGAGGTCGTCAGCATAATGGTCCATGTCATGCCCGTGAGCCACCTGGCTCGAACGGCCGTGGCCACGGCGGTCGTGGGCGATCACGCGATAGCCGTGATTGAGGAAGAACAGCATCTGTGCATCCCAATCGTCAGATGAGAGCGGCCAGCCATGGCTAAAGACGATCGGTTGGCCGGAGCCCCAATCCTTGTAAAAAATTTCGACGCCATCGTTGGTCTTAATGAAAGACATGCTTTCCCTCGTGTTGGGCGCGAATGAGCCCCTGCTGGTCCGGTTAGCGAGCCATTACCTTCGCGCACAAAGCGCGAAGTTGCGCGTTGAATGGTGTTAGGTGCCGTGTACTGTTGTGAACCAGGCGAGCGCACCGCACGCTGGCGTCGATGCAGATATCCATAGCGTTGCATAAGCCAGACCGGCGGTGTCCCAGGGCTTGTAAGGCAATACGTCAGCCTATGAACACCCGTCTGGGTCTAAGCTCTTCGTATGAATCCCATGACTCCTTTTGCTGCCGGGCGTTTACCTACGTTCAATTGAGCCGTTCATCTTGATGGCCTTAGGCTACATGCGTCGGCGAAAATGTAGATCTTTGAAGAGTGAACAAGAGTTTTGGCTGGACAGCGTCAATAGCAGCAAAAGGAGATCGCAATGCAAAACTCCTGCGAAAGCATCAGTCATGGCAGAGGCGCGCGATGCGCAGTTTGTGACGGAAAGTTCGGACTGATCCGACACTACTCGTGGCGAACTCCTCTTTGTTCCCAAAAGTGCGTCGATCGCTTCAAAGCTCGCCGCGCAGGTGATGCCAGTTGGCTGGCCTGGCTCCAAGTCATCCTAAACCAACCGCCGAGAACAGCGTGAGGCCACTATGACGTTCCAGATATCACAACGAGGCAAGCAATACCTCAAGACGGCGCAGACTTTGCTTCGTGCTGCCAGGTCGATGACTGACCAAGCGATCGCTGATCAGCTTAAGGCCCTTGCCGACGACTACGAGCGGCGAGCGGAGAAAGCTTCGCTTGTTGATGCGGCCAAGGCATTGGCACGATCGGCTGCTGATACAGAAAGCGAAGCAGTGTTTGAGAGAGGCTGGACATGACCCACGTGTACTTCCACTGCTCTAACAACAGACAGATGTTGGTCGATCGATGTGGTGCATTGGTGGGCGACCTCACGGAGGCTCGTGATCACGCCGCTTGTGTTGTGCGATCCCTCACAACGGCGCGCAACCTCGAAGATTGGCGCGACTGGATCTTGCACGTCAACGACGATCTTGGTGATGAGCTATTCGTCGTTCCCTTTGTATTCGTACTCGGTAAGCCTCATTAGGGATGGGACGCTCGTGGATCAAAAGCTAATGACACCGCTTCTTTGGAAGTGAAGGATATCGTGAGAAACCGAGCAAGCTCATCCTAGGTCGAGCAATACTTGAAGGAGCGGTCGAGTGAGCGTCATCGGCGCTTACCTTCTGGTTACCGCCGGGCTCAACGATTGCGGCGATAGACTGTCATCTAACCAAAGCGAGGCACGAGGATGGGCGGGGTGATTTTGTTTGTTTCGAAATCTGAGCGCGAGCGGGTTCGGCTAATTCGAGAGGCGCGCGCGATATATGAAAGCATCTTCCCTGCGGAGGATCGTATCAGTGAGCCGAAGAGCGGGACGTTAGACGGGCATGCGGACCGTGGCGTGGATGAGTACCACAGGAATGGAGTCCACTCATGATAAGAATTGTCGCAGTGCTCTGCAGCCTTGTCTCCCCGACAAGTTGTCGTGAGCAGACCGTAACGACCTCCGAATTTGCTGACGTCTCACTGCAGTCGTGCCTGATGGGCGCGCCGGAGCTTGCCGATTGGATGAAACAGTATCCAGCCGAGCGCCTGGCGGCGTGGCGCTGTGTGATCGGCAACCAAGTCAGTAGGGGAGCTTAGGGCGGGGAGCGGAACACTCCTCAGGGCGAATGTGGTCGATGCACCGATATTTCGTTCGCCACGATTTGCAGAGATTTGCACCTGCCGCACCGCACTGACGTCCCTTGTCGGGTACCAATTTGCCTCGCGGAGGCAGCTAGGTTCGCAAGTGCTTGGCCCCGGCGCCCCCTCCCTTCGCCGTGGCCCCGCGGCCGGTCCTTCCCCCGAGGACCGGCCGCCCTTTCAGGACCTGATAGCCGACCGAGTTGGATTGAATGGGCACGGCGGCTTGTGGACCTGGGAAGTCCAATCGTTGAGTACAAGCCGGCCGGAGATTTCGAGTCATGACCTATGATCACTTCTTTGCCTCCGCACTCGCTCGCCTGCATAGCGAACGGCGCTACCGCGTGTTTGCCGATCTCGAGCGCATTGCCGGGCGTTTTCCGCATGCGATATGGCACTCTCCCGACGGCACGCGCCCGGTCGTGATCTGGTGCTCGAACGATTACCTTGGCATGGGCCAGCATCCAAAGGTGATCGGCGCGATGGTCGAAACCGCGACCCGGATGGGCGCAGGCGCAGGTGGTACCCGCAACATCTCTGGAACCAATCATCCGTTGGTCGAACTGGAGCGGGAGCTTGCGGACCTGCACGGAAAGGAAGCGGCGCTGGTGTTCACCTCCGGGTACGTGTCCAACGAAACCGGCATCGCAACGATCGCCAAGCTGCTCCCAAACTGCTTGATCCTCTCCGACGCGTGGAACCACAATTCGATGATCGAGGGCGTGCACCGTGCGGGCGTGGAAAAGAAAATCTGGTGTCACAACGACGTCAGTCATCTCGAAGATTTGCTGGCAGCTGCGGCACCCGATCGCCCGAAGCTGATCGTATTCGAGGCCCTCTACTCGATGGACGGCGATGTCGCGCCGGTGAACCGCATCTGCGATCTCGCAGAGCGCTACGGTGCCATGACGTATATCGACGAGGTCCATTCGGCCGGCATGTACGGTCCCGCGGGCGCGGGCATTGCCGCGCGAGAGGGGGTCCTTGACCGCATCGACGTGGTCGAGGGGACGCTGGCGAAGGCGTTCGGCTGCCTCGGCGGCTACATTGCGGGAAGTGCCGACGTCATCGACGCAGTACGCTCTTATGCACCGGGATTTATTTTCACGACCGCGCTGCCGCCAGCGATCTGCGCCGCCGCGACCGCGGCAATCCGGCACCTCAAGACGTCACAATGGGAGCGCGACCGTCATCAGGACCGCGCGGCGCGGGTCAAGGGTGTGCTCAACGCCGCCGGCCTTCCGGTGATGCCCAGCGAGACACACATTGTGCCAGTCATGGTGGGTGATCCGGTGAAGTGCAAGGAAGCCAGCGACCTGCTGCTCGCTGAGCATGGCATCTACGTCCAGCCGATCAACTATCCGACCGTCCCGCGCGGCACCGAGCGGTTGCGCATCACGCCGACGCCCTACCATGATGACGTGCTCATCGATGCGCTCGCCGAAGCGCTGATCGATATCTCGGGGCGTCTCGGGCTACCGCTTCGGCATCGCGCGCTCGCAGCGGAGTAGGTGCATAGCGGGGCATTAGAGGTTCGTTTGTTCCCCGCCCCAGCGTCGTCAACCGCGCGGAGATTTCGTGTCAACCTGTCAACCGTGTCAACCCAGATCTCAAGATCTGCGACTAGTGACATTTCGGGGCGCGCTTGCTCCGTAAGGGGCGGGGAAGGAAGGACCCGCGCAGCATGGACCCAAAGGTCCACAATGCGTCAGCTTTCGATCCATAACAAGACGCGATCGAGCAGCGACGGAGATGGCTAAAGCCACAGCGACGATTCGCGAAGCTTCTACGCCATTTCGGTCGAAAACCCTCGCTGGTCTATCCTATTGAAATAAATACCTCTTATCTAAATAGCTTAAGGAAGGAGAAGGTTGAGATAGTTTTGATTGTCACGTAGAGAGCTTGTGAAAGCAGCCTAATCGCCGAAATTTTGATCTCGTTTAAATATATAGCGGGCGAACTGTCGTACCTTCGCCGGCAGATCGAAATGTCATTTAGCTAGTGGCTTGTCTGTATGCCGAGGGTTCTGCGCAACCCTCGGCGTACTATCGCTCATTGTCGAGGTGCTAAACCGGAACCACGTCGTCGAGAGGATCAGCGCGGTTGCTTCCATTCATTTCCGCGCGTGGGCGATCGTCACGGAGCTTGACATTGAGATAGAAGCGCAACCGTTTGGAATCATCCCGTTCGAAGTGCCTTTTCAAGTCTCGGCCGAACTTAGTCTCAAAGACCGGCGATTTTGAGTTAGCATGACACCACTCCAGGAAAGCCTGATACATCGGACGCGCCTGCACTTTCGAACCGTCGACCCTTTCGAGGCAGTCCTCCGCAAACTGCATCACGATATCCATCTCTTTGCGATAGTCGGCTGTCGCGGCGGCAACGCTCGGAGCGACGTAGAGCCCGTTCTGAAGGAAGTCCAGAGCCCCCTCGCACAGCCAATTCAGGATGCCGGGAGCATCCTTAAGCATTTCGCCGACCATCTCTTCGGGATCTCGCATATCCTTTTCAGCAATCTGAACTGGCCACTTCAACAGCAGCATTCGGCGCCAGATGCCATTAGAGGTGTCAGTAATCTTTGGCAGACCGTTACCGCTCATGTGCGGCTTCGCCCGCGGCATGAAGTCAACGAACCCCTTGAACAACGTTCGAACAGGGATTTCCTCGCTGCCGGTCAGCTTCTTAACAAGCTCAGATTGAAGCGGTTTGCCTTCGGGCAATTCCAACACTCGCACCATCCGCTTGCCGAAAAGGCGAATGAGATCTGGCGACGCTCCGCCGGCACTTCGCTCGCCTTGTCCGATGATAGACTCGGTTGGCAACCCGACAGCAAAGCTCTTCCCCAACAACCTCATGAGCAATTCAAGATAGACACTCTTCCCGTTTGCGCCTTCTCCGTAATGAAACATGAACCGTTGCAGTGGCACGCCCAAAATGCTGATGCCGGAAAATTGCTGCAAGGTGCGACGCGCCTCCGGATCCGGCATCATTTTTTCAATCCAACTCTCGAAGAATGGAGCTCGGGCGGATTGATCGTACATCACGGGAACCAATGCCGTGATATAATCAGACTTTCGATGCCCTTTTCGCGCGCGGATTCGGCAGATCGTGCGGGTTGACTTATCGTCCGGGCACTCAAGGTCGTTCTCTTGGACAAATGCCAAGGTGTGGCTGAGTGTGGCCACGGAAAGTGCGCTGGCGTTGAACTCCTCGGCAGGCTTCCGCCACCTGGGTGCGCCGCATTCCAGCATTGCTTTAAGACGAGAAGCATTCTTGGAAATGACACCAAACCTTTTATGAGCTGCCTTCCGCGCCGCGAAGGAACGTTGGGCGGCTTTTCCCGACTTCACAGCTTCGTGCAGTGTTTTTGCCGATGTCTCATCATGATCCCGCGTACCGTTGAGGTCAGATGCAGCTTTTGAGCCGGCGTCGATAGCCTTTTGTTCGACTTCTGTAGGTCGAAGGAGATCGGCCTCAAGCTGGATAAAGTCTCCGACCGCTTGGGCCATCATCCAAGCGTTTGCCTCCCCGTTATCGATGTCCCAATGTCGTCCCGACCAAGCCAATTTGTCCCCGCCGGGGATGCCAGCGGCTTGCATGATCAGCAACTCGTTCGGAAAATAAGCTTCGAGACGCTTGGCATTATCGGTATCTGACTGGTCCAGCAGCGAACATGCCGCGAGGGTCTCCCGACCTGGACCCTTCAACTTGGGGGGGCTCGGGGGATTTCCAAGCGCGGGCGTGTCAGTCGTGACACTGGTCGAATCGTCGCCCAGGTTGGGCGGCATCGACGTCAGCCACTCAGGTGGATCTTCGATCGGAGCTTCCCATTTTTCGGCGGTCCAATCGTTCGACGCGTTGAAGTCATCATCGATAGGGAATGGCGGCTCGTGGCCAAAGTCATGAATCGCATCGGACGCGACCAAGTAGACCATTTCGTCACCGTAATCGATCATATCGGCGATGCGTGTTGGATCGATGCCGCTATTGAGCCAATCGTTGAAGTCCTGCCCCTTGCGATCGTTGGCACGAACGTGTTTCTCGGTGGGCCCGCAGAGACCACCGTTTGTTGTTTGAGTCATTTGAAATTCCAGCTTGTCGAGGCGAGCTCGTGTGGCGTCGCCGGTGAGACAGTGGGCTCAGAAAACGTAACAAATCCCTAGATTCGTTTTCTGTCCCACCTCGGGGTAAGCGATTGATCTATATGAGGACTTGCAGTCCCCTAGGGAGCGCCAGCGGCTCTAGAAGCGCTGATGGATCAAAAACATCCTGCAAATCATGGCTTTGTCTGCTGTCGGGTGGTAGCAGAGAGTAGTAGCTTTGACGCGCGCGCTGATGGGACTGATCAAGGACAGACACGGGACTTACTACGCTCAGCGCAAGGTGCCGGAACGCCTGCAGGAGGCCGTTGCGCGTGTGCTCAATTCCGGCCGGGACCGCCAAGTCTTCCTCAAGAAATCGCTCGGCACCAAGAAGCTCAAGGACGCGAACGTAGCTGCCACGCACGTCTTGGCTGATTTCGACCGAACATTTGCCGCTGCCGAGGAGCTGCTCAAGAGGCGTCCCGTCATTCCCTCACTGACCGATGGCCAGATCAAGCGCATGGCCGAAAGCTTCTACGCCAGCATGTTGGCGAACGACGAAGAGGAGCGCCAAGAGGGAACTGGATCGGAGGCAATCTTCCAGAGCGTTGCGGAGCAGCTCACTGCTGTAGGGATTGAATATCGAACACCGTTTGCCGTGGGTGCCCTGCCCGAGGCTGGCTTGTCGGACCGCGAAATCACCAAGCGGAGCGATACGCTCGAACACCAGCTAGCGGTTGTCCCTAAGGCCCTAGCCCGGGGCGATATCACGGTTATCCGCGAGGAACTGGATGAGCTGTTGCTGGCGTTCCAACTCAACGTTGACCGCAAGAGTGTCTCGTATCGAAAGCTGGGCATGGCGGTGCTAGCGGCCCGCGTGCGTGCACTCAAGGATATCGAAAAGCGCAATGCCGGCGAACCCATTGAGACACCGCAGTCGGCTTACGCCATCCCTGAGGGCCCCAAGGGCGAACAGGGAGGTGGAGGTGGGCTAAGGGAAGCTTTCGAAGGCTGGAAGAAGGAGCGCGACAGGCCTGAGGGCACTGTTCACGAGTACGGCCGCGCCATCGAGATGTTCATTCAGCTCCACGGCAATCTACCGCTCTTGGACATCCGTCGCTCTCATGCGCGGACGTTTCGCGAGGCGCTCCAGATGGTGCCCAAGACCCGCAGAGGGCCGCTTCTCAAGGCCTCACTTCCTGAGTTGGTGGAGCACGGTCGGAAGCATGCAGGCGGCCCGAAGGTTTCCGCAGGTACGGTGAACAAGCAGCTTG
>NZ_VKHP01001193.1 GCF_010811875.1 Bradyrhizobium uaiense
CGCGCGTCGACCATCTCTACCAGGACCCGCATGCCGGCAACGTGCCGTTCCTGATGCACTACGGAGACATGACGGATTCGACCAATCTGATCCGGCTGGTGCAGCAGATCCGGCCGACCGAGATCTATAACCTCGCCGCCCAGAGCCACGTCCAGGTCAGTTTCGAGAGCCCGGAGTATACCGCCAACGCCGACGCCATCGGCGTGCTGCGCCTGCTGGAGGCGAT
>NZ_VKHP01001194.1 GCF_010811875.1 Bradyrhizobium uaiense
GTCTTGGGTGTGATGGACCGTTTGGTATTGAGCGACGCGGCGTGGAAGCGGATGGCGCCGTTGATCATAGGGCGCCCCGATCAGAAGGGCTCGACCGGACGCGACAACCGAATGTTCGTTGAAGGAGGGCTGTGGATCGTGCGTACGGGGTCTCCCTGGCGCGATCTCCCGGAGGTCTTCGGCGATTGGAACAGCGTGTTCCGGCGCTTCAGCCGATGGAGCATCA
>NZ_VKHP01001195.1 GCF_010811875.1 Bradyrhizobium uaiense
CGCGCGTCGACCATCTCTATCAGGATCCGCACGCCGGCAACGTGCCGTTCCTGATGCACTACGGAGACATGACGGATTCGACCAATCTGATCCGGCTAATGCAGCAGATCCGGCCGACCGAGATCTACAATCTGGCCGCCCAGAGTCACGTCCAGGTCAGTTTCGAGAGCCCGGAATACACCGCCAATGCCGATGCCATCGGCGTGCTGCGCCTTCTGGAGGCGAT
>NZ_VKHP01001196.1 GCF_010811875.1 Bradyrhizobium uaiense
CATACCAGCTGCTGCTGCATCGAGAAAGCGGCGCAGGGCGGACGAAGCTGCAGGCAGAACAGAAGGCTTGGCTCCATCATCACTTGAGCGAAACCCGCCGTCTCGCGAGCGACCCGGACGCCGGCTCGGGGGCCTTCATGACCTCGCAGAGCTTCGAGTTGGATGACATCGCCAAGCGCACGCGTGAATTGGAACGCGCCCTTGGCAATGCACGCCAATCTGAATC
>NZ_VKHP01001197.1 GCF_010811875.1 Bradyrhizobium uaiense
CGGCCGCAGAATAGCGGGTTTGTGCCGGGCGTGCTCGGGCGGTGTTGGTGTGGGGCCGTTACGTCATCGGTCGGAGTGTGTGGCTTACCCCTCTCCCCAACCCTCCCCCGCAAGGGGGGAGGGAGCCTGAGAGGCGTGCTCACCTTACGGCGTGTCACAACTGGCGCGGATACTTCGATTGGTGCAACGCTTCGATCGTCAGGGACGCACAAACGGATGGGCTCCC
>NZ_VKHP01001198.1 GCF_010811875.1 Bradyrhizobium uaiense
GACATCAAGCGAGATCGCGCCAAGTCATTTCGCCACTTCGCAGGCGGCTCAGCGCAAGCTCGAATCCATCTCGCAGCGGAGCAAGCGGCACCCCTCTCCCCAACCCTCCCCCGCAAGGGGGGAGGGAGCCCTTCCAGTCCCGTTGTGGCCTTGCATGATGCCGTGTCGGCTCTTCACACAAGTGAGGTGAGCACTGCTCTCTCATTCCCTCCCCCCTTGCGGGGG
>NZ_VKHP01001199.1 GCF_010811875.1 Bradyrhizobium uaiense
CCCGGACGATGGTGGAATCCACGATCAGATATTCGAAGTCCGGATCATCGGACATCGCCTCGAAGATGCGGCACCAGACACCCTTGCGACTCCATCGACTGAAGCGCCGGAACACGCTGTTCCAATCGCCGAAGACCTCCGGGAGATCGCGCCAGGGAGACCCCGTACGCACGATCCACAGCACTCCTTCAACGAACATTCGGTTGTCGCGCCCGGTCGAGCCCT
>NZ_VKHP01001200.1 GCF_010811875.1 Bradyrhizobium uaiense
GCCAGCGGTCTACCCGATCGCACTCAACAGGCCGGACATATGGATGCAAGCGATCCGATCTCACCAGAAAGCTCTTGTGCCACGGGGGCCGTCCACATATGGGTCCCGGCTTTCGCCGGGACGACGGAGGAGAGAGATCGCTCGCCGAACGACGGCCGAGTTTGCCTTGACTCTCATGCCCCAAATTCCGAAAACGCCCTGCAAAATTCCCGTTATATCCCCGAT
>NZ_VKHP01001201.1 GCF_010811875.1 Bradyrhizobium uaiense
CTCCGTCATCCTGAGGTGCGAGCGCAGCGAGTCTCGAAGGATGCACGGCCCGGCTATTTCCGCGTCCGGAGTGCGTGTGGCCACAGCGGGGGCCGACGATCCTTCGAGGCTCGCAAGAGCTCGCACCTCAGGATGACGGAGAGGGGTCATCGGTCACGGGTCTAGCCCGCGGTGCGCCGCCGCGACGGCGCGCGAACCGGCTGACGGTTTGCCAATCCGATTTAA
>NZ_VKHP01001202.1 GCF_010811875.1 Bradyrhizobium uaiense
TTTCAATGATTCATGGGTGGTCGGCTCTTGGAGGGCTGACCATGGCGGGATGGGAAGACGAGCTCGAACGCTGGCTGATGCCGTTCTTGGACCGGCTGGGTCACAAGACCCGGCAGCGGATGTGTCCACTGTACGTTGCGGGATTGATCGGCCCTGGTGATCGCAAGAGCATTCAGCCGATGGCAGAACGCCTTGCCTCGGGCAGCTACGATCAGCTGCACCATT
>NZ_VKHP01000121.1 GCF_010811875.1 Bradyrhizobium uaiense
CGCTCGCCGCCGCCGAGGTGATCCAGCACATCGGCGCCCGGCCGCTGGTGTCGCTGAAGGATCTGGCGAAGCAGCAGGGGCTGCTGGTTTAAGCCGCCTCTTGCCTCGCCCCGCTTGCGGGGAGAGGCGTAGGCCGCCTTTGGCGGCCGTCCCCAAGAACGCCGGAGCAAAGCTCCGGCTATGATGCATCGCGAGATGCGTTCCGGGTGAGGGGGTGCAGGTCTCACCCCGGTCACAACTCGCGGAAGCAGCCCCTCACCCCAGCCCTCTCCCCGCAAGAGCGGGGCGAGGGAGAAGAAAGGACCTCACGCCGTCTTCGCCGCCTTCAATCCCAGCCGCTGCTCCACCGCGTCGCGCATCACGAATTTCTGGATCTTTCCCGTCACCGTCATCGGGAACTCGTCGACGAACTCGACATAGCGCGGGACCTTGTTGTGGGCGATCTGGCCGTGGCAGAAGGCGCGGACCTCGTCGGCGGTCAGCGTCTCACCGGCCCTGACCCTGACCCAGGCGCACAGCTCCTCGCCATAGCGCTGATCGGCGACGCCGAAGATCTGCACGTCCTGGATCTTCGGGTGGCGGTAGAGGAATTCCTCGATCTCCCTGGGATAAAGGTTCTCGCCGCCGCGGATCACCAGATCCTTGATGCGGCCGACGATGTTGCAATAGCCTCCGTCGTCAATGACGGCGAGATCGCCGGTGTGCATCCAGCCATTGGCGTCGAGCACCTCGCCGGTCTTTTCCTTCTCGTCCCAATAGCCGAGCATCACGCTGTAGCCGCGGGTGCAGAGCTCGCCGCGTTCGCCGCGCGGCACCACATGGCCGTCGAGATCGACCACCTTGACCTCGACATGCGGATGGATGCGGCCGACGGTGGAGACGCGGCGTTCCAAGGGATCGTCGGTCGCGCTCTGGAAGCTCACCGGGCTGGTCTCGGTCATGCCGTAGGCGATCGTCACCTCGCGCATGTTCATCTCGGTGTTGACGCGCTTCATCACCTCGATCGGGCAGGGCGCGCCGGCCATGATGCCGGTGCGCAGCGACGACAGATCGAACCGCGAAAATTCCGGATGGTCGAGCTCGGCGATGAACATCGTCGGCACGCCGTACAGCGTCGTGCATTTCTCCTGCGCGACCGTGGTCAGCGTCGCCAGCGGATCAAAACCTTCGCCGGGATAGACCATGGTGGTGCCGAGCGTAACGGAAGCGAGGTTGCCCATCACCATGCCGAAGCAGTGATAGAGCGGCACCGGAATGCAGATGCGGTCCTGTTCGGTCAGCCGCATGGCGCGGCCGGTGAAATAGCCGTTGTTGAGGATGTTGTGGTGGGTCAGCATCACGCCCTTGGGCGAGCCCGTGGTGCCGCTGGTGAATTGAATATTGACGGGATCGTCGAACTGCAGGCTGTCGCCGAGCGCCGCGAGCTGCTCGCGATGGCGCTCGCCGCCCATCTGCGCGACCTGCTCGAACGGAATGGTGCCTGATGCGGCCGGTCCACCGATCTGGATCACGGCGCGCAGTTGCGGCAGCCGCGCCGATCGCAATTGGCCGGGCTCCGAACTCGCAAGCTCCGGCAGCAACGTGTTGATCATCTCCATATAGGCCGAGGTCTTGAATGCGGTCGCGGTCACGATCGCGGCGCAGCCGACCTTGCGCAGCGCGAATTCGAGCTCGCTCAGCCGATACGCAGGGTTGATGGTGACGAGGATCAGTCCGGCTTTCGCGGCGGCGAATTGCGTCAGCGTCCATTCCGGCCGGTTCAGCGACCAGATGCCGATCCGCTCGCCGCGTTGCAGGCCGAGCGCGAGGAAGCCCGCCGCCACCGCCTCGACCCGCTTGGCGAATTCGTTCCAGGTCCAGCGCACATTGTGGCTGGGCGAGACCAGCGCCTCGCGCTCGCCCCAGTGCGCGCGTGCGCGATCGAGGCTGCGGCCGATGGTTTCACCGAGCAGCGGCGTATCGGAAATGCCGCAGACATAGCTCTCTGCCTTGGGGGTGGGTGCCAAGATCGTCCTCCTCGTGGTCGTGTTCGTGCCGCCGCGCTTTTTTGCGCGATCTTAGTCGTTTGACGCCGACGGGACAGGCCCGACCTATGGCGGGTATGAAAAATCCCTCCCCGCGAGGGGAGGGATTTTCCTTGCTTGACTGGAACCTTACGCCGCCCGTTGCCCGCTGCCGGCGTCGAGCCCGGCATAGATGCCCTTCTCGAAGCCTGCGAAGGCTTCCAGGCTGTGCTTGTCGGCGAACGGCAATAGCTGGGTCAGGATCACGCCGCAGACGTCGCGCGCCGGATCGATCCAGTAATAGGTGTTGGCAAGGCCGGCCCAGGCGAGGCTGCCGGCGCTGCGGCCTTCCGGCGTCTTGGCGGTGTTGATCAGGAAGCTCAGTCCCCACTTCTTGACGATGTCGGGATAGAGATCGACGTCGTTGGTGTACATCGGCGCCGCGGTCGGCATCTTCTCGACCGTGAGTTCGCCGATATGGTTCTGCCCCATCGTCGCGACGGTCTCGGCCTTCAGCACCTGGTTGCCGTTGCCTTTGCCCTTGTTGAGGATCATCTGGCAGAACTTGATGTAGTCGGCCGCGGTCGAATACAGGCCGCCGCCACCCATGTGGAATTCAGGGTTCTGCTCGAGCTCGAACGGGATCGCCGCCAGCGTGCCGTCCTCGCCGCGCGCATGCATGCCGACCAGCCGCTTGCGCATGTCGTCGGAGATCTTGAACGCGGTGTCGCTCATGCCGAGCGGCGCGAACATGTTGTCGCGCAGGTAGGCATCGAGCTTCTTGCCGGATGCCGCTTCCACTGCCTTGCCGACGAAATCGATATTGGTGCCGTATTCCCAGCGCGTGCCGGGATCGGTCATGATCGGCGTCTTCAACGCCGCGTTCAGGCAGGTGATGATGCCGGGCGTGCCGGTCTTTTCCAGGTATTTGCCGAGATTGACGTCCCACATGTCGTAGGCGAAGCCGGCGGTGTGGGTCATGAGCTGGCGCAGCGTGATCGGTTTTTTCGCCGGGCGCAGCTGCGGCTCGCCCTTGGCGTCGAAGCCGTCGAGCACCTGCACCGCTGCGAGATCGGGCAACAGCTTGCCGATCGGCTCGTCGAGTGAGAGCTTGCCCTGCTCGACGAGCTGCATCGCGCCCGCCGAGGTCACCGCCTTGGTCATCGAGGCGATCCAGAACACGCTGTCGGCTGTCATCGGATCGCTCTTGGAGAGGTCGCGCTTGCCGAACGCGCCTTCATAGATCACGTCCTTGCCGGTCGCCGCGACTGCGACGACACCGGGAATCTCCTTTGCCTCGCTCTTCTGCCGCAATACCTGATCGATCTGAGCCTTGCTCTGCATTGGGGGCGTCCTCCGGTGGGGTTTATTGTTTTGAAGTGGGCGGGATCATCCTCCCGCTTTTCCGCTCCCGCAAGGCGGCCGCGCGGCGATGATGTCGCGATGTCGTGAAGCCGAGCTGCACAGGAGCGGCCCACGCTGAGAGGGCATTCACCACGCGCGCAGATTTTGCGGTGGACTCCGCGCCTGTCCCGATGACCCCGGAAGGCGGCCACGGTAACGTGATCGGCAGATTGATTTTCGTACCTGTTTTTTTGCATTAACGCATTCAGATCGCTGCATAAACGGTGCGGCGAATTGGGATGGATTTGATGAAAAGATTCGTCATTTCGCGCCTTGCGGGGACGCAGCAATGATTTCGACATGGAGTGAATGGAAGCGCTATCCGCGGCCGGGCCGCGGCGAGAATATCGAGGCGCCGATCAGCCCAGGTCTCTACGAGGTCCGCTACGCAGGTACCGGTGCGCTGCACTCATTCGAGGCAGTCGACAATGTTGCGCAGGCGCTGGCGCTGCTGGAGAGCGGCACCAAATCCTGGTTCGGCCGCCGCGATGCGCGGGCGCAGGCTGATCTCGAATACCGGACCTGCGCAACCTCGACCAAGGCGGATGCCAAGGCCGCGGCCGAGCGCATGATCGGACGCCGCGAAACCTACATGTCGGGCGGGGCTGTCTGAGCGCCGACCCGCACCGGCGCATGAAGAAAGTTCGTGCGCCAGCCCTCAATATTGCTTGAAGCAGGGTCGCGCCTGTCGCCGGTGCATCGCGGCGGCTTTCCGCTTATATAGGCGGCGAATACCCTTCCAAAGAAATTCCAGGAGTAACGCCATGACCCCGCCCGTTGCCGCACGCGCCACGCCATCCGCAGCATCCTCCCTGCAAGGCCGCCTGAAGGACCCGTCGCTGCTGCGCGACCGCTGCTATATCGACGGCGCCTGGGTCGGCACCCCCGAATTCGCCGTCAACAATCCGGCGACCGGCGTCGAGCTGATCAAGATCGCGCAGATGGGCGCCGATGATGCCACCAAAGCCGTCGAGGCCGCGCAGCGCGCGTTTCCGGCCTGGGCCAAGCTGACCGCAAAACAGCGCTCCAACATCCTGCGCAAATGGTTCGACCTGATCATCGCCAATCGCGAGGATCTCGCGCTGATCCTGACCTCGGAGCAGGGCAAGCCGTTGGCGGAAGCGCTCGGCGAAGTCGATATCGGCGCGGCCTATGTCGAGTTCTTCGCGGAGGAGGCCCGCCGCGTCTATGGCGAGACGATCCCCACTCAGCGTCCGGATGCGCGTCTGCTCGCGATCCGGCAACCGATCGGCGTCTGCGGCGCCATCACGCCGTGGAATTTCCCGAACTCGATGATCACGCGAAAAGTGTCGCCGGCGCTGGCGGCCGGCTGCACCGTGGTGCTGAAGCCCGCCAACGAGACGCCGTTGTCCGCGCTCGCGCTGGCGGTACTGGCCGAGAAGGCCGGCGTGCCGAAGGGCGTGCTCAACATCATCACCGGTGATGCGCCGCCGATCGGCCAGGTGCTGTGCGAGCATCCGGCGGTGCGGTTCGTCGGCTTCACCGGTTCGACCAATGTCGGCAAGATCCTGTACCGGCAGGCATCGGTCGGCGTGAAGAAGCTCGGCCTCGAGCTCGGCGGCAACGCGCCGTTCGTGGTGTTCGACGATGCCGATATCGACGCTGCGGTCGAAGGCGCCATCGTCTCGAAGTATCGCAACATGGGCCAGACCTGCGTCTGCGCCAACCGTCTCTACGCGCAGGACAGGATCTACGACCAGTTCGTCGAGAAGCTGTCGAAGAAGGTCGCCGAGATGAAGATCGGCGACGGCACGGAGGCCGGCGTGACCCAGGGACCGCTGATCAACATGAAGGCGATCGAAAAGGTCGAGCGGCACATCGCCGACGCCGTGAAGGGCGGCGCCAAGATCGTGACTGGCGGCAAGCGCTCGGCACTCGGCCGCAGCTTCTTCGAGCCGACCGTGCTGTCGGACGTGAGACCCGACGCGCTGGTGGCGCAGGAGGAGACGTTCGGCCCGCTCGCGCCTGTCATCCGCTTCAAGGACGAGGCCGATGTGATCGCGATGTGCAACGCCTCGCCGTTCGGCCTCGCCTCCTACTTCTACTCGCGTGACATCGGCCGCGTCTGGCGCGTCGCCGAAGCGCTGGAGTCGGGCATGGTCGGCGTCAACTCCGGCCTGATCACCACCGAGGTCGCCCCGTTCGGCGGCGTCAAGGAATCGGGCCTCGGCCGCGAGGGCTCGCGCCACGGCATGGACGAGTATGTCGAGATCAAATACGTGATGATGGCCGGCGTCTGATGCGCTGATCTCTATGCCGCCACTCAAAGAGCGGGTCGATCGCGGTTTAAGAACGAGTCGGTTGGTGCGAATGCACGTCTGCAATCAACAGTCGACGCGCGAGTAGAACAAGCTTCTATATCGCGCGCATTCCAACGCGCGCAGAAGAACGTTTTGCTAGAAATGAATTCGACCTGGTCGGGCAGTCGATCCTCGCTTACGAGGCTCGACTGCCCACCAGGGCGTCTCGTCGAGGTCAGACCTGTGCGAAGCCGCCGTCAACGAACAGTTCCGCGCCATTCACGAACGAGCTCTTGTCGGATGCTAGGAATAGAACTGCCTCAGCGATCTCGCTCGGCAGCCCTACCCTTCCGGTCGGCGCTACATCGCTGTGACCTTTCAAGAAGCCAGCCATCTGGTCTTCGGTCATGCCGAAACCGTCGTAGGCCGGCGTCGGCACCGTACCTGGGCTCACGACGTTTACGCGAATTTTCCTATCTCTCAGATCGACGCTCCAGCCGCGTGCAAACGACCTGATCGCGGCCTTGGTCGCTGCGTACACGCTGAACGCCGGAGTTCCTTTTATGGCCGCGATCGAAGCGTTCAGCACGATCGCAGATCCCTCGCCCATGAGGGGCAGGGCCTTCTGTACGGTGAACAGGGTTCCACGCACGTTGACGCCAAAAGTCTTGTCGAAGTGGGCCTCGGTTATCGTCCCTAAAGGGGCGAATTCGCCGAGGCCAGCATTTGCGAAGAGAATATCCAAGCGTCCCTTGACCTCCTTGATCTCCTCGAAGAGGCGATCAAGGTCGCCGAGATTGGCAATATCGCCCCTAATGCCCTTGGCGTTCGATCCGATCGCCGCGACAGCATTCTCGAGTTCTGCCTGTCGCCTTCCCGTAATGAAGACAAACGCACCTTCCTTCGCGAACAGCTTGGCAGTTTCTAACCCGATGCCGCTGCTACCTCCGGTGATCAGCGCGATCTTTCCTGACAATCGATCCATGTCGGCCTCCGGTTTCGGAGTGATTGGTGAATCCGATGTCGCTTGCGGTCACACGCCTTCGTAGACCAGTCGGGTGAAGAAGGCGGGATCGATGACGAAGTTGCCGAATTTGGCGTCGAAGGCGGCTGTCGGTTTGGCCGCGACCGTCTCGTCGCGCGAGCGCCCCTGCTTCTTGAGGGCGGCTACGTTGTCGCGGATGCCCGCCAGCATGTCGCGGAATTCGCGGAGCTCGGCCCTCGTGCCGAGCGCCTTGCCGTGGCCGGCGATGATGATGGTCTCGTCGTTGGTCGCCGCGAGATTGGCATCGGAGGCTGCGATCATCCCGTCGATGCTTCCGCCGGTCGAATAGTCGATGAACGGATAGATGCCGTTCCAGAACGTATCGGCTAGATGCGCGACATTCGCTTCGGGAAACGTCACGGAGATGTCGCTGTCGGTATGCGCCTGACCGTAGTGTTTGAGGGCGATCGTCGAGCCATTGAGCTTGAGGCTGCGCTCGTCGGCGAACGTTTCGGTCGGAAGTCCAGCCGGCGACAGCGCGAGGAAATTGTAGTCCCATTCCTCCACGCGCTGCACCTGGGACAGGTATTTGCGCGTGTTGTCCTGGGCGAGGATCTTCGCGCCGGCCGCGTTGAGCCAGGCGTTGCCGTCGGTATGGTCAAAATGCCAATGGGTGTTGATCAGGTGCGTGATCGGCTCGGCACCGAGTTCAGCAAGGGCCTTCGTCATTTGCGGGCGGGAGACGGCGATGCCGGCGTCGATCAGCACCTTGCCATCGGGACCCGTCAGCACGGCTACGGTCCCGCCGGAGCCTTCGAGCGCACAGATGTTGCCGCGCAGCTTGTGCGTGACGATCGGCGCCGAGGCGGCGCTGTCTTTGATCAGGCTGACGATGCCGCGCGCCTCAGCGAAGGCCTGTCGCGGCGTCAGCCAGGCTCCCGCGGCTGCGGAGGCCGCGCCTGCGATGCAGCACAGACAGAAGCCACGCCGCGATATGGAATGTTGTCTCGAGATCATGGCGGCCTCAGCTCTCGATGAACGCGAGAAGATCGGCGTTGATGGTCTCGGCCTGCGTGGTCGGCATGCCGTGCGGAAAGCCCTTGTAAGTCTTGAGCGTGCCGTTCTTCAGAAGCTTGGCGGACAGCGGTCCGGCATCGGCGTAAGGAACGATCTGATCGTCCTCGCTGTGCATCACCAGTACCGGGATGGTGATCTTCCCCAGGTCGGCGGTGAAATCGGTCTGCGAGAATGCAACGATTCCGTCGTAGTGGGCCTTGGCGCCGCCCATCATGCCCTGGCGCCACCAGTTCTGGATGGTCGCCTCCGAGGGCTTCGCGCCCGGTCGGTTGTAGTTGTAGAAAGGTCCCGCCGCCACGGCGCGATAGAACTCCGAGCGGTTCGTGGCGAGCTGCGCCTGGAAGTCGTCGAACACTTCCTTGGGAAGTCCGCCCGGATTGGCGTCGGTCCTCACCATCAGCGGCGGCACCGCGCTGATGATGGCTGCCTTGGCGACGCGGTTGTCGCCGTGACGCGCGAGGTAGCGCACCACTTCGCCGCCGCCCGTCGAATGACCGACATGGATCGCGTTCTGCAGTTCGAGCTGACCCGTGACCGCCGCGAGGTCGTCAGCGTAGTGGTCCATGTCGTGACCGTCGCCGACCTGGGAGGAGCGACCATGGCCGCGCCTGTCGTGAGCGATGACGCGATAGCCCTTACCGAGGAAGAAGAGCAGTTGCGCGTCCCAGTCGTCGGCCGACAGCGGCCACCCGTGACTGAAGACGATCGGCTGTCCCTTGCCCCAATCCTTGTAGAAGATCTCGACGCCATCTTTGGTCGTGACGGTGCTCATCGTTGAACTCCCGTTTTCTGCGGCCGATCGGACCGGACTTCTTCACGGGTACCGCGTTGCAGCGCGGCTGTGCAGCCCGTAAGATCGAGAAGGAACTTCCCAAAGTTCGGAAAGGTGAGCCTTCCGTGGACCGCCTTGAAGCGATGTCGGTGATCATCGCCGTGACCGAGACAGGCAGCATCTCGGCCGCTTCGCGTCGCCTAAAATCCCCGGTCGCCACCGTCAGCCGCAAAGTCGCCGAGCTGGAATCCAGGCTGAAGGCCCAGTTGTTTCAGCGGACCTCCCGTCGGATGACGCTGACGGATGCCGGACGGTCTTATATCGACGCCTGCAAGCGCATAATCGAGCAGGTCGACGACGCCGAACGGGAGGTGTCGGGGGAGTACCGAATTCCTAAGGGGGGCTTGGCCGTGACGGCGCCATGGGGTCTCGGCCATACGCATCTGGTGCCGTCGGCCATCGAGTTTCTCCAGGCCTACCCCGAGATCTCGCTACGGCTGATGTTGACCGATCGCGTAGTGAATACGACCGAGGAGGATATCGATATCGCGATACGGGTCGGGGCGCTGCCCGACAGCGGCATGATCGCGACCCGGATCGGTTCGATCCGCATCGTCGTTTGCGGAAGCCCTTCATACCTTGAGGCTCGGGGCCGCCCGGGGCAGCTCGCCGACCTTGCCGACCACGATTGCGTCACCATCGACGATCGCGTTGCGCCGTCCGTCTGGCGCTTCGTGCGAGGCAGTCGGGCTAAGGTAGCGCCGATCAAGTCGCGGCTGTGCGTCAACACCTCGGAAGCAGCCGTGCTGGCTGCGATCGCCGGCGCCGGATTGACACGGGTGATGTCGTACAAGATGGACGCGGCAAAGCAGGCTGGAACGCTTGCCATCGTGCTCGACGACTTCGAACCTGAGCCGCTTCCCGTCCATATCGTCTATTCGCCGCGCAAGCCCGTACCGATGAAGCTGCGAGCATTCCTGAATTGGATGACGCCGCGCCTCAAGACGCGGCTGGCGCTGGACTGACCTTCCGGCCGCCAGCGCTCAGCCGCCTGCTGCCTCGTCCGTGGGAACCGGGACGTCCTGGAGGCGGAGGATCGATGCAGAAGAGCGCTGCGGGCGCGAAGGCATACAGGGAATTCGCGGCCCACGATCGGTCGGAAGGCTGGAATGCCTGGGTGACCTTCGCCATCTCGCCTTCGGAAGCGACCGCAGCCAAGCCGCTCTTAATGTGCGAGCATAATCTCGTCGAAAATTGCGAGGCGCGAATCGATATGCTCGCGCCTCGCAGACTCTCTGCGGCGTTCTATGTGTTTCGAATTGCGTGCTGCCGGAACGTGCGCAATGCGATGAACATCGCAACAATCGATACCGCGATCTTCGATCGCTGCGCCTGCCGGCATTCAGTGCCCTGCGACAATTCACCGCGACCGCCGAATGGATCGTCCCGATCGCGTCAAGAATCTTTCTAATCTTGAAGCCGGCTATCAGAATCAAGCCGCATACGCGCGACGCCAATGCGCGAACAATCAAAGCGCAGACTCAGCCGCATCGATGTCGCGTCGCGCGGCAAGCTTGATCTCCATTCTCTTAGATGCGTTCTAGTTGGCGTCACAGCGCGTGATGCTTATGCCCCGGTGGTCGCGCTCGAACTTCTCTCGATGTTCGAGACGATGCCAAGAAAAAGACTCCGGGGACCTCATGCTTGTCACCTCAAACGTTCCGGGCGCATTTCGACTCGCGTGCGCGTCTCTCCTTCTGACTGCGGTCCCTGCGCTCGCGCAGTCGCCGGAGCAACCAGCCGCGAGCGGTGCGGCGCCGCTTCCGCCGGTCGTCGTCGCCGCGCCTCGGCATCGGGCCGCGCCGGTTCGAAGGCCGTCATCGTCGCGGTCGGCACGCTCGTCGGCATCGCCTCAGGCGAGCAGACGTGAGCACGCGGCGACGCCTGTAGCCACGCCCACCGCCGGCGCGCAGCAGGCGGCGTTGCCGGTGCCCTATATCGGTGGCCAGGTCGCGCGTGGCGGGCAACTCGGTCTGCTCGGCAACAAGGACTACATGAACACGCCGTACAGCCTGACGAGCTACACCGAGAAGACGATCCGCGATCAGCAGGCGACCAGCGTTGCCGAAGTGCTGACGAACTCCGATCCGTCGGTGCGGGCTGCGATCGGCAGCAGCAACCGTTATGACGCGCTGACCATCCGCGGCTTCCGGGTCGAGAACAGCGAAATCGCCTTGAATGGACTCTACGGTCTCGTTCCGGCCTATCGCGTCAACCCGGCTCCCATCGAGCGCATCGAGCTGCTCAAGGGACCGGCAGCGTTTCTCAACGGAATGGCCCCGCAGGGCAGCATCGGCGGCACCGTCAATGTCGTGACCAAGCGCGCCGCGGAAGACCTCACGCGCCTGACCGCCGGCTACATCTCGGATGGACGTTTCGGAACGGAGCTGGACCTCGCGCGCCGCTATGGCGAACAGAAGGAGTGGGGCGTTCGGTTTAACGGCGGGATCGATGGCGGCAACACCTCGATCGACCGTCAGGCCACGCGCAATGGCGTGGGCTCGCTCGGCGTCGACTATCGTGGAGACCGCTTTCGCTGGTCCGCGGACATCATCTCCCAGGATGACTGGATGAAGGCGGCCCAGCGCGGCTACACGCCGGTGCCCGGCATCGCCATGCCGAGCGCTCCCGATCCGCGCATCAATCTCGCGCAGCCGTTCGACCGTGCGCGGTCGCAGAGCCTGACCGGCCTGACCAGGGCTGAGTACGATCTCAGCAACAGCGTCACGGTGTTTGGCGCTGTTGGCGCCAACCAGTTCCGCTACGACAAGCAGGAAGATCCGGGCGCGACGATCCTCAACACCGCGGGCGATGCCTTGGGCACGTCCCGATTCCAGACCGGCAAGTCGGAGGGCGTCTCCGGTGAGGCGGGTGTCCGCGCGCGCTTCGACACCGGCCCCGTCGGCCATGAAGTCGTGGTCAGCGGCAGCGCGCTCGACCGGACCGACTGGCTCGGCCAGACCAATCATGCGACCTACCTCACCAACATCTACCGGCCGACCTTGTTGACCACCGCCGGCCCCCCGGTATCGACATTCCCCGAGGGCAAGTCCGGCTTCCTCGGGCTGCGCAGCGTCGGCATTGCCGACACCATCACGACAATGGGCGGCATGCTGCAAGTGATCGTGGGCGCCCGCCGGCAGCAGGTGATCGCCAACAGCTTCAGTCCCGTCAGCGGCCTGGAAACAACCCACTACGACGACAGCGCAACCTCGCCTTCGATTGCGCTGATGGTGCGGCCGATCAAGGAGCTTTCGCTCTATGCCAACTACATCGAAGGCCTGACGCCGGGGCCGACGCCGCCGTCCGGCGCGGTGAACACCAATGCGGTGTTCGCGCCCTTCAAGACGCGGCAAGTGGAAGTCGGCACGAAGCTCGATCTCGGGCGCTTCGGCGCCAGCCTCTCAGCGTTCCAGATCAGCCTGCCGAGCGGCGTGATCGATCCGATCACCAAGATCTACAGTCTCGATGGCCAGCAGAGAAACCGCGGTATCGAGCTCAATACGTTTGGCGAGGTCGCGCCCGGCGTCCGTGTGCTTGGTGGCGTGACCTGGCTCGATGCCCGGCTCACCCAGACGCAGGGCCACCTCTACGACGGCAATCGCGCGATCGGCGCGCCTGACCTGCAGGGCAATCTCGGCGTCGAATGGGATACACCCTTCGTGCCCGGCCTCACCGCGACGGCGCGTGCCATCTACACGAGCCGGGCCTATGTCAGCGCCGACAATGTCCAGAGCGTCCCCTCCTGGGCGACCTTTGACATCGGTGCGCGCTACGCGACGACGCTTGCGGGGCGTCCGACCACGTTCAGGGCGTCGCTGACCAATCTGTTCGACAAGCACTACTGGATCGGCAATCCGACCGGCTATGTGATCAGCGGCATGCCGCGGACGCTGTGGCTTTCCATGACGGTCGATTTCTAGCCGAAATGCCGAAGTCCCATCGCGCCTGCGCTCGATGGGGCAAAACCGGTTCGACGCGATGCTACTCCGCGGCGAGCTTCGCTGGGGCGGGCGGAGACCAGCACACGCAGCAATTCCGCCCCTGGGCTTTTGCCTGATACAGCGCCTGGTCGGCGGCGTTCATCAGAGCCTCGATGCCGGACATGCTGACCAGAGCCTCGGCAACTCCGATGCTGGCGGTGATCCGGAAATCGGCGTCACGCGTTCTCAGCGTTTGCGCGGCGATGCGCTTGCGTACGCGCTCGGCGACGATCCTGGCGCGCGACAGGGTGGTCTCCGGCAACACGATGGCGAATTCCTCGCCACCGACACGGCCGACAATGTCGGATTTCCGCTTGCCGTGAAGGCACGCGCTGGCCATTGCCTTGATCGCCTCGTCGCCGATTGCGTGTCCGTAGCGGTCGTTGACGTCCTTGAAGTGATCGATGTCCACCATCAGCACCGATACCGAACGGTAGTAGCGCTGGAAGCGGCTCCACTCGGCGTCCAGCGCGGCGAGGAAGTGCCGTCGATTGTAGAGACCCGTGAGCGGATCGGTTGTCGCCAGCCGCTCGAGCTGCTCCGCATTCCGGATCAGATCGGTGACATCGTAATAGGTAATCGCGCGGCCACCGCCTGCGATGGTGGTGCAATGTGCCCGAAGGCGACGGTCGTCGGGGGTCTGCAATTCACGCACATGATCGCCTGCCTTCACCTCGGCGATGCGCTTGCTCGCGAAACCGGCGAGCTCCTTCGCCGTCAGGTTCGGATCGATCGCCCGCCGCGCGCGCGTGATCAGCGAGGCATAGGACGGACGTGCCGCCGCCGCCCGTTCGTCGATCTCCCAGAACTGCCGAACCTTCTGGTTCATGAAGGTCGCCTTGAGGTCGGCATCGAGCAGCAGGACGCCGTCCTGAACAGTGTCCAGTGCATCGCGCAGCGCCCTCAGCTCGTCGGCCTGGTGGACGATATCGGTGACATCCGTGTAGCTCAGCATGCGGCCGCCGTCGGGCAGCGGAGTGCATTGCACGCGGATGACATCGCCCTTGGTACGGCGCAGATCGGCCTGGGAGCTCTCATTTCGTGTGATGCGCTCGATGCGCTCGGCGACATAGGCTTCCATCTGGTCCGCTGGGATATCGTAGGCGCCGGTGTCGCGCCCATGAAACATCAACGCGGCAAAGGACGGGTGCCGGTCTGCGACCGAATCGGGCAGCGCCCACATCTGTCGGAACGCCCGGTTGATGAAGCGGGCAATCAGCCGGGAGTCGAGCAGAACGATGCCGAGCGGCACCTGTTCGAGCGCGGCGCGCAGCGCAAGCATCTGGCTGCGCACGATGTGGTCGCCGCCGCGTTCTTCGGATGCGCTCTGCTTGGTCGCCGGCGTGTCGGCGGCCTGCTGGATTTCGAAGGTGGCCCCGATCTGCCGTTCCGATTGCCATGCCAGCTTGCAGGGCAGGATCGCCTGCTCGCTGGGGATGGAGAGCTGAAAGTGCTCGGGGACGCCAAGCGCGCTTTCCAGCTCGATCGTTGCGCCCTCGTCCGTGATGCGTCGAACGACGCAGTCGATGGTGGACTGGCCGAAGTTGAAGATGACCTTGGCGGTCAGCAGCGTGCGGCCACGGACTTTGAGATCGGGCACTGGCATGACGGCGTTTCCAAATGGACCTGCACCATTCGAAACCCGTCGATGCTACGAAGACTTAATATCTATCGCGTGATCGGGGTTCCTGCCTAACGTTCGGTTGACGCGAACCGGCGACTTTGCGGCAACTCCCACAGCGTCTCCGTCACACACCCTTGTCGTTTGGATTGGCGACGGCGTCCTTCAGCGGCGCCGTCATCGGGAAATTCAGGTTCACGTTCTTCGGCGGAATCGGCCGCGTGAACCATTTTGCGTAGAGTTCCTGGAATTCGTTGCTCTTCATCATGGCGACCAGCGTCCGGTCGACCAGCGCCTTGAACTCCGGATCGCCCTTGCGAATGATCAGCCCGTAGGGCTCGGTGCGCAGGCTGTCATCGATGATGCGCCAGTCCGCCGGATTGTGGCTGCCCGCGATCAGGCTGGCCAGCAAAATGTCGTCCATCACGAAGGCTTCGCTGCGCCCGGTGGTGAGCGCGAGGAACGATGCGGCATGATCCGGCGTCAGGATGTTCTTGGTCTGAAAGTTCTTCTCCTGGGCGCGTGCGCTCAACAGCCCGATCGAGGTTGAGCCCGAGGTCAGCGCGACCGGCCGACCGCCGAGATCCTCGAAGGTCTTGATCGGCGCGTCCTTCTGCACCACCGCGCGGATGCTCGACACGAAAATCGTGTTGCTGAAGGCGACGACCTTCTGCCGCTCCAGCGTGTTGGTCGCGGGACCGCAGACGATGTCGATGGTGCCGTTCTCGATCAGCGGTATCTGAGTGGAGAGCTGGATCGGCTGCAGCCTGGTCTGCAACGCCGGCAGCTTGAGCTCGCCCTTCACCGCATCGACGATCCGCGCGCAGAGGTCCATCGCGAAGCCGACCGGCTTCTGGTTGTCGTCGAGATAGGAGAACGGGATCGAGACGTCGCGATGCCCGAGCCGGATTTCGCCGGCGTCGCGGATCTTGGCCAGCGTACCGCCCGGCGATTGGGCCTGCGCCGGGCCGGTTGCCGTCACCGCAAGAAAACTTAAGAAAATCAATCTGTTGACGGCTCGGTTCATTAGAGGCTCGCGGGCTTTGGCAGAATTGGATACGGTAGGTCCGGATTTTATACACAGGATTGCATAATCAGAAAACCGATTTTATACAATGCTAGCCAAGTCGGATATATCGTCTTGGCCCAGCGAGAGAGAAGCCGGATGGAACCCGCAGTGACCCCAAGCCACCGAGCAGCCGGACCTCACGGTTCCGCGCCGGACACCGTGCGCGAGGCGCTGCGGGCCGCGATCAGCTCGGGCGAGCTGGCGCCCGGATTGCAGCTCCGTCAGGACGAGCTCGCCGCGCGATTCGGCACCAGCCGCATCCCGGTCCGCGAGGCGCTGCGCCAACTCGAGGCCGAGGGTTTTGTCACCTTCCTGCCCAACCGCGGCGCCGTCGTCTCCGACCTGTCGATCGATGAGGTCATCGAACTGCTCGAGATCCGCATCGCGCTCGAATGCCATGCGTTGCGATTGGCGATCCCCGCGATGGGCGAGATCGATCTCGAGGCGGCAACGAAAATCCTCCAGGCCTACGACGCCGAGCCCGATCCGGCGCAATGGGGCGCGTTCAACTGGAAATTCCACGCCACGCTCTATGCCCCATGCAATCGTCCGCGCCTGCTCAGCATGATCGAGGCGAATTACGGTCATGTCGGCCGCTTCACGCGGGCGCTGGTGTCGCAGGCGACCGGCAAGGAGCGTCCGCAACGCGAGCACTACCGGCTGCTCGAATTCTGCCGCGACGGCGAGATCAAGAAGGCGGTTCGGCTGCTGCGAGATCATATCGAGGAGACGCAGAAGACACTGCGCTCGGCGCAGCGCCAGGCGTTGCGCGATGGGGGAGACCACGTGTGAAGACCAATGACGTCGAAATCCTGGTGATCGGTGCCGGCATCGTCGGCATCGCCACGGCCTACTATCTCGCCGTCGAGCACAAGCGTGCGCGCCTGCTCATCGTCGACGAAGGCCAACCGATGGCTTTGACATCGGCGCAGTCGGGCGAGAACTACCGCAACTGGTGGCCGCATCCGACGATGGCCGATTTTACAAATCACTCCACCGATCTGATGGAGGAGATCGCGCGCCGCAGCGACAATCGCATCCACATGACGCGGCGGGGATATCTCCTGGTCACGCGCGAGGAAAAGCCCGAAGAATTGTTGCAGCAACTCTACGCCGGTTACGGTGAGCAGGCCGCAAAACTGATCCGCCTGCATGATGGAGCAGGCCGCGGCTATGTGCCGTCGGATTCGGCCGACTGGCAGAGCGCGCCCGACGGTGTCGATGTCCTGCGCGGCCGCGATCTGATCCAGACACATTATCCGAGCTTCGACAGCGAGATCTCGACGGCGCTGCATATCCGCAGGGCGGGCGACATCAGCGGCCAGCAGCTCGGCCAGTACATGCTGGAGACCATGCGTCCGCTGGGTGCGCAGTTTCAGCAGGCGAGGGTGGTCGGGATCGCGAAGACCGATCGTTTCGTTGTCGATGTGCTGGCGGACGGCGCGAGACAGACCATCAAGGCCGACATCATCGTCAACGCCGCCGGTCCGTTCGCGGCGCATGTCGCGGCGATGCATGGCGAGCAGCTTCCGATCGTCAACGTGTTGCAGCAGAAGATCGCGTTCGCCGATCGCAACCGCGCCGTCGATCGCAAGATGCCGTTCGCGATCGATCTCGACGGCCAGACGCTGGCGTGGTCCGATGACGAGCGCGAGGCGCTGTCAGCGGCTCCGGAATTTTCGCAGCTGTTGGAGCTGATGCCGGGCAGCATCCATTGCCGGCCCGATGGCGGCGATCAGGGCGAGTGGATCAAGCTCGGCTGGGCCTTCAATGTCGAGCAGACGACGGCGGCGGTCCGCGAGCCGGAGCTGAACCCTTATTTCCCTGAAGTGGTGTTGCGCGCGGCGAGCCGGTTGCAGCCACGTCTCGCGCAGTATCTCGGCGCGCTGCCGCGCGACCGCGTGCATTACGGCGGCTATTATCCGATGACGAAGGAAAACTGGCCGTTGATCGGGGCTGCGAAAACGCCGGGCGTGTTCCTCGCCACGGCGTTGTCCGGTTACGGCACGATGGGCGCCTGTGCCACCGGCGACCTCTGTGCCCGCGCCGTGGTCGGCGCACTGGCACCGGCTTTCGCGCGCAGCCTTTCGCTCGCGCGCTATGATGACCAGGTGCTGATGGATGAGCTTGCGGCAAGCGAAAGCCGGGGGCTTCTCTAGCGCCGCAACACCGCAATGGTGCGGTTCGCGAAGGTCAGCCGCTCCGCCATCACCGACACGAAATAGGTCAGCAGCTTGTGGCTGAGTTCGGGGTCCTCGTCGCGGATCGCGGCGAACTGATGGGTGTTCAGCACATAGAGCACGCTCGCCATCTCGGCCTGGATGGTCGCGCTGCGCGGGGTATGTGCGACGAGGCCCATCTCGCCGATCGTGGTGTAGCGGCCGAGGCTGCGCACCCGCGTGGTGCGGCCGTCCTCGGCGGGGATCATGATGCCGAGCCGGCCGTCGAGGATGAAGTGCATGGAATCGGCGGCGTCGCCGGCGTGCACGATGACCTCGCCGGCGTCGACCTCGATGCGCTGGCAGCGCCGGATCAGCGCGTCGGCGTCATTTTCGCTGTCGAGCATTCCCGTGAACCAGCCGCGCAGGTCGGCCTCCTCCTGCGCGAGCTCCTGGTGCTGTGCGATGATCTGGTTCTCGCACCACTCCAGTGCATGATCGAGCTCGTCGATCGCGGTGACGCCCTCGGTGATGAAATCGCTGGAGCGCAGCACCTGCTCGGCCTTGGCCGACAGATGCACCAGCACCAGCTCGACGCCGACCTCGTGCGCGCTGCGCTTGATCTGCGCGAAGCTGTAGGCCGCCGATGAATCGACGCCGGTGACGAGCTTGAAGTCGAACAGCAGGTAGCGGCACTCCGGGTGCTCGCGCAGCAGCGTCTTGACGTGCTGGTAGAGCCGGTTGGCGGAGCCGAAGAACAGATAGCTTTGCAGTGTTAGTCCCTGGATCTTGCCGCCATGGGCCGACAACACCTCGCGGTCGTCCCGCGAGCGATCCAGCGAGCTGCGATATTCCGAGCCGTCGAAGCCGTATTTGATCGCCTCGACCCGCGCCGCGCTGAGCGCAAAGGTGGCGCAGCCGATGATGACGCCGATCAGGATTCCCGGCACGAAGCCCCAGGCCACGATGATGACGATGATCGCGAGCAATGACAGATATTCGGTTCGCGACAGCCGCTTGCGCGATTCGACCATCCATTTGTGCAGCTGGTCGGCGCCGAGATAGATCAGCAGCCCGCCGAGCACGAATTTCGGCATGTAGCCGAGCAGCTGCGGCGCCACGGCCAGCATCAAAAGCGAGATCGCCGCAACCGTCAGGCCCGACAGGGGCCCCCGCCCGCCGCTGGAGAAATTGAGGATCGAGCGGCTGACCGAGATACAGCCGGCATAGCCGGCGAGCGCGCCGGTCACTATATTGGCGAAGCCTGTGATGTTGAGCTCGCGCTCGAGATTGGCCTCGCGATGCACGGCCACCTCGATGCCGGTGGTGTTGAACAGGGTGCTCGCCGCCGTGACGAAGACGACCGCGATCATGTTGCCGAGCAGGTCCGGTACCGCCGACCATGGATACTGCACCAGATCGGCCGTGTGCCACGGCAGCATGAAGGTCGATGCCGGCGGCGGCTCGAAGGTCCAGCCGGTCAGATGGGCTTCCTCGGGCGTGATGCCGATGATCCAGAACGTGAGATGCGCCACGATCACGCCACCGATCAGGATGATCGGCAGGCCGAACGGGGTGCGCGAGCGGTGCCAGGTCAGATACAGCACCAGCGCCATCGCGCAGGCGGCGCTGAGCTCGGAGATCGTGATGATATTCGTAAAATGGAAGAGCGTGCTGAGCTGAACGGGGTGGCCGGTGATGACCCTGATCGCACCCAGTACGATCAACAGGCCGGTTGCCCCGAGGAACCCGCCGACGACAGGGTAGGGCACATAGCGGATGGCGCGGCCGAACCGCGTCAGCCCGAGACAGCACAGCACGATGCCGGTGACGATGGTCGAAAGGCCGAGCGTGATCAGCACCGGTGCGAGCAGCGGCGCCGTCGGGTTGGCAGCAACGATGCGCTCGACCAGCGAGGCCATCAGGATTCCCGTCACTGCCGCGGTGGAGCTGTCGGGGCCAGCGACCGCGAAAGGCAGCGAGCTGCCGAGTGCAATGAAGGTCGCGAGCACAGCCGAGGAGATGAATGTCGCCGCGACGCCGTATGACAGATAGGGCGACAAGGGGCCGGCGAAGATCAGCAGCGCGTAGGACAGGCCGAACGTGATGCCGAGCACGCTGGCCGCACCACCACCGAGAATATCGTGCATGGCTCGCCGCGCGCGCGAGCCGAAATAAAGCGACCGACTAATCACGTTGAAAAATATCCCAAACTTACGCCGCCAGTCGTAGACGAGCGAAGCGCAGGACGACAACAGGATTTTTGTGACAAGCGGTTCTCAATACGCGCATTTTCCGCCTCCCCCGGTTGCGAGGGAGGGTGAGGGCGCGGGTTCCGGGATCGAATGTATCGATTTGATCCGGGTGCCTAACTGAGGCTGTCCATGAATGCGCGCAACCGCGGCGCCCATTTGTGCGCGTCGCGGCCCGATGCGGAGTGGCCGTAATCGCTGTCGAGCAGAAAGTAATCGGCGTCGACGCCGGCTGCCTTCAGCGCCGGCATCACCTGTTGCGCAAGCTCCGGCGGGAACAGTCTGTCGGTTCGCGACAGCACATAGAGCACCTTGGCCTTGATCCGTCCGAACTGCGCCGTCACGTCGAAGCCGCGCAGCGCCTTGCCGAGTGTCAGCAACGAATTGGCGTCGAATCCCCTGGCCCATTCCGTCGCCTCGGCGCAGATCGCGGCCTCGATCTCCGTAGGGTCGGTCAGCGTGTCGCGCAGCCGCGTTTCGATGCCGTAGGTCTTCAGCGTGGCGGTGCGGATCCGGATCATGCTTTCGAGCACGCCGCCGTGGTCGTAATAGTCGCCGCCGTTCCAGTTCGGATCCTGCGACAGCACCGCCATCAGCCGCGCGACATTGCCCTCGGCGCGCTCGCGCGGCACCAGCGGCGCGGTGACGATCGCGGCGATGCCGCGCATGGCGTCGGGATAGTTCACCGCCCATTGCAGCGCCTGGAATCCGCCGTAGGACGGGCCGACGATTGCAACGAGCTGTTCGACGCCGAGGTCATCGAGCAGCGCACGCTGGGTGGCGACGATGTCGCTGACGGTGATATCAGGGAAGCGCGGCCCGTAACGCCGGCCGGTCTGCGGATCGATGCTCGCCGCGTTGGTCGAGCCGTACGACGAGCCCAGCATGTTCGGGCAGATCGCGAAGTAGCTGTTGGTGTCGACGGCCTTGCCGGGCCGACGATCTCGCACCAGCTGCCTTCGCCGGTCGATCCACCGGGATCGATCATCTGCGGCCCGCTGGTGTTGCCGTGGGTCACAAGCACGACATTGTCGCGGTTCGGCGCCAGTGTGCCGACGGTGCGGTACGCGATGGTGACTTCGCCCAGCACGCCGCCGTTCTCCAGGCGGAAATCGGATGTCGTGAAGTGCTTCAGCTCGGTGGCGATCGATTGCGCGGGCATCTTTTGCTTTCAGAATGGTGCGGCAGCTCAGCACGTCGGCGGCAGGAACGCAAAGGCCGGCACGGCGGGACTACCCGTTGCCGCCCTCATTGCCGAAGGCGCCGTGACGGCCGACGCCGGAGGCAAACCGCGCCGCGCCCGACAACGTTTCGCCTGATGCGATCACGTCGAGCCCGCCGCGCATCTCGTTCCTGATCGCCTCTTCCTCCTCGAGGTCCCATTGCCGCAACGCCGACAGGCGGTCGGCGCGCATGCAGTTCTGCGGGAATTTCGCGATGTCCCTGGCGAGCGCGACAGCATGCGCGCGGGCTTCGCCCTTCGGCACCAGCCGGTTCGCGAGCCCCATGCGGTGGGCCTCAGGACCTGTGACCGGGCGTCCGGTGAGGATCAAATCGATCGCCTGCGAATGGCCGATCAGCCGCGGCAGGCGGATGGTGCCGAGGTCGATCAGCGGCACGCCGAAGCGGCGGCAGAACACGCCGAAGGTGGCATCCTCGGCGACGACGCGCATGTCGGCCCATAGCGCCAGTTCCATGCCGCCGGCAACCGCAAAGCCCTCGATCGCGGCGATCACCGGCTTCGACAACCGCAGCCGGCTCGGGCCCATCGGTGCGATCGTGTTGTGGCCGCCGACCTCGCGCTTCTTCTCGGGATCGCCGGCCGCCACCGCCTTCAGGTCGGCGCCGGCGCAGAAATAACCGCCGGTGCCGGTGAACACCGCAACCGATGCGCTCGCGTCTGCGTCGAAGGCGAGGAAAGCGTCATACAATTTGCGTGCCGTTGCGCCGTCGACGGCGTTGCGGTTGTGCGGGCGATTGATGGAGATGATGGTGACAGGACCATCGCGCTCGACGAGCACGGTATCGGCATCGGACATGGGTCGCTCCCTGGGCTTGTTGTTCTTGTCGTCATTCCGGGGCGCGCGAAACGCGAACCCGGAATCCATTCTGCCGCTTGTTGTGTGGACAAATGGATTCCGGGTCCAGTCCTGCGGACCGTCCCGGAATGACCAGAGAATTTTGCGCTGTTGCGGAGCGATCCGCAATGACGGTCGCAATTCCGCAACGCGGGCAAAGCGAACGCGCGCCCACCCTCACGAGCACGGTCAGAATGGTGGGCACGGCGCGATCGCGCCTTTGTCCGCCCGACGGGCCTGTCCGCGCCCGTCAGGAAATGCCATCGCGAACGAAGGCGACGCGGATGGTCGGGTCGCTGATCGCCTCATGCGCATCCTCGAAACGGACGCGGCGGGTGATCACATGCTCCGGGTGGTAATGACCTGCCGCAACATGGGCCACGCAATCGGGCAGTTCGGCACGGACATTGACGCGCGAGATCTTCAAGGTGACGCCGGTGCCGTACATGTGCCGGAGCGGCACCGGCGTCGTCTCGGCGAAGTCGCCATACATGCGCTGGCAGATGCCGTTGGGTTCGGTGGCGCGGATCGCCAGCAGCATGCTGGCGTCGGTTGCGGCCGCATCGATCACGATCGGGAACAAGCCTGGCGGCTCCATCGCCAGGCCGGCTGGCGCCTCCATGATCTGGGCACCGAGCGACTTCGCCTTGGCGAGGCGCGGCGCGTGATCGTCGAGATAGACGATGCGGCCGGCGCCACGCGCCACCGCTGCCTGCACCGCGAACATCGCAAGCGACTGGGCGAAGCCGCCGATCACGAGCACATCGGCGCCGGGCCGCTGCTGAAGCCAGCGCGCCACCGCACTGAATCCGTCGGTCGCGCCGTCCGCCAGCCCCGCCGTCTGCGACAAGGCATGGCCTGTCGGTTGGCGGACCAGCATGTGATCGGCAAACGGCACGCGGATCAGATCCGACAGGCCGCCGCCATATTCCACGCCGCAGACCGGCTTCAACCCGTAGGAGGAGCGGAACGGCACCGCCGTGCAGGCATTGGTGTGGCCGCGCCGGCAGCGGTCGCAGGCGCCGCAGCTGATCTGGAATGGAACGATGACGAGATCGCCGGGTGCGAAATTCCTCACGGCTCCGCCGATCTCGACGATCCGGCCCGCGGTCTCATGTCCGAGCGCAAACGGACCTGCGAGGCCCGATCTGCCGTGGACGATCGCAAGATCGAGATCGCAGCGCGTCACCGCGAGCGGCTGCACCAGCGCGTCGCGGTCATTCTGTAGTTTGGGTGCGGGGACGTCCCACCATTCGACCTTGTTGCCGCCGACATAAGTCAATTGCCGCATCGTGCACTCTCCGCTTTGCGCCGAGAGTGCCGCGCCGCCGATGCGCCGACAAAAGATATGTCCTCAACTGCGGTGAATGGGATTCACCTCGACTGGTGGGGTGGTGCACTCGGAGGCAGCGTGTCTCTCTCCCCGTCATCCTCGCGCAAAGGCTTCGCCTTTGTCGCTGGAGGTGCGAGCCTTGCGGCGCAATTGCGCCGCTGGGCGAGCCTCGAAGGATGCACGGCCACCAGCCGGGCCGTCGACCCCTTCGAGACGGCCGCATCGCGGCCTCTTCAGGATGACGGTGCTGCTAAACCTTCAGCTCGGTCCCCGTTACGCGGCGATACGCTTCCAGGTACCGCTTGCTGGTGGCTTCGACGACGCTGGCCGGCAGCGCCGGCGCGGGGGCGTCACCGTTCCAGCGGCCAGCGTGGCGCTCGACGTCGAGATAGTCGCGCAGCGGCTGCTTGTCGAAGCTTGGCTGCGGCTGGCCGGGCTTGTAGGCGTCGACCGCCCAGAAGCGCGAGGAATCCGGCGTCATCACCTCGTCGATCAGGATGATGCGGCCGTCTCTGTCGCGGCCGAATTCGAACTTGGTATCGGCAATGATGATGCCGCGGGCGCGGCTGGTCTGTTCGCCATAGCCATAGACGTCGCGCGCCATCTTCTCGAGCGTCGCGGCCACGTCCGCACCCAGGATCTCGCGCACCCGCGCCACGGTGATGTTCTCGTCATGGCCGGCCTCGGCCTTGGTCGCCGGGCTGAAGATCGCGGGCTCGAGCTTTTGGCTCTCGACCAGCCCGGCAGCGAGCTTCTCTCCGGCGAGCGTGCCCTCGGCCGCGTATTCCTTCCAGGCCGAGCCGGAGATGTAGCCGCGGATTACGCATTCGATCGGAAACACGGTGGTGCGCTTGCACAGCATCGCGCGCCCGACGATGTCGGCGCGATGGTTCTTCAGTTCAGGGACTGCACGGATGATCTCGTCGGCATCGGCGCTGATCATGTGATGCGGCACGGTGCCTTCGAGCTGCCGGAACCACCAGGCGCTGATCTGGGTCAGCACCGCGCCCTTCATCGGAATGGTTTCCGCCATCACCACGTCGAACGCCGAGATGCGGTCGGTGGTGAGCAGCAGCACGCGGTCGTCGCCGACGGCGTAGATATCGCGCACCTTGCCGCGGCCGATCCGTGGCAGGGGCAAATCGCTGGACAGCATGGCGGTCATGGGCGTGGGTCTTTCCGGGTGGCTTTGCAAACACGAGCGCCCGCACGAGGCGTGCGGGCGCAGGAGACTATCACAGGAATTAGCTCACTCCGGCAGCGGAATGAACTCGTGTTCGTGCGGAACCTGCGCGAAACGCCCGGTTTTCCAGTCCTGTTTGGCCTGCTCGATCCGCTCCTTGGAGGAGGAGACGAAATTCCACCAGATGTGGCGCGGGCCTTCCAGCGCGTCGCCGCCCAGGAACATCATGCGGGTCGGCCGCAGCGTTTTCACGGTGATGCGGTCGCCGGGCCGGAAAATCAAAAGCCGCGGCCCCTCGTGGCGGTCGCCCGCGATCTCCACCTCGCCGTCGACGAGATAGATCGCGCGCTCCTCATGATCGGGGTCGAGCGGCACCGAAGTGCCGGCCTTGGCGGTCACCTCGGTATAGAACCAGGGCGACACCATGCTCACCGGCGAGGAGATGCCGAAGGCCGAACCCGCGATGATGCGCGCGGTGAAGTCGCGCTCGGAGATCATCGGCAGGTCGCCCGCGCCATAATGCTGGAACGAGGGCGCGATCTCTTCCTTGCCGGCGGGCAGTGCGATCCAGCTTTGCAGGCCCAGCATCTTCTGGCCGTCGCGGCGCTGCACGTCGGGGGTGCGCTCGGAATGCGCGATGCCGCGGCCCGCGGTCATCAGGTTCATCGCGCCGGGCTGGATCTCCTGGATGTTGCCCTCGCTGTCGCGATGCATGATGCTGCCGTCGAACAGATAGGTGACGGTGGCGAGCCCGATATGCGGATGCGGCCGCACGTCCATGCCCTTGCCGGCGAGATACTGCACCGGGCCGAAATGGTCGAAGAAGATGAAGGGCCCGACCATCTGCCGCTTGCCATGCGGCAGCGCGCGACGCACCGCAAAACCGTCGCCGAGATCGCGGGTACGCGGCACGATGATCAGATCCAGCGCGTCGCAGGTTTGGGGATCGCCGAGTTCGGGATCGGTCGAGGGCTGCCAGCTCATCACAATACTCCTTTGTACTTTCCTCCGATCATACCCCATCCGTCGTCCCGGCCAAGCCAACGGGTCGGCGCCAAGCGCCGCCCGATGACAGGCTCCGCGCGAGCCGGGACCCATAACCACAGGGCGGGGTGACGGAGCGGGCTGTGGTCACAAGCTTCGTCTAACAACAAAGCCCTGTGGTTATGGGTCCCTGCTTTCGCAGGGACGACGGCGGAGTGTTCGGCTCTGGTGTGCGTTTGATGACAACGGCATAATTCCGGAAACTGGAGGATGTGATGGTTTCTCTGATCAGGCCGGGCGCAAAACTGTTGCAGGTCGATGGTCCCGTGATCGAGACGGCGCGGCTCATCCTGCGGCCGTGGCGCGCATCCGATATCGCCGACAACACAAAAATGCTGTCCGATCCCGAGACGGCGCGCTTCATCACGCCGGATCATCAGCCGGTCACGTCGGAGCTGAAAGGCTGGCGCAACGCCGCCGTCATCTCGGGCCACTGGGCGCTGCACGGCTTCGGCATGTTCGCGGTCGAAGAGAAATCCTCCCGCCGCTACATCGGCCGCGTCGGGCCGTACTATCCGCCTGAATGGCCGGGTTTCGAGGTCGGCTGGGGCGTCGCCAAAGAGCACCGCGGAAAAGGCTATGCGGTTGAGGCGGCGCGCGCCGCGATCGACTTTGTGTTCGCCAATTTCACGGTCGACCGCATCATCCACTGCATCGATCCGCTCAATGTCGCCTCGCAGGCGGTGGCGCGGCGGCTCGGTGCCGTGAACGAGGGGCCGGGCAAGCTCGAGGGCGATATCGTTGATATCTGGGTCACGACGCGTGAGCGGTGGCGCCGCGATCCGGCTTGAAAAACCCCGCTTGAGCGACGATTGTTCGGCTGACCCGGAGATGCTTTCGACCGATGACATTGGCCACAACCGAACTCTGCCTGCGCGCCGCCGCGGTGACGCTGCTGCTCGTGCTTGCGGCCTCGATGTTCGCGGATTTCCGCAACGTGTTGGCGGGGCGGCTCGTGATCGCTTTCGCGCTCGGCACGGCTGCGCATGCGGTGACCGCATCGATTGGCGCCGGGGAACCGATCTCGGTCTGGCACGCACCGCTGATTGCGCTTTCGACCGGCGACATCGTGGTGTTCTGGCTGTTCACCCGCGCGCTGTTCGATGACGCCTTCGTCCTGCGTTGGTGGCACGGCCTGATCTGGGCCGCGGTGGTGACGTTCAGCTTCGTCAACTGCATATGGATCGCACCCGGCGGCCACGCGCGGGTGGCGATTACCACAGTCAATCTGCTGGCGCTCGTCTTCATCGCGCTTGCCGTGGCGCAGACCGTCGGATCATGGTCGGCGGATCTGGTCGAGCGCCGCCGCCGTGTCCGTGTCTTCATCGTCGCCGCCTCAGCGCTATACGGCGGGATGAACGCGCTGCTCCAGATCGCATATGCCGGCAGCCGCGTGACGGTGGAGTGGGCCAATGTGCTCAACGCGGCCGTACTCGTCGCCATCGTCGCGGCCATCACCTGGGCGATGATGCGCGTCGATGGCGCCGATCTGTTCGCCGTGCCGGTCGAGCCCGTCATTGCCAATGCGCAGCCGGCCGCGATGGAGGAGGCCGCCGACCAGAGGCTGGTCAATACCCTGATGCGCCTGATGGCGGACGAGCGCATCTACCGCCAGGATAACGTCACCATCGGCACGCTGGCGACCCGGCTGAAGATCCCCGAGTACCGTTTGCGGCGGCTGATCAACCAGCGGCTCGGCTACCGCAATTTCAACGTCTTCCTCAACAACCACCGGATCGAGGAAGCCAAGGCAGCGCTCGCCGACCCCTCGCAGGCCGAGGTCCCGGTCATCACTATCGCGATGGATGCCGGCTTCCAGTCCCTCGGCCCCTTCAACCGCGCCTTCAAGGCGACGACAGGCGTGACGCCGACGGAGTACCGGAAGCTGAAGGTGAGCGCGGCGTGATTGCTCTATTGCGTCGTGAGGGACGCACCGGCCGCAGGGTTCCCTCCCCCCTTGCGGGGGAGGGTT
>NZ_VKHP01001203.1 GCF_010811875.1 Bradyrhizobium uaiense
TTTCAATGATTCATGGGTGGTCGGCTCTTGGAGGGCTGACCATGGCGGAATGGGAAGACGAACTCGAACGCTGGCTGAAGCCGTTCTTGGACCGGTTTGGTCACAAGACTCGGCAGCGGATGTGTCCTCTGTATGTTGCGGGACTGATCGGTCCTGGCGATCGCAAGAGCGTTCAGCCGATGGCGGAGCGCCTTGCCACGGGCAACTACGACCAGCTGCACCATT
>NZ_VKHP01001204.1 GCF_010811875.1 Bradyrhizobium uaiense
TGCTCGGCCTCGCCAGTGTCGTCCAGACCGTGCCGGGATTGGCGCTGCTCGCGCTGTTCTACCCGCTTCTGCTCGCCATCGCGTCGTTGACGCTTCGCTGGTTCGGCTTCGACTTTTCCGCGTTCGGATTTTTGCCCGCCATGCTGGCGCTGGCGCTCTACTCCATGCTGCCGGTGCTGCGCAACACCATCACCGGGCTGAACGGCGTCGATCCCGCGCTGCTTG
>NZ_VKHP01001205.1 GCF_010811875.1 Bradyrhizobium uaiense
CGCGACAACCGAATGTTCGTTGAAGGAGTGCTGTGGATCGTGCGTACGGGGTCTCCCTGGCGCGATCTCCCGGAGGTCTTCGGCGATTGGAACAGCGGGTTCCGGCGCTTCAGCCGATGGAGCATCAAGGGTGTTTGGTGGCGGATCTTCGAGGCGATGTCCGATGATCCGGACTTCGAATATCTGATCGTCGATTCCACCATCGTTCGGGCGCATCAGCACGCT
>NZ_VKHP01001206.1 GCF_010811875.1 Bradyrhizobium uaiense
CTTTGACGCTTGCGCGCGGCGAAGTGCCAGTGATGGTCGCGTTGCGTCTCTTTCTGCCTGACAGTTGGACAAGCGACGTGTCTCGTTTGAAGCGTGCCCGCGTGCCAGTCGAACACCGAACGCCACGATCCAAGCCGGAAATTGCTTTGGCCGAGATTGACCGCACGATGGCAGCCAACGTGCGCTTTGGATGTGTGCTGGCGGATGCAGGATACGGACTTAGCG
>NZ_VKHP01001207.1 GCF_010811875.1 Bradyrhizobium uaiense
GCAGATAGCGCTCCCGGGCCTGGTGAACGTGTCCGATCCGAGCAATGTCTCCGATCAGCCGCAGCTGTGGGATTTGAACGGCACGGCAGCCGGCGGCGAGGTCCTGATCCACAGCGAGGGGCAGGCCGCAGGCCACGCGCACAATGTGCCGTCGGGGGGCAATGTCGGTGTGGGTGCCGGGGCGAGTACAGGCACCGCGACGCCTGGGGGGCAGCCCGTCACTTA
>NZ_VKHP01001208.1 GCF_010811875.1 Bradyrhizobium uaiense
TCACTTGCGCCAAGCCATCGCCGCCAAAGGCGCGCTCGCCGTCATTCCCAACAACCCGTCACGCGCGCTCAAATACCCACTCGACAAGCATCTCTACGCCCAGCGCCATCTCGTCGAATGCTGCTTCAGTAAGCTCAAGCAGTTCCGCCGGGTCGCAACACGCTTCGAAAAGACAGCCAGAAATTACCGAGCCGTCGTCACTCTGGCTGCTATCGTCCTATGGA
>NZ_VKHP01001209.1 GCF_010811875.1 Bradyrhizobium uaiense
ATGCCGCGGTAATCGCCGAGGAAGGCCTGCGGGTGGATTTGGCCGCGGCCCGGCTGATAATCCAGAAGAACGATGGGCTCGTGACTGCCCTTGCCACTGCGATAAGCCCACATATACGATGTGCTGGTGGCCTTTTTGTCCTTCTCCTTAAGGACCTGAACCGTCGTCTCGTCGCCATGGATGAGAGGCTGCGATCTGAGCCGCAGCTTCAGAGCGTCATAGA
>NZ_VKHP01001210.1 GCF_010811875.1 Bradyrhizobium uaiense
GCCAAACTCCGCCGCATGGCCGCGGATCGTATTGGTCAGCTGGGTGCGCCGGGCGATCAATCCGTCGCGGATACCCGTCAGCATCAATGCGGCCTGCTGCTCGGCACTCTTCACCGGTACGAACCGCTGCCGGCTCATCGCCTCACACAGTCCTTCCGCATCCCGCCAGTCGTTCTTGTTCCGCGAAACGTAGGGCTTCACCAGTTGCGGCGCCATCAGCTTC
>NZ_VKHP01001211.1 GCF_010811875.1 Bradyrhizobium uaiense
CCTCACACCCAAGGACCATTCCACCGCCGGCAAGACCAGGCTTGGCAAGATCACCCGGGCGGGCGACGAGGACCTGAGACGGCTGCTCGTGATCGGGGCTACGGCGGTGATCCAGCCGCGCAACGTCGTAACTCTCATTGCTCGTCATCAGCTTCCAGGCGATGCGCGCCACCTTGTTGGCAAGCGCCACCGCTGCAAGCTTCGGCGGCTTGCGCTTGATCAG
>NZ_VKHP01001212.1 GCF_010811875.1 Bradyrhizobium uaiense
TGACCCGCGGTCAGCGTGAACCGCACCGGACATCCCAAGCCTCGAACGGCCAGATGTATCTTGGTGCTCAGGCCCCCGCGCGAGCGGCCGATCGCCTGATCTTCAGACCCCCTTTTTTGGCGCCGGCGGCGTGCTGATGCGCCCGAACGATGGTGGAATCGACGATCAGATATTCGAAGTCCGGATCATCGGACATCGCCTCAAATATCCGCCACCAAACACC
>NZ_VKHP01000122.1 GCF_010811875.1 Bradyrhizobium uaiense
ACTTCGCTATATCCAGACCGATCGTCGAAATTGACTGCATAGGCTGCTCCTCCGAATCGTGGGAGCCTCAATCGGCGCCCACTCCTTGGCACTCTCGTGCCCGTGGAGGAGCCGTCCACAGCATCAAGAGGAGACGTTGTTCCGACCTTGTGACAGCCAGTCATTGCCCGCTAAGGTCGAGAATGACGAAATGCGAAATGGAAAGCTCGTGCATGAGCGCTGCGATCCGACGCCTGAGGTCAGGCGATGCGGCGTCTTTCAAGGCAATCCGCCTGGAAGCGCTAAGAGCAAATCCAGAATTGTTGCGAAGCACCTTTGAGCTGGAGGACAGGTTGGACGTGACCTGGTTCGGGAGCCGGCTTGAAAACGCGCACATCATGGGGGCGTTTCGGGACGACGAACTTGTCGGGACAGCAGGCTTCGCCATCCAGGAAGGGCGACCGAATGCTCACAAGGGCAGGCTGTTCGGCATGTACGTTCGACCGGCCTCAAGAAACCTCGGCATCGGACGTCTGCTGTTGAACGCGGTGCTGGACGCAGCGCGTGAAAATGTCGAACTCGTCCAGTTGAGCGTCGTCCGAGACAACCAACCTGCCCGGCATCTCTATGAAAGCGTGGGCTTTCGAGACTATGGCGTAGAGACAAAGGCCTCAAAGTATGACGACAGGTACTACGATGAGGAGCTCATGGTCCTCGACTTCGGACTTCCGGATTTTTTGAGCACACACCGCTAAGCGCGATGAGATCAGGTTGAATCGTCATCGCGCTTTGGCTCTCTGTTCGAGCACGATCTTTTCGGAAAACCGCTTCGCGCTTTTCCGGATCATGCTTTATCGCGGATGTCTTGCTCGCTTGAGCTCGGCGACCTTGAACTTCCCTGCGGCCTGCAGGCTGCTGCACAGCCACCAGGCTCGGTTTCGGTACTCGCCCAGGAACCATTTGGTCTCGACGCAATCGACATAGGATTTGTAGGTCAGGTTGTCGCGGCACGTCGACGAGAACGGTCCATATGCTTGTCCGCCAGCCGACTCGCTACAGCCAACCCAGGGGTCCTTGCCGTGCGGCATGCTCGACTCGCAACCACCGTTGCAATTGCTGGCGACTTTCTCCAGCGCGGCAATCCTGCCCAGGACTGTATCCGGCGCCGGCGATGCCGCTCGCGTGGTCGACGATGACGTCTGGGCGGTTCGCGATCTGCGGTGCGATACCTGCGTCGGGCGATTTGGCCGGGCCGCCGGCTTCGGCGCTTCGACCGTGATGGACGGAAGCGGCTTGGCGGAATCGGTCTGTGACGCTGCCGGACCGCACAGCAACACGGTCGACAAGACGGCGGCAGCTGAAGGCGCGACAAAGCCTGACGACAATCTCATGACTTGCCCTCCCAAATCCGGGCCGGAACAGCCGCCCCGAGAACCCCAGGGTAGCATAGATCGCGAATTGCGCTACCGAGGGTTGAAACTATTTCCGCCGATTACTTGCCGTTTCTGAGATCAATACAGGCGCTGGCCTGCCGATGCCGTTCGAAGCGCCGAAGGCGAAGCGTTGAGTGACGCCGTGACGCTAATGAACAATGGCTGCCCTTAGCGATCCCCGAAGGCGAGCCGCGCGCCGAGCGCGACCAGCATGCTGCCGCCGATCCGCTGCATGATCCGCTGCGACCTGCGCGAGCGCTGCAGCTTCGACATCACGGCGCTGGCGAAAAGCACGCAGACGATATCGACCGCCGAGAATGTCAGATTGACGATCGTACCGAGCAGGAACAGCTGGGCCCAGACCGGCAGGCTCGCCGACGCATCGACGAACTGCGGCAGGAACGCCAGGAAGAAGATCGCGGTCTTCGGATTCAATACCTCGACGACGATGCTTTGCACGAAAGCGCGCTCGACCGAGAGCGGCACAAGCGTGGGACGCTTCGTATTGTCGCGATCGCGGAACAGCGACAGGCCCAGCCAAACCAGATAGGCCGCACCGGCAAGCTTCATCGCCGTGAACAGCGGCGGCACAGCGTGAAACAGAAGGGCGAGGCCGGCGGCGGCCGCGATGACATGGACATAGCCGCCGAGATGCAGGCCGAGCGAGGCCATCAGTCCCGCACGCCGGCCGCCCGCCAGGGTGCGGGCCGCGGCATAGAGCATGGCGGGACCTGGGATCAGCGCAAAGGTCGCGGTCGTGATCGCGAAGGCGAGGTACAATTCCATCGAAGGCTTTCGTCTCGTCTAGCCGTGCTGAGTTCGGATCGAATAGCGACGGCGCTGCGCTCCCTCGCCCCGTTCTTACGGGGAGAGGGTTGGGGTGAGGGGCTGCTTCCGCGCATTCTGTGATAGCTGCGTTTGCGGAGACTCCCCCTCACCCGGAACGCATCTGACGATGCGTTCCGACCTCTCCCCGCACGCGGGGCGAGGTGAAGCGAAGTCCGCGGCTCGAAGCAGTCTCATCTCGCCCTAATTCGCCGGAATCATCGCCGCGACCTCGCGATCAGTCGGATTGTCGCTGGCCTCGAGCCCCGAGATCACACCGGCGCGATCCTCGAGCTTGCGGTTCTGGCTCATCTTCTTCTTGGCGTCGATCCGCGTGATCGGCATCCGGAAGCCGACGATGCCGCGCAGCTGCGCCTTGATGAAATCATCGGGCGCATCGCTGACCTGCCAGGCTTCCTTGCGCGACTTCTCGTGCAGCGCCGTCAGCCGCGTCACGACTTCGAGCAGACGGTCGGCATCCTCGAAGAATACGGCCGCGCCATAGGCGTGCACGGCGACGTAATTCCAGGTCGGCACCACCTTGCCGTGCTCGGCCTTGGTCACATACCAGGACGGCGTCACATAGGCGTCCGGGCCCATGAAGATCGCCATCGCCTCGCCGACCGCAGGCAGCTTCCACTGCGGATTGGGCCGCGCGACGTGGCCGTACAGCGTGCCGTAGTCGCCCTCGTTCTCATTGAGGATCAGCGGCAGCGGGGTTGCGATCAGTCCATCCGCGGTCGCGGTGACCAGCGTCGCCAGCCGTGACGCCCGCATCGCGGCGTGGATCGGGCCGAGCTCTTCCATCTTGAAATGCGGCGGCAGGTACATGGCAGACCTCTGGCAGACCTCATCAATTGCTGCTCGCACAATAGCGCCGAAGTGGCCTATGATAAGAGCCACTTTCGATCATAATGACTGGTCCACTATGCCTCGCCTGCGCGCCACGATCAGCATCCCTTCGCTCGGCGCGGTCGATCGCGCCGCCGGACAGGTCGGACGGCAGATAGCCCAAGCCTTGCGCGCCGCGATCGCGAGGGGAGAACTGAAGGCCGGGGAATTGCTGCCGTCGACCCGCGCGCTCTCGGCCTCGCTTGGCGTCGCGCGCGGCACGGTCGCGGAAGCCTTCGAGCAGTTGCAGGCCGAGGGCTATCTGGAAGCACAGATCGGCGCCGGCACCCGCGTCGCGCCGACGCTTGCCGAACAGGCGCAGCCCGTTCGCCCGTCGGCTGGTCGCGGCCCCGACAAGCCCGCACCGATCCAGTTGCCGCCGCGCGCGATGCGGCTCGCCAAAGTGGTGGCGGCCTTCACGCCGATGCCCGAAATCCCGTTTGCGATCGCAGTCCCCGGTGGCGCGGTCGCACCTGACGACAATTGGCGCCGCCTCGGCAACCGTGTGCGTGCATCGCGGGCGGCGGCGCCGGCGAGCTACGGCGATCCGCGCGGCCTGATGGAGCTGCGGCAGGCGATCGCGGACTATGTGCGCAAATCCCGCGCGGTGCATTGCGAGCCGGGGCAGGTCGTGATCACGGCCGGCACGCAACAGGGACTCTATCTCGCCGGCCGCGTGCTGCTGTCGTCGGGCGATCGCGTCTGGGCCGAGGATCCCGCCTATCCCGGCATGACGGCGGTGCTTGACGATCTCGATCTCGTCACCACGCGCGTTCCCGTCGATGCGCAGGGCATTGACGTCGAGGCCGCCATCGCGGCCTCCCCGCATGCGCGCGCGGCGTTCGTGACGCCCTCGCATCAATATCCGCTGGGAATGCCGATGAGCATGGCCCGCCGCAACGCGCTGGTGGCTTGGGCGCAGCGAAGCAATGCGTGGATCGTCGAGGACGATTACGACAGCGAGCTGCGCTATGCCGGCCATCCCTTTCCGTCGATGCAGGGCCTTGCGCCGTCGCGGGTGATTTATCTGGGCACGCTGAGCAAGGTGCTGTTTCCCTCGCTGCGGCTCGGCTATGTCGTGGCGCCTTCGCCGCTGATCGACGCCTTCGCCGGCGCACGCGCCCTGCTCGACCGGCACTCACCGACCGCCGACCAGCATGTGCTGGCGGCCTATATGCGCGAGGGGCTGTTCGAAGCGCATATCAGGCGCATCCGCGGCGTCTATGCCGGGCGGCGCGCGACACTGATTGCGGCGCTCGAGCGACACATGCCCGATGACGTCACGCTGCAACCAAGCGACCAGGGCATGCATCTGTTGCTGTGGCTGCCGCGGCGCTTCGACGATGTGCAATTGGCGAAGGCCGCGCTCGCCGACGGCATCGTCGTGCGGCCGATCTCATCGATGTATGAGGCCGCGCCTCGATCCGGCCTCATGCTCGGCTTCGGCGGCTTCGAACCGGAGGAGCTGGAGACGGCGGCGATACGGTTACGCACCATCCTGGATCAGAGCCGATCGACGCGGCGGGCCAGGGCATCGACTGGTCAGCCGCGGCTCGATGCCGATTGAATTATCTTTGCTCGGTCTGCTCCGGCCGAATGGTCATGGTGTGCACGCGCTTCGGCTCGGTTAGCGAGTTCGGCGCCGGCCCTGCCGCTCGCTTGGCGGATTCGGCGCGCGCTTTGGCGTCCTCTATCAGCGCAGTGCACGTCGATTGATCGATAGTGAATTCGAAGGGGGCGCCATTATCGGGCGCGAAAAGGACTCGGTGGATCACCACTCCATTCTTTTGAAACAGCGATATGCGGCGATCGAAGCAAAACCTGCCGGCAAATCGAAGTCGCTCCTCCTCGCCTTCGGCCTTGTTGCGAGGAAGCATTCCCGCATCATTCGCCCTGTAATGCACATCGACGACGTTGTCGTGCGACGTCGCAGATTCGAAGGCGATCGGCGGGGTCGCCGTATTTCGGCACCTTCGCGCGGGACTCGTGAGCCATTGCGTTAATAGAATGAGCGATTGCCTCGGCCATTTCCGCAGGAGTTTTGGGCTCAGGGTGGTTGGCCGGCTGGCTGCTAGCTTCGCCAATTGCGGCCGCAAGGAGCACGGCCGAAGCGGCTGCGGCTATGAGCGACTTTCGCCGAGAGAACACGCTGTAAACCCGCTATTTCCCGACATGCCCTACCCTTGGTTCGGAAGGTGCTGTGGGTTGAAGGACATTGTAGAGGATCGCACCAAACATGAACCAACCAAAGGCGCAAAGTAGAATGCGAAAGCGCTTACGGTTGTAGTCAGCCAGCAAGAAAGTGCCGCCGAAGTACGATGACCAACCAAGGTCGCCGGCCACGTACGCAGCCCAGATCATCCGCAGCAGGGCCCATGCGAAGACCAGCCATCCGAGCATGACCCAGGCGAGGAAAAATGTGTCCAATGATCGTCCCCGGCAAGGCGGAGCGGATTGCGCCAGCGAAACCGCTCGGCACCGATCTCACTGCTCGAACGCAGCCTTGAGGCGGTTGAGCTGCGGCACCAGCGGATTGCCGATCGTCGAGCGATCCGGCGCCGGCGCGTGGATCGTGGTGTCGAGGCGGCGGACGCGCGCCTGCAGATCCATCGAGCGGGTGATCAGCTGCTGCAATTGCTCGGGCAGCTTGGTGACCATATCGACCGGACCGGGATCGGCGGCCGAGAGCTTCACCTTGGTCTTCTCGCGATTGGCCTGGGTCAGCGTCATCTCGCCCTCCTTGACCGCGCGATGCAGCAGCAGCCACGACGCGAGCTGCATCAGCCGCGTGGTCAGGCGCATGCTTTCGGTGGCATAGGTCAGGCTGACAGACCGTTCCAGCGCCTTGGCCTCGGTGCGGCCGTCGCCGTCGAGATAGGCGGCGGTCTGCTCGACCAGGTCCATGCCTTCCCGGAACAGCACGCCGAATGCCGCAGAATTGGTCAGCCGCTCACTGAACAGCACAAGCCCGGCTTCGTTCTGGGAACGATCCGCCATGGTTAACGCCCTCACACCATCTTAACGCCCGCTGGCATCTCACGCGCCAGCTTATGATGAACAAATCATTGCGCGGGCGCGCCGAAGAGTCCAGCCGCAACCGGATTTATGGTTTCCAAGGGATAGGACGCACAAAAAAGAGCCGCCGTTTCCGGCGGCTTTTGAAGTTGATAACAGGGAGGCGTCAAACAGAGTGGACAGGAGCCACTCGGTGTCCAAACGAGGACAATGCAGTCATAATCGAGAAAGCTTAACCGATCGTAAATGAGCGGATTTCTTCAGGCTTTGTTTGCCATGTCGGCCAGTGACCGAGTTTGGGACAGGTGCGCGAGATGCGTGGCCCGGATCACGCGTCACCCGGGCGGTGTCTCTTCTCCTTCCCCCTGAAAGGGGGAAGGTCGGGATGGGGGTCAGCCGCAGCCAACGGTGCAAGTGGTGAGAGCAGATCCCCACCCGCTTTGCTCTGACGAGCAAAGCGACCTCCCCTTTTCAAGGGGAGGTGGGAGCAATGTCGCTGGCGCGACCTACGACTTGAAGAACGAATTCGCCGCGTCCTTCGACGCGCGCTTCTTCGTCATCGCCTCTTTCAACCGATCGACTTCGGCAGTGAGCAGCGCGATGCGCTCGGTCAATTCCTCGACCGACAGCAGCGAGAGATCCTGTCCGATCTCGTGGCTGATCTTCTTCCGCGGCCGGTCCTCATCCTCGATCGGCATGTGTCCTCCCGGCGATGTGATCTGGCGCGTTGCGGCCAGAGAAAGTGAATATCCGCGCGCAGGAGAATTTTGCAGTGACTTTGGTGCGCGCGCAACATCTGGCGCGTGTCCACGCTGGCCAATGGTTCACTCGTCGCGCTGCCGGAGTGTGGGGACAGGACAGCGGTCGCAAGACCCGGCCGCTGGTCGAGAAAATCACGCCTGAGAGAACAGACCACCTGACGGCCCGGTTCGGGGCTTAACGGCGTTTCGCTTCGTTGGAAAAGGCGGTATGCCATCCGCCAATCCTCTCCACTGACCAGGGACACATCATGCCCAATCTGCCCGCGCAAATGACCGTCGTTGCCATCAGCAAGCCCGGTGGCCCGGAGGTGCTGGTGCCCGAGACCCGCGCGTTGCCGGTGCCGAAGGCCGGCGAGATCCTGGTCAAGGTCGCGGCCGCCGGCGTCAATCGTCCTGATGTCGCGCAGCGCTCCGGCTCGTATCCGCCGCCGCCCGGCGCAAGCGACCTGCCCGGCCTCGAGATCGCCGGCGAAGTGGTCGCGCTCGGCGAAGGTGCGAAGCACAAGATCGGCGACAAGGTGATGTCGCTCGTCGCCGGCGGCGGCTACGCGCAATATTGCATCGCGCAGGACGCGCAGGCGATGACCGTGCCGCCCTCACTGTCGATGCAGGAAGCCGGCGCGATCCCGGAAACGCTGATGACGGTCTGGCACAATGTGTTCGAGCGCGGCGCGCTCAAGGCCGGCGAAACGCTGCTGATTCACGGCGGCTCGTCGGGCATCGGCACGATGGCGATCCAGCTCGCCAAGGCCTTCGGCGCCAAGGTGATCGTCACCGTCGGCTCGCAGGACAAGGCCGACGCCTGCCTCAAGCTCGGCGCCGATCACGCGGTGAACTACAAGACCGAGGACTTTGTCGAGGCGGTGAAGAAGGCGACCGACGGTGCCGGCGCCAACGTCATCCTCGACATGGTGGGCGGCGACTATATCGACCGGAACTATGACGCCGCCGCCGTCGAAGGCCGCATCGTCCAGATCGCGTTCCTGTCGGGAACACCGAAGGCCACAGCCAATTTTGCCAAGCTGATGGTCAAGCGGCTGCACCACACCGGCTCGACCCTGCGCCCCCGTAGTAATGCGGACAAGGCGGCGATGGTCGCGGCAATCGAGGCAAAGGTGCTGCCGCTGCTGCGCGAAGGACGCGTCAAACCGCTGATGGACAGCACATTCCCGCTGGAAAAGGCCGCCGATGCGCACCGCCGCATGGAGACCAGCGAACATATTGGCAAAATTGTGTTGGTGGTTTAACTCTCGCCATGGAAGCAGGGGCGGAAACCCTTTGATTCCCTTCGCTTTCGTGTCATTTATCGCGCCACCTCCGGGCCGGTCGCCGGGCCCGGGCAGTTTGTCGATCGCGGAGTACTGACATTGCGTCTGATCAGGTGCCTTGCGCTGCTGGCGCTGGGCCTCATGATGTTTGCCGCTGCGCCTGCCGCGTATGCGATCGACGCGGTCAGCGTGCGCAGCGATGCGCCGGCGATCGATTTGACGGCGGTTCTCGACCATCAGCGCAGTGAAACCGACCGCATCCAGGTCTCCACCGCTCCCGGAACCGACGGCATCGTCCGCCGCATCGAAGTTCGCGCCCGCGAAGGCGGCCAGAACTGGGTGGTGTTCGCGCTCGCGAACAACACTGACGACCAGCTCGACCGCCTGATCGTCGCACCGCACTATCGCATCGTGTCATCAGGCCTGTTGTGGCCTGACCTCGGCCTGTCGCGCATCGCGACCATCACGCCGTCGGTCGGCGATCGTCCCGAGCGGCAGGAAAGCCCGACCGCCGACGTGTTCCGCATCACGCTCGATCCCGGCGCCGTCGTCACCTATGTCGCGGAACTGCGCACCGACAAGCTGCCGCAGCTCTATCTGTGGGAACCCGACGCTTACAAGGACAAGGTCAATTCGTTCACGCTGTACCAGGGCATCGTGATCGGCATTTCGGGCCTGCTCGCGCTCGTGCTCACGATTTTGTTTGTGGTCAAGGGCAGCATCATGTTCCCGGCCGCCGCGGCGCTGGCCTGGGCGGTGCTGGTCTATATCGGCGTCGACTTCGGCTTCTGGGGCAAGGTGCTCGACATGTCGAACAACGCCGAGCGCGTCTGGCGCGCGGCGGGCGAGGCGATCCTCGCGGCGACGCTGCTGGTGTTCCTGTTCGCGTATCTCAATCTCAGTCGATGGCACGTCCGCTACTCGCACATCACGATCGGCTGGCTGCTCTTCCTCGGCTCGCTGGTGGCGCTGGCGCTGTTCGATCCCGCGGTCGCCTCCGGCATCGCGCGGATGTCGCTGGTCATGATCGCCTTCGCCGGCTTCGCGCTGATCGTCTATCTCTCGACCCACGGCTTCGACCGCGCGGTGCTGTTGATCCCGACCTGGTTCCTGCTGGTGGTCTGGGTGGTCGCGGCCGGCATGACCGTTGCCGGCTCGGTCACCAACGACATCGTCGGTCCCGCGCTGCTCGGCGGCCTGGTGCTGATCGTGATGCTCATTGGCTTTACGGTGATGCAGCACGCCTTCGCCGGCGGCGGCGCCACCACCGGCGTCGTCTCCGATGTCGAGCGCCGCGCGCTGGCGCTGACCGGCTCCGGCGATCTGATCTGGGACTGGGACGTCTCCGCCGACAAGGTGTTCACCAGCCCCGAGACCGAGGCCCTGCTCGGGCTGAAGCGCGGCACGCTGGAAGGCCCCGCCGCGAAATGGCTCGAGGTGCTGCACCCGCTCGACCAGGACCGCTTCCGCGCCGCGCTCGACAGCGTGCTCGACCAGCGCCGCGGCCGCCTGGTGCAGGATTTCCGGCTGCGCACGCCCGACGGCCACTTCATGTGGTTCGCGCTGAAGGCGCGGCCGGTGGTCGGCTCCGACGGCGAGGTCTCGCGCGTGGTCGGGACGCTGACCGACGTCACCGAGTTCAAGAACTCCGAAGAGCGGATGCTGCACGACTCCGTACACGACAATCTGACCGGCCTGCCCAACCGCAAGCTGTTCATGGATCGCCTCAGCGCGGTGGCGAACCTCGCCAAGACCATGCCGAACCTGCGGCCGACCCTGATGGTGATCGACCTCGACCGCTTCAAGCAGGTCAACGATTCCGTCGGCATCGCGGTCGGCGATTCCATCCTGCTGACGCTGGCGCGGCGGCTGACCCGTATCCTCAAGCCGCAGGACACGCTGGCACGGATGGCCGGCGACCAGTTCGGCCTGATCCTGCTGTCGGAGCAGGACCCGGCGCGGATCACCAATTTCGCCGAGACCATCCGCAAGACCATCCGCGCGCCGATCGCCTTCAATGACCGCGAGATCTTCCTGACCGCCTCGATCGGCCTTGCGCTGTCCGATCCGGCCGCGCCGCTGACCGACGAGATCATCAAGGACGCCGAGCTTGCGATGTATCATTCGAAGCGGATCGGCGGCGACCGCATCGACGTCTACAAGCCGGCGATGCGGGCGCGGAAGACCGACCGCCTGACGCTCGAGAGCGACCTGCGCCGCGCCATCGAGCGGCAGGAGATCACGATCCTGTACCAGCCGATCGTGCGGCTGGAAGATCGCGCGATCGCCGGCTTCGAGGCGCTGGCGCGCTGGGACCATCCCAAGCTCGGCCGGATGTCGCCGTCGGAATTCATCAACGTCGCCGAGGAGACCGGCCTGATCGTCGATCTCGGCATGTTCGTGATGGACCAGACCGCGCGCCAGCTCGCGGTGTGGCAGCGCGCGATGCGCGCGCGCGAGCCGATCTTCGCGTCGGTCAACGTGTCGTCGCGGCAATTGCTGCGCCACGATCTGATCCACGACATCCGCACCGTGCTGTCGCGCTCCTCGGTGGCGCGCGGCACGCTGAAGCTGGAGCTGACGGAATCGCTCGTGATGGAAAATCCGGAGCACGCCGCCCAGATGCTGGCGCGGATTCGCGAGCTCGGGACCGGGCTGTCGCTCGACGATTTCGGCACCGGGCACTCCTCGCTGTCCTATCTGCAGCGGTTCCCATTCGACACCATCAAGATCGACCAGTCCTTCGTCCGCACCACGAGCCGCGGCACCCGCCCGGTGATCCTGAAGTCGATCATCGCGCTGGCGCACGATCTCGGCATGGACGTGGTCGCGGAAGGCGCCGAGACGGATTCGGATGCCGTCGAGCTCTACCAGCTCGGCTGCGAATACGCCCAGGGCTTCGCCTTCGGCGAGCCGATGGACGCCGACGCCGCCACGCGGCTGCTCACCGAGGAACGGCTGGAAGCCGCCAGCTAGGCCTGAGCCAAGGCACTCTGCCAGCCCGCTCGCGGACGTCATACTCCGCGAAAGCGGAGTATCCAGTACGCCGCGGCTTGTCCGTATCACTCCGACGTCTCTGGAATACTGGATCGCCCGCATTCGCGGGCGATGACAAACCAGGGCGTGGCGTCGCTTCGCGCCTCAGCGCGGCTTCGGGATTTTCTTGAACTTGACGCTCTTGCCGTCGGCCTGGCGGGTGGCGATGTAGCCGGCCTCGAGACAGGCCTCACGCTGCGGCATCTTCTCTTGCGGACTGCGCTGGGTTTCCCACCACGACGCGCGGTGCGCGGCGCGCGGCAGCGCCGCATCGATGATCGCCTCGATCTCGTCGAAGGTCAGCACGAATTCGGGCAGATGCTGCTTCTTCAGGTAATCCCGCAGCGGGTCGTAGTCGTTCACAACGTCCTCGATGGCAATAGATGAGGTTCGGCAACCACCCGTTAACCCATTCGGCGGCCGCTGTCGCCATTTAAGGCGACAACAAGATTTCCCAATGCATGACGGCGCTTTGGAGCGGGACATGCTATTTCGACGGCGAAAGGACGCAAGGCGGCGCTGGCGGCTATCGGCAAAGCTGCTGATCGCCTCGTCGGTCGCGACCGTCCTCGGCTTCTCCGCAGTCTGCACCGGCGTGATGCTGGATATGCGCCGCGGCGAGGAGCAACTGGCGCGCCGGACCCTGGAGAATCTGGCGTCAGGCATCGAGGCCGACGTCAGCCGCAACATCGAGCTCTACGACCTGTCGCTGCGCGCAGTCGCCAGCAATCTCGAAATGCCGGAGATCCGCAGCGTCAGCAAGGAGCTGCGCCAGCTGATCCTGTTCGATCACGCCGCGACCGCACAGCATTTCGGCGCGATCCAAGTGTTCGATGCCGAGGGCAATCTCACCATCGACGCCGCCAGCCTCGATCCGCGGCCGGAGAACCGCAGCGACGAGGACTATTTCACCATCCAGCGCGACCACCCCGACACCGGGCTGTATATCAGCCGGCCGATGCTGCATCGCGGCGCGTACGCCATCGTGCTGAGCCGGCGTATCGTCGGCGACGACGGCCGCTTTCTCGGTATCGTGGTCGGCTCGATCCGCTTCAGCTATTTCCATGATCTGTTCGGGCGGCTGAACCTCGTGCCGGGCGATACCATCACCGTGCTGCGCAACGACCGCACCATCATCATGCGGACGCCGTTCGATCTCGATGTGATCGGCAAGAACCTGGCGGAGGAGCTGGCCTGGAAGGCCGAGAACCTGAAGGTGGGCGGCGCCTTTTCGGGCAAGGGACCGGTCGACGACACGCCGCGGCTCTATGTCAGGCGCAGCAGTGCCGGGCCGCTTTACGTCGTGGTCGGCAAGCCGCTCGAAGCCGTGTTCAACCTCTGGCGCACCGAAGCGGTCCGGATCGGTGTGATCATGGCGCTGCTGATCCTGTTCGTGCTCAGCGCAACGCTGGTGCTGGCCCGCGAGATCGTCCGCCGCGCCGACGCCGAGGACAAGCTCGAGGAACTGGCAACCACCGACGCCCTCACCGGCCTGAAGAACCGGCGCAAGTTCGACGGCGAGATCGAGCGCGAGTGGCGCCGGGCCAGTCGGCACGGCCAGCCGGTCGCGCTGTTGATGATCGATGCCGATCATTTCAAGGCCTACAACGACACCTATGGGCATCAGGCCGGCGACCAGGTGCTGGTCGGAATCGCGATCTGCATTTCCGACGCAGTGCGCCGCGCCGGGGATTGCCCGGCACGGTTCGGCGGCGAGGAATTTGCGGTGCTGCTGCCCAACATGACCGCGCTCGAGGCGTTCAAGCTGGCGGAGTCCATCCGCAACAAGGTCCAGCAATGGTGCGAAGGCGAGCTGATCACGACGGTGAGCATCGGCGTCGCCAGCATGCGGCCGCTTGCAGGCCAGCAATGGTCCGACCTGATCGAAGCCGCCGACAAGGCGCTCTACGCCGCCAAAGCCAACGGCCGCAACCAGTCGGTGGTCGCCACCGTGCCGAAGATCGCACTGGTGGCGTGAGGGGTGAAGCGGCTGCAAAATGCCGGGCTGCACGCGCGACAATCGCGCTAGCCACCCAAATCATAAGAAATCGTCGTCGCGAAGAGTTGACGCGTTTTTCTGGGCTGTCCGTCGGACAACTCAGTGCATCGCAGTTGTAAGGGGCGCACTGGCGGAACGGCTCCCTCCCCCCTTGCGGGGGAGGGTTGGGGAGAGGGGTGGCCCCGGGCGAGATCATCAATCAACTCGTGCGATTTCGGCGGCGTGTATTGCACACTTCGACTGAGTGGGAGAGAGCTTGCCGTGTGGCACCCCTCTCCCCAACCCTCCCCCGCAAGGGGGGAGGGAGCCTGAGCAGCTTGCTCACCTCACGTAGCATGACACCAAGCACCGCTAGCCGCGGCGCTTCTTCTTTGGCTTCTTGCCGAACTTCGGTTTCGCCGCGACATCCGGCCACGGCGTGTGTCCGGCCTGGCCGGACTTGCCCCGGTGTTTCTTTTTCTTGCCGAACCTTGGCTCGTCGCCGGATGTCGGCCTCGAGCCTTTTCCATCGCGATCGAACCGGGACGGCGCTCTGGATTCCTGTCTTGACGCGTAGTCTTCACGCGAGCCGCCGCCCGCTTCGCGCGAAAACGCTCTCGCCTCCCGGTCCGGTTTGCCGCGGCGCTTTGCGGCCGCCTCGTCACGCGGCTCGTCGCTGCGCGGCGCGCGGTGCCCGCCGTCGTCCTTGTCACGCCATGCATCGTGCCTGGGCTTGCGTGCCGGTTTCTCCGATGGCGCCTGAACCTGCGGAGCGTCGGCCAGCGGCTCGATGCGGATGCTGTCTTCCTTGTCCGGACGCTTGATCTTCGTGGCGAAGGAGTCCGCAACCCGGGCGGCGATCTCGAACTCGGTGGTCGTGTCCATGACCTTGATGGCGCCGATGTCGCGCTTGTCGATGCCGCCACGGCGACAGATCATCGGCAGCAGCCAGCGCGCTTCGGCATTCTTCCGGCGCCCGATCGCGGCGCGGAACCAGACGGTCGCCTCCTCCATGCCGTGGCGCGGAGACTTCCCGGTCTTCGCGCGCGGCCCGGCGGCACGCTCCTCGCGGCGCGAGGCGCGATCGCCGCGGTCGCCGCGGTCGCGGCCACGTCCCTCGCCGGGATCGAGAATGTCTTCGGGCGACGGCAACCGCGCGCGATAGAGCCGGGCCAATGCCGCGGCAATCACCTCGGGCGAGCGTTCGGCGAGCAAGGCCTGCGCCAGCGCCAGATCGTCTGATGTCGTCTCCTCGGAGAACACCGCATCCTTGAGCAGGCGCTCATGGTCGAGCTTGCGGATCTCGTCCGCCTGCGGCGCGGTGCCCCAGACAATATCGATGCCGGCGAGATCGAGCAGCAATTCGGCGCGCCGCCGCCGTGCCGGCGGCACCAGCAGGATGCTGACACCCTTGCGGCCGGCGCGGCCGGTGCGGCCCGAGCGATGCTGCATCACCTCCGGGTCTTTCGGCAGATCCGCGTGAATGACGAGATCGAGGCTCGGCAAATCGATGCCGCGCGCCGCCACGTCGGTCGCGACGCAAACCCGGGACCGTCCGTCGCGCAGCGCCTGCAACGCTTGGGTCCGCTCGTTCTGGGTCATCTCGCCCGACAGCGCGGCCACCGAGAATCCGCGCTCCAGCAGCGCCGCCTGCAAATGCCGGACGGCTTCGCGGGTGTTGCAGAACACCAGCGCGCTCGGCGCCTCATGGAAGCGCAGCACGTTGACGACCGCGTGCTCGACATCGTCGGCAGCGACCCGGATGGCGCGGTACTCGATATCGGCGTGGCCGCCTTCGTCGCCCGCGACCTCGATCCGGAACGCCTGCTGCTGATACTGCTTGGCCAGCGCGACGATGCCGCGCGGAAACGTCGCCGAGAACAGCAGGGTGCGGCGCGTGTCCGGCGTGGTCTCGAGGATGAATTCCATGTCCTCGCGGAAGCCGAGATTGAGCATCTCATCGGCCTCGTCGAGCACGACGACGCGCAATCCCGAAATATCGAGACGGCCGCGGCGCAAATGGTCGCACAGCCGGCCGGGCGTGCCGACCACGATGTGGGCGCCCGCCGCAAGCTCGCGCTGCTCGCGACGCGGGTCCATGCCGCCGACGCAGGAGACGACGCGGGCGTCGGCATGTTCATAGAGCCATGCGAGCTCGCGCTGAACCTGCAAGGCGAGCTCGCGCGTCGGCGCGACGATCAGCGCCAGCGGTGCGGCGGCCGGCTCGAACCGCTCGGCGTCGCCGAGCAGGTCCTTTGCCATGGCCAATCCGTAGGCAACGGTCTTGCCCGAGCCGGTTTGGGCCGAAACCAGCAGGTCACGGCCAACGGCATCGTCCGCGAGCACGGCGCGCTGGACGGGGGTGGGTTGTTCGTAGTTGCGCTCAGCCAGGGCGCGCGCGAGCGGCGGACTTGTGGTCGGAAAGGGCACGAGATGGGAAACCTTGATTGGTCCGGGCGCAGAACGTCGAGCGGGACGACCTGAAGCTGCGTACCCGGCAGGCGGCACAGCCGCATGACGATTTGGGCTGCTTTACGCCAAGACCGACCAAATCGCCATGCCCCCATGGCGTAAAAAGGTGCCGGATCAGGCCGGTTGTCCGATCGGGGCCGGGGGGCCTACGATCCGGTCCATCAATCCGGACAACCGCGACGGCCTCGGGTCGGCCGCGGCAATCAGGCCGCCCGCCCCTCGCAGCGCGCCCGGCACCAGCTCAACGGCCAGCAGGCGATCGCGTTCGTATGGACCGGGCATGCGGAACGCAGCGGTTTTCTGGGCCGAGAAACCGAACCGTTCGTAATAGGCGGCATCGCCGACCAGGATGACGGCGCGGTGGCCGAGCTGCTGCGCCCGCGCCAACGCCTGTCCCATCAGCGCGGCGCCGATGCCCAGACATCGGGCATCCTCGGCGACCGCAAGCGGACCGAGCAGCAGGCAGGTGTGACCGGTGCCGGTCACGACCGGCCATAGCCGTAACGTACCGACCAGCTGGCCGCCACGGCGCGCGACAAACGCGAGGCCGCGCGCAGGTTTGCGGCCCTCGCGCAGCCGCTCCGAGGTCTTGGCGAAACGGCCAGGACCGAATGCAGCGTCGAGCAGACCGTCTTGCGCCGCCACGTCCGAACGGCGTTCCTGACGGATCGCAACCGGCTTGTCGTTCGGAGAACCAGATGAGGACATCACGCGACCCTCGCCAGATAGATGAAGACCTCGTCGAGATCCCGGCACTTGAAGCGCTCGGCGAGCTCTTGCGGGGGCCCCATCGCAACGACGCGGCCGCGGTTCATGATCACGACGAAATCGCAGAGCTGCTCGACCTCGGTCATGTTGTGCGAGGACAGCAGGATGGTGGCTCCGCGGCGCTTTTGATAGGCGCGCAACCGGCTGCGGACCCACTCGGCACGATCAGGATCGAGCGATGCCGTCGGCTCGTCGAGCAGCAGCACGTCGGGATCGTTGATCAGTGCCTTCGCCACCGCGACGCGGGTCTTCTGGCCGGCCGAGAGCCGGCCGGTGACGCGATCGAGCACGTCGCCGAGCTCGAAATCCTCGATCAGCTCCTCGATTTTCGCCTTGAGATTGGCGACGCCGTAGAGCCGGCCGAACACCGTCAGATTCTGGCGCACGGTGAGCCGTCCCGGCAGCGCGACATAGGGGCTTTCAAAGTTCATCCGGCTGAGAACCTTATGGCGTTCGGTCGCCATGTCGTGGCCCAGCACCATGGCGCGGCCGAAGCTTGGCACCACCAGGCCCATGATCATGGAGATGGTGGTGGTCTTGCCGGCGCCGTTGCCGCCGAGCAGGCCGACGGTCCAGCCCTTCGGCACGATGAAGTTGACCTCGTCGACCGCCCGATGGGTGCGGTACTGCTTGCAGAGGCTCTCGACCGCGATCGCCGGTGCGTCATCGATGTCGAGACGATCAGGCGCATTGCCCTGCGTCGGTGTGGTGCCTGGCGACACCGGTGTCAGATGCCTGCGGGCCAGGAAATGTTCGATGCGGCTCACGAATCTCTCCCCTTACTCGCCCATGGTGAGCAGGCCGCCCTTGTGGCGGGCGCTCTGCAGCAGAGTTACGAATGTGGTGAAGCCAATGCCGAGATAGACCGCATTGAGCGCGAGGCATTCGAGCATCAAGTCAGTGCGGAAGGTGCCGTCGAGCAGCACGGCGCGCATGCCCTCGAACACATAGGTCGGCGTCAGCGACCAGGCCACCGGATGCAGCCAGACCGGCAGCGCCGCGACCGGATAGTAGACGCAGCACAGCGGCAGCAGCACGATCATGATCGAGTAAGCCAGGCTTTCTGCGCCAAAGCCCTGGCGGATCACTAGGCCGGCGACGACGAGCCCGATCGCCCAACTGGTCAGCACCAGGTTGAGGAAGAATGCGATCAGCCCCGGCCCCATCGCATAGACATTGAAGCCGAACAGCAGCCATGTCAGCAGCAGCACAGGCAGCGTGCCGATCACGAGGCGGATCAGGCTCATCAGCATCAGCGAGGCCGCGAGTTCAAAAGGCTGCAGCGGGCTCATCATCAGATTGGCGAGATTGCGCGACCAGATCTCCTCCAGGAATGTGAAGGTGAAGCCGAGTTGGCCGCGAAACAGCACGTCCCAGAGCAGGACGGCGCCGAGCAGCAGGCCGGCGGTGGACGCCATCGCCGACTTGCTGTCATAGAGGTAGGTGTAGAGGAAACCCCACACCATCATCTGCATCGCCGGCCAATAGACGATCTCGAGCAGCCGCAACCATGACGAGCGCAGGATGTAGTAATAGCGCGCCGTCATGGCGGCGATGCGGTTCAGTGACTGTGTCATGGCACGCACTCCTCCTCTCGCCGGGATCAATCGATCTCGCGGCGGATCGGGCGGCGCTTGCCGACCTTGGGCGGAAATGCCAGCAGCGCGTGCGCCTGCACCCGGACCGGATGCTCGAGGCAGGCCGCGAGCAGATCCTCCAGATGCGCGACCGAGCCGTGCAGCCGCGACATCGGCACGTCCTGGCCGAGCACGACGCGCGCCTCGACCAGGTCGACGCCGCGCTGCACGATCTCGAACTGCGCCAGATGCAGGTTGCAGTCGAACATCCAGCGATAGGTCGCATCCAAGATGCTGCCGGCCGGCACCTTGCGGCCGTCGCGGTTGACGAAGGCGTCGTTGAGCCTGCCGTCGATGCTCGCGATCTGCGACCAGTTGATATCAGACGGCGCAGGATTGGCCGGCTGGGTGATGTAGTCGCCCTGCACATAGCGGATGAACGGCATCGCTTCATTGAGCAGGTTGGTGATGACAGCGATGCCGGACTGGCCGGGCGCTTGCGGCTCCATCGTGACGGGGTCGAGCACATCGAGATGCACGGTGTCCTCGCAGACATGATATTGGCCATTGGGCATCTCGAGCGCGATCCGCGTCGCCTCCTCGGAGGAATATTCGTCGAGCACGGGCACGCCGAGCTGGCGCGACCATTCCTGACGGGCGGCGCGCGAGGAATATTCCGAATGCGTCACCGCGAGATTGAGCGACGAACGGAACTCGTCGACATGCGGCATCAGCGCGTCCAGGCTCGACGGATAGAGCGACAGGATCTTCGGCCCGAGATACCGCAGATGCTGGGCGACGCGGGCCGGCGGGATCAGGTTCGAGATGAAGGCGGTCGGATAATCACCGCCGATCGAATCGAACCACCACGGCACGGTGTAGACATGCGCCAGCAGATCCTCCGCGCGGTAATTGCCGCCGCTCTGCATCGCGAACTGGCGGACGCCCTGGATGGTGTCGGTGATGACGGCGTCATAGTCGACGCGGATCAGGAGGGTCTGGCCGGACGAGCCGGACGAGCGGGTCGGAAACAGGTTTTCCGGCTTGTACTTCCGGTTGACGCATTGGTCCGGAAAGGCCGCGACGAGCTCCGGCTTGGTGATGACAGGGATCTTCTGGATGTCGTCATAGTCGCGCAGATGCTCGGGCTTGAAGCCCCCGGCGTCATACTTGGCGCGGTAGACCGGGATGTCGCGATAGGCGAGCTCGACCAGTTCCTTGATGCGGGCGAACTGCCGCGCGCGGATTTCCGACACCGGCAGATAGGGATGCCGCATGCATTCGCCGAGATAGTTCGCGGTGGCCGCGGCCAGCTCCGGCGCGGCATCGCTGGACGGCTGAAAATCCGGGCGGGTGTGCTCGGTTTCCCAGAACTGACGCTGCGGAGCGGCAGCCGTTGGCACGCGGGTCGCAGCCGCCTGATCGTGCTCCGGCACCACCAGGGCAAGACCGTCATCGGAAGTGCTGATTGCAAGGGTGGACGTCATCTTTAGCTCCATGATTGACGGGAGGACCGCCCGTTCATGGCGCTATCAATGGCGTGCGGCGCGCGTGGCTGCCGTGACGCCGGTCACATGCCGCCGCACCCGCGTGCAGTGGCAACGTATAGCGGGTTGGGCGAAGCCGTAACCCGCCCTAGCTCCATCGGCGTGGCGCTGCCGCGGGTTACGCGGAGCCTGTCGTCGGGCCGCGCTTTGCGCGGACCGGTTGGCTAACCCGCCCGACAAGACTGATTGCTTTGCGCTACGACTTGCCCCACGTCGCCTTTTTGACCCGCCCCTTGCCGCCGCATTTCTTGCAAGGCTCCGGGTAGATTTTCCTTCCCGGCTCGCTCGGCTGCCTCACCTTGGGAAAGCCAGTCCCGTTACACGCGTCACACTTCTCTTCATCGGAAATAAGGTGCTTCACCATCGACCGTCCCGGATTGAAAAATCCGAAGTCCGCGAGTGCGGACTTCCGCCACCCGTTGGTTACGAACGGCGGCAGGTCGTGGTTTCAGGTGCATGGCTGCCCTGCGTGGCAGAGCGCGCGGGAACGCCAACAGGACGATCGCCGTTGTCCGCATCTTCCTGACGCGACGTCACTTCGCCTTGAGCGCCTTGTCGTGGCTCTCGAGTGCGGACGCCATCAGCTTCGGCAGTTGCGCGGCGTAGACCTCGATGAAGGTGGCATCGCCGCAGGCCTGCGGATCGCGCGCAGCCTGCTCGGCGACCCGCGCGGCCTTGGCCTCGCATTTCGCAAACATGTGCCAGAACCAGTCCGGACTCTTGCCGAGCACCGGCTTGTGCTTCTTGATGACCGCGGCACCGACCGCGCTCATCGCGTTGACGACGCCGGCGCCCAGCGTGCTGATGGCCCGCGCGTTAAGGATATCCTCGCGCGATTGCGCGGAGACGTTTGTCGCAGTCGCTCGTCCGGTCGTTCGTGCCTTGGCCGACATGCTCAGCTCCTTGTCGATCCCGTTGTCGATCCTGTGCGGCGCGGCCAAAGCATCGGCCGGGGAAGTTGAGGAAAGCTCAAGGGGCATGGTTGAAAAGCGCTATGGATTTCATTCCGGTTTTATGCGCTTCCGAGCTATCGGGCCCGGCGGGAGTTTTAAGGTCCTTGCGGCGCACGATCCGTCAGGGCTCATTACCCTTCGGCGCCGTAGCGGCGGATCAGCTGGTCGGCGACATCGTCCAGATCATCACCAACCGCTTGCGGCTGCGGACCGACGCCGAGCAGATCATTGCCGGGACGCTTGATCAGCGCGGCCTCCCAGCCGGCGGCCACTGCGCCCAGCCTATCCCAGGGCGATCAGGCAGAACTCCGAAGGGCCGCCGGGCGCCGAGGCGTTCAAGCGTGACAATCCGAAGGCGGTCATCAAACTCCTCGACACCGGATATTTCGCGCTGGAAACCCATGCCGCCGAGATCGCGCAAAGCATCCGCGAATTCCTGAGCCGCTGACGCGCGCGCCGGTCTACCAAGGCAATCACATGACCCAATCCGTCGCCATCGTGACCGGCGCAAGCGCCGGTATCGGGCGCGCTACGGCGCTGCGGCTTGCGCGGGATTTTTCCGCCATCATCCTCGTCGCGCGCAGCGGCGAGAAGCTCCACGAGGTCAGCAACGAGATCGAAGCCGGCGGCCGCATGCCGCTGGTGTTCGACCTCGACCTTGCTTCACCGACGGCCGCTGACGACGTGGTCAAGGCGGCACTGGATCGCTTCGGGCGCATCGACGCGCTGGTCAATGTCGCCGGTGCGGTCGCGGGGCTCGACCTGTTCGAGATGACCGATGCGCAATGGGACGCAGGCATCGCGCTCAAGTTTCACGGCGCCAGGCGGCTGACGATCCAGGCCTGGGATGCGCTGAAGGCATCGCAAGGCGCTGTCATCTTCACCTCAGGCAACGCCGCCGTGCTGTCGCGCGCCGGCGGTGGGTACGATCAACGCCGCGATCGAGGCACTGGCAAAGGCATTCGCCGAACGCGGCATCGACGGCGGCGTGCAGGTGAACTGCGTGTCGCCGGGCGCCGTCATGACCGGACGTCGCCTCGCGATGCTGGAGAAATCAGCGGCGGCAAGACAGGTCGACGTCGACACCGCCAAGGCCGGCTTCCTCAGGCAGGCCGGCATCAAGCGTTTCGGCGCGCCCGAGGAAATCGCCGACCTTATCGCCTTCTCCGTGTCGCCATCGGCGCGCTGGATGACCGGCACGGTGCTGCGCATGGATGGCGGCGAGATCAGGGCGGTGTGAGGCGCGTCATCTGCGTGAACCCTGCCTTTCCCTTCCCCCTGAATGGGGGAAGGTCGGGATGGGGGTCAGCCACAGGCGCCGCTGTATGCGGAGAGAGCGAATCCCCACCCGCTTTGCTCTGACGAGCAAAGCGACCTCCCCTTTTCAAGGGGAGGTTTGAAGCCCGCGTGACTACGCGCCCGTGACGCGCCAGATCACATTGCCGACATCGTCGGCGACCAGCAGCGAACCATCAGGGCCGAGCGCGACGCCGACCGGGCGGCCGTAGGAGACCTTCTCGTCGGGCGCGAGGAAGCCCGACAGGATGTCGCGCGCCGGCCCCGAGGGACGGCCGTTCTCGAACGGCACGAACACCACCTTGTAGCCCGACAGCGTCGAGCGATTCCACGAGCCGTGCTGGCCGATCACCATGCCGTCTGGGAAACCCGGCAACGTGCCCTTCGGCATCCAGCACAGCCCGAGCGAGGCGGTATGGCCGCCGAGCGCGTAGTCCGGCTGGATCGCCTTGGCGACCATCGCCGGATCCTGCGGCACGCGGTCGTCCACCGTCTGGCCCCAGTAGCAATAAGGCCAGCCGTAGAAGCCGCCGTCGCGCACCGAAGTCAGATAGTCCGGCGGCGTCTCGTCGCCGATGCCGTCGCGCTCGTTGACGACGGTCCACAGCACATTCGTGTTCGGCTCCCATGCGAGCCCGACCGGATTGCGCAGGCCGCCGGCGAAGATGCGGCTGGTGCCCGCTACGAGATCGAGCTCATAGACCGCGGCGCGGCCTTGCTCGACCTCCATGCCGTTCTCGGCGATGTTGCTGAGCGAGCCGACGCCGGCGTAGAGCTTCTTGCCGTCGGCGCTCGGCAGCAGGCTGCGCGTCCAGTGCCCGTCGGGCTTGAAGGTGACGAGCTTGCGCCCCTCTGCGGTGATGCGATCCGCGCCCGCGGTATAGGGAAACGCGACCACGCCGTCGGTGTTGCCGACATAGAAGGTGTCGCCGATCAGCGCCATGCCGAACGGCTGACGCAGTCCTTCCATGAAGGCACCTCGGCTTTCGGCGACACCGTCGCCGTCACGGTCGCGCAGCAGCGTGATGCGGTTGGCGCTGACGCCGAGCGCGGCGGCGCGGCGCATCGTCGCCTGCATCGCATAGTGGAACACGCTGCGCGGTGTGCCCGCGATCTGCGTTGCCTCCGCGATCAGAACGTCGCCGTTGGGCAGCACGTTGATCCAGCGCGGATGATCGAGCCCGGCCGCGAAGGCATTGACCTTGAGTCCGGGCGCTGCGGTCGGGAGCTGGCCGTTGTCCCAGCCGCGTGCGGTCGGCATCTTCAGCGTCGGGATCGCGCCCTGCGACTTTGCCGCCGGAATCTGCGGCGCGCTGCCCCAGGCGGGCGCGGGCTCGGCGCCCTGCATCCGCCGCCACGCCACAGCACCGGCCCCGATCGCCGCGACGACGCGGGCAAAAACTCCAGACGTGCTCATGAACTTCCCCTGTTATTCGCGCCTTGATATTGGGCCTTCTTGACGTGCCTTGCCGGCCTGCCGCGGCCCGCAGCAGCATTCGCATAATGCCGGCCCTGATGACAGTAGTTATACGATCTTCGCAGCCGCCCTCGAATCGGGGAGACTGATCGCACGCTCCCTTGTCAGAGCGTTTTCCTCCCTGAGACCTTGCCCGCCCCGGTCGGCGGGCTTCCTTTTAACGGAGCGTCCAGCTCGGGCACGGCTCGCCGTCGGCCGTTATAGCCAGAAAAGCATAGCGAATCTGCGGGATGCATTCTACCGAGCAGAGCGACAGCGCCGGTCTCTCGCCCGCGCAAGCCCGCTCACCAAATCCTGATCCCAGCTCCGCGCAAATTCACCTTCGTCAGCTGCATGGCAGATCAGGAACGCCGGTCCGCAGCGTCCGTTGGTCGTAACACCAGCAAGGAGTGTATAAATGCAACGGAACACCAAGATACTGACCCTGGCTGCGGCATCGCTGATCGCAACGACGGCGGGTGCGTTCGCGCAGGGCTACTATCCTTATGGGAACCCCGGCCCACGGTACTACGGCGGCCCGCGCTACGAGACCTATCAGCCGCAGGTCGTGTACAATCAGGTTGAACCCGGCTGGTATGGCGCGATGAACGGCACCAACCATCCGGCGCCGAGCTCGACTCAGGGCGACGTCGGTCCGGAAGGGAACAACAACGGCACGCTGACCGGCGTCTACCGGCAGTGGTAGCCCACGCGAATTTGAAGGCCCGTCGCTTCGGTTGAGCGGCGGGCCTTTCGCTTGCGTCGTTCCACGCGCTGTGCGGAAAATAGGGATTATTCTCCGCCTTCGTAGAACAGTTCGAGCGGCAGGCCGACCACTGCCTTTCCGATCCAGTCGCGCGCGATGACATTGGACGGCCCCATCGCGATCGCTGCACGGGCGTCGCGATAAGCGCGCTCGATCGGGCCGCGATGATAACCGTAGCCGCCCGTCACCGTCAGCGCCGTCGCGGCGACCTTGTTGGCGACCTCGGCGGCGTGCACCTTGAACTCGGTCAGCGGGATCAGGATTTCGCTTTGCGGCTTGCCGGCGCGCCAGAGCGCGTCGAGCTTGGCCGCGAGCTCGTTGCGCCACGGCCGCAGCGTCTCGACCAGCACCTTGGCCGCGCCGAGCTCCTGGCGGATTGCCTGATAATCCGACAGGCTCTTGTTCCTGTCCTTGTGCACGAAACTCGTGGTGTGAGCGATCGCCGCGTTCAACGCGCCGCGTGCGACGCCTTCCCAGACCGCGCCGAGCCCGATCAGATAGACCGGCGAGACGCCGTCATAGATGATCTCCTTGCCCTGCCCTTCGGCGCCGAGCCGGTCGCGTTGCGGCACATGCACATTGCTGTAGCGGATCGCCCCGGAATGGTTGGCCCGCACGCCGAGCGCATCCCAGGGCCGGGACTCGATGCCCTCGGCCTTGCCGTCGACGATGAAGAAGATGATGTCGGCCTGGTCCTTGGCGCCGGGCGTGCGCGTCTGCACCACGTAGTAGTCGGCCTGGCCGGAGCTCGTGGTGAACGACTTCTCAGCATTGACGCGATAGTCGTCACCGTCGCGCGAGGCTTCGGACAGATTGTACCACCAGTGCCCGCCGGTGGCGCGCTCGCTGGTCGAATAGGTGCCGAGCAGGCCGCCATTATTCGCCTTCAGCCAGCGCTCCTTCTGGTCCGTGTTGCCGAACAGATTGATGGTCTGGGCCGCGCCGACATGCATGACGTAGATCAGCCCGGTGGACGCATCGGCCTGTCCGATCCGGTACGCCGCCTCGGCGAAATCCAGATGGCTAAGGCCGAGCCCGCCGAAATTCGGCTCGTTCAGCACGCCGGTCCAGCCGGCCTCCGCCAGCGCGCGAAGATTCTCGCGCGGAAAGCGGCTCTCGCGGTCGTTGCGGTCAGCATTCACCTTCACCGTCGCATCGATGGCGGCATCGAGCCTGGCATAAACGTCGTCGATCTTGCGCGCGAGATTGTCGTTGGCCATGGTCAGTCTCTCCGGGTTGCAATCATGCGACAGCCTCGCGCGGCTGCCTTCGGCTCCGATCATCCTGTGACGATCCGCCGAGATAGTGGGTCTTGATGTCGGTGCGCTGCCGCAGTTCGGCCGCGCGGCCGGCCAGCACGCTGCGCCCGTTCTCGAGCACGACCGCGTGATCGGCGAAACGCAGCGCCACGGTCGAGTTCTGCTCGGCAACCAGGATCGACAGCCCCTGTTCGCCGTTGAGCTGCTTGAGCGCGCGGAAGATTGCCTCGACGACCAGCGGCGCGAGGCCCATCGACGGTTCGTCGAGCACCAGCAGCCGCGGGCGCGACATCAGGGCCCGGCCGATCACCGCCATCTGCTGCTCGCCGCCCGAGGTCAGTCCGGCGAGCGTGCGGCGATGCTGCTTCAGCCGCGGAAACAGCTGATAGATGCGATCCAGATCGGCGGCGATCTCCGCCCGGCGCGCATCGCGCCCCATCGCGCCGGTGATGAGGTTTTCCTCGACTGTCAGGGAGGCAAAGCAATGTCGCCCCTCGAGCACCGGCACGAGCCCGGCGCGCACCAGCGTCGCCGCCGAGGTGCCGGCAATGTCACGGCCGTCGAACACGATCCGCCCGGCCGTGATCTGCCCGCGACGCGCTGAGAGGAGCGCCGAGACCGCCTGCAACGTGGTCGACTTGCCGGCGCCGTTGGCGCCGAGCACAGCGACGATCTCGCCGCGGCGTACGGCGAGCGAGACGTCGCCGACCGCCGCGATTGCGTGGTTGTAGGTCGCGGCCAGTCCTTCGACAGAGAGCAGGGTCTCACTCATCGTTTGATCCATGGCGTTGGAGGACGCGAGAGCCGAAGGGGTTCCCGCGCCCGTTGCGTCGTCAGTTGCTGACGGGATCGTCGCCGGAGGTCCGCACCTTGATGCCGTGCTCCCTGGCGTAGGCGGCGGCCGACTTCTCGATGATCGGACGCAGGAAGGCCCAGTCCGGCGCGATCCAGCCGGAGACCACCTTCCACTTGCCGCCGTCCCACTGCTGGAAGGTCACGCGGCCGTCGCCTTCGTGATTGTCCCAGGTAACGTTGATCGAATGGAAAAGATCCTTGGCGCCGAGCGCTTCGACCCGCGCCGGATCGAGCTGGAGATGCTCGAAGCCCCAGCGCACTTCGTCGCCGGTCAACGTGCGCTTGCCGAACTTCGCCTGCGCGATGCGGATCGCCTCGACGTTGAGGATGCCGTTCACAATGCCGAGGTTGTGGTAGACGCTGCCGATCCGCTTCTTGTCGTCAAGATTGCCCTTACCGGCGCCATAAACCGTCTTGATCACTTCCTGCAGCACCGGATACTGCTCGCCGGATGCTTGCGTCGTGATCGCGATATAGCCCTTGGCGGCGTCGCCGGCCGGGATCACGTCTTCCTCGGAGTTGGACCAGACGTTGCCAATGACGTGGTCGGCGGGGAAGCCGACCTTCTGCGCGGTCTTCAGCGCCACCGGGTTCATCACGCCCCAGCCGCGCAGCACCACGTAATCGGGCTTGGCGCGCCGGATCGACAGCCATTGCGACTGCTGCTCGTTGCCGGGATGCGGCACCTCGATCTGTTCCAGGCTGAACTGGTACTTGTCGGCCAGCAGCTTGTAGATCGGGATGGTCTCCTTGCCATAGGGCGAGCCGTGATAGAGCACGACGATCTTCTTGTCCTTCAGCCTGTCGACCCCGCCCTCGCGGCTCGCGATGTAGTTCACGATTCCGGAGGTCTCGCTGTAGGGATTGAGCAGCAGCGGAAAAACGTAGGGGAACACGCGACCGTCGGTCGAATCGGTGCGGCCGTGATTGATGGTGATGAGCGGCACCTTGTCCTTGGTGATGCGGTCGATCA
>NZ_VKHP01001213.1 GCF_010811875.1 Bradyrhizobium uaiense
TTGGCGACGATGCCGCCGACCTTGGCCGCAGCGAGGAACACGGCCTGCGGCCGCTTCGCGGCAAACCAGGCGTTGACCGCGGCCTGGTCGCGCAGGTCGACCTCGCTGCGCGACACCGTCAGCAGATCGGCCTCTTCGCGCGCCAGCCGGCGCATCAGCGCCGAGCCGACCATGCCGCGATGGCCGGCGACGAAGACCGTCTTGCCCTTCAGTTCAAACGCTG
>NZ_VKHP01001214.1 GCF_010811875.1 Bradyrhizobium uaiense
GGTGTTTGGTGGCGGATCTTCGAGGCGATGTCCGATGATCCGGACTTCGAATATCTGATCGTCGATTCCACCATCGTTCGGGCGCATCAGCACGCTGCCGGCGCCAAAAAAGGGGGTCTGAAGATCAGGCGATCGGCCGCTCGCGCGGGGGCCTGAGCACCAAGATACATCTGGCCGTTCGAGGCTTGGGATGTCCGGTGCGGTTCACGCTGACCGCGGGTCA
>NZ_VKHP01001215.1 GCF_010811875.1 Bradyrhizobium uaiense
ATGGTGAACTTCATCGTCGACATGCTCTATGCGGCAATCGATCCGCGCATCCGGTTTGGAGACTAGCATGACAACGTTGGTCAAAAGCCGAGCCCAGCTCTCAACTCGCCCCGCTTGCGGGGAGAGGGTTGGGGTGAGGGGGAGTCTCCGCAAGCTCGGTGGGAGTTGGATTCGCGGTGAGCCCCCCTCACCCGGATCGCATCTCCGATGCGATCCGACCTC
>NZ_VKHP01001216.1 GCF_010811875.1 Bradyrhizobium uaiense
TGCGACGATATCGCGTGGCTCTATGGCGGGACGGGGCTGGGGAGTTAGCTGCCGCACGCCGATTGAAAGAGTACGCCGTGTGGCCACCCCTCTCCCTAACCCTCCCCCGCAAGGGGGGAGGGAACCCGAGCAGCGTACTCACCTCACGTACACACTCATCTTGCTCTCTCGTCGTCGCGGAGATCGTAGGGATCACTGACGTAAGGAGGGCACGGGTGGAGG
>NZ_VKHP01001217.1 GCF_010811875.1 Bradyrhizobium uaiense
TGGTCGCGTTGCGTCTCTTTCTGCCTGACAGTTGGACAAGCGACGTGTCTCGTTTGAAGCGTGCTCGCGTGCCAGTCGAACACCGAACGCCACGATCCAAGCCGGAAATTGCTTTGGCCGAGATTGATCGCGCGATAGCAGCCAACGTGCGCTTTGGATGTGTGCTGGCGGATGCAGGATACGGACTTAGCGCACCATTTCGACAAGGGCTAACAGAGCGCG
>NZ_VKHP01001218.1 GCF_010811875.1 Bradyrhizobium uaiense
TTCTGCTCGCCATCGCGTCGTTGACGCTTCGTTGGTTCGGCTTCGACTTTTCCGCGTTCGGGTTTTTGCCCGCCATGCTGGCGCTGGCGCTCTATTCCATGCTGCCGGTGCTGCGCAACACCATCACCGGGCTGAACGGCGTCGATCCCGCGCTGCTTGAAGCGGCGCAAGGGGTGGGCATGACGCCACGGCAATCGCTGTTCACGGTGGAATTGCCGTTGG
>NZ_VKHP01001219.1 GCF_010811875.1 Bradyrhizobium uaiense
GTCGCTGTTCGAGGAGCGCTACGTCGCGGTTCTCGCCCCGACACACCAGCTCGCAAACCGTCCCTCGATCGGCATCGACGATCTTCGCGAAACCATCTTGCTGGAACGCGACGAATGCGACGTCGCCCCTAAGATCCGGAGGTCGTATTTCCCCGAGGAACCGCCCCGCCTCGGGCACTGCAGCGGTCACGACCTGCACCTGCAGCACATGGCCGCGGCCGG
>NZ_VKHP01001220.1 GCF_010811875.1 Bradyrhizobium uaiense
TGTCCTACGTGATCGAGGGTGCGGCGCAACTGTTGTGGGGCACCCAGGTTCACGGCCTCGACATCGGGATCAGCGACGTGCCGCTCGACATCGCGGGGGTCTTCATCAGCCGGTTCGACCTGTTCGCCGCGGCGGTCGCGGGCAGCCTGGTGGCGCTGTTCGCGCTGTTCTTCCGCTACACCCGCACCGGGCTGTCGTTTCGCGCGGTCGCCGACCATCCGT
>NZ_VKHP01001221.1 GCF_010811875.1 Bradyrhizobium uaiense
GCAGTTGATCGGCCGCGTAGTCGTTGGTCATGTAGATGTTCATGAAGTTGGAGGCGGCGAACAGCGCAAATCCGATACCGATGACAATGCGGGGGTCGAAGCGCTGCATCAGCCGCGGCACCAGCGGGATCAGCAGGAGCTGCGGCAGGCCGGTCCAGGCCAGCACCATGCCGATCTGCTCGGCATTGTAGCCCTGGATGCGCGACAGGTACTGCGGCAGGA
>NZ_VKHP01001222.1 GCF_010811875.1 Bradyrhizobium uaiense
CCAGCACATCGTATATGTGGGCTTATCGCAGTGGCAAGGGCAGTCACGAGCCCATCGTTCTTCTGGATTATCAGCCGGGCCGCGGCCAAATCCACCCGCAGGCCTTCCTCGGCGATTACCGCGGCATCGTGATGAGTGACGGCTATACCGCATGGCGCACGCTGGAACGGGCCACCCACATCGGCTGCATGGCCCACTCCCGGCGGCGCTTTGTCGATGC
>NZ_VKHP01000123.1 GCF_010811875.1 Bradyrhizobium uaiense
GAACAAGAGGCACTTTGACGGATGCGAATTCTCTGCACCAATGATGACGGCATCCACGCTCCGGGCCTGCAGGTCGTCGAGCAAATCGCGCGCTCGTTGTCCGATGACGTCTGGATCGTTGCCCCCGAGCTCGATCAGTCCGGCGTCTCGCATTCGCTGTCGCTCAACGATCCGCTGCGCCTGCGCGAGGTCAGCCCGCGTCATTTCGCGGTGCGCGGCACGCCGACCGATTGCGTCATCATGGGTGCGCGCCACATTCTCGGAGACAAGCTGCCGGATCTCGTGCTGAGCGGCGTCAACAAGGGCCGCAACGTTGCCGAGGACGTGGTCTATTCCGGCACCATCGCCGGCGCGCTGGAGGGCACCATTCTCGGCTTTCCGTCATTTGCGTTGTCGCAGGAATTTTCGATCGAGACGCGTAACGCGCCGCTGTGGGACACCGCGCTGAAATTCGGACCCGACATCATTCGCAAGGTGATCGACGCGGGTGTACCGAGAAACACCGTCATCAACGTCAACTTCCCGTCGTGCATGCCCGATGACGTCAAGGGCATCAGGATCACGCGGCAGGGCAAGCGCAATCAGGGTTTTCTGAAGATCGATCGCCGTCACGACGGACGCGGCAATCCGTATTTCTGGATCGGCTTCGAGCGCGCGGCGATGATGGATACGCCGGCCGAAGGCACCGATCTCGCCGCGCTGGCCGCGCGCTACGTGTCGGTGACGCCGCTGCGGCTCGACCGCACCGATGAAGCGTTTTCGGAAACGCTGACCGCGACGCTGAAGTAATTCCAGGGTGATCGATCGTTAAACCGGCGCACCCTTCATCGCGCTGGAGATCATCTGGGCGAGCGTTTCCAGTTGGAAGGGCTTTTGCAGCGCCGGACGGTCGCGATATTCCGGCGGCAGGCCGGACGAGCCGTAGCCGGTTGCGAAGATGAAGGGGCGGTTGCGGGCGTTGATCAGCTCGGCGACCGGGGTGATCACCTTGCCGTTGACGTTGACGTCCAGGATCGCGAGGTCGAATTCGGTCGATTGCGCGAGCTTAACCGCTTCGCCGATTTCGCCGGCCTCGGCCGCGACACTGTGGCCGAGTTCCTCCAGCATATCGGCGACCATCATCCGGATCATGACCTCGTCCTCCACGAGGAAAACTGAACAGCCCGCCGGCCGTATCGCTGTCATGATGGAATCCTTGCCCGTCCCTGAAACAGGCTCGCAAATAACACTACAAGGCGCAATGCAAACGTTTGAGAATTATCCGGTTTCCAGCGTGCGACAGCTGTTTGCCACAGCACTCTGACTGACTCGTTGCGCAAGATCCGTCCGCCGCTGGACGAACGACGGCTCAATCATGAGCCCACGTCCGCGCCATCTGGCGTCAGCCGCGCATCGCCTCAGATTATATGGGAAGCTACCGTGTCGGCACCAACATGAAATCGGGTGACGGTTCCTGACCGGGAACAAAAGGTGACGGGAAATTTTTCCTTAACGCGGTATTTCGGATTTCAATGGCATCAAGCGGAGCGAGATTCCGAGCTGCTGCCCAGAGACGCTGACGAACATGGCCGTGAACCCCGATCCGACCGAGAAGATGATGTTTCAGCTGACCCTGCGGCGGCGAGGGGTGAGCGATCAGGCGGTGCTGCGTACCATGGAAGAGGTGCCGCGCGAGGTGTTCGTCGATCCGCGCGATCGTAATTATGCCTATCGCGACAGCGCGCTTGCGATCGCCTGCGGGCAGACCATCAGCCAGCCTTTCGTCGTAGCCTACATGACCGAGCAACTGCATTTGCAGAAGGACCACCGCGTGCTCGAGATCGGCACCGGCTCGGGCTACCAGGCGGCCGTGCTGTCCCGGTTGTGCAAGCAGGTCCTGACCATCGAGCGCTACCGGACGTTGGCCGACGGAGCCCGCAAGCGGCTCGAAAAGCTGGGCTACTACAATATCGAGGTGCTGCTCGGAGACGGCTTCGACGTCCCGGCCGGCGCGGGCGACTTTGACCGCATCATCGTCACCGCGGCGATGGAGCAGATTCCGGAGAAGCTTCTGGAGCGGCTCGATCCGGGCGGCATCCTGATCGCCCCGGTCGGACCGCATCAGGGCACGCAGACCCTGGTCCGCGTGGTACGGACGGAGAACGGCTTCGACCGCAAGGAACTGGTCGATGTCCGCTTTGTGCCGGCGCTGCCGGGAATCGCGCGCGAATTGTAAATCCGGCGATTTGCTGCTTGGCACCAACGCCTTATTCGCAGGGTTAAGCGGTTATTTACTCGGTACGTGTTTACTCAAAACAGTCTTTTGTTGCGTACGAGTGAGTAACCATGTCTGGGGTTGTTGAGTTGCTTCGCTCGCGTCGCGTACCGCAGGTTGCGGTGCTGACGCTGATGTCCATGGCTTTTGCGGGTTGCAGCGCCGATATGTCGTCGCGCTTCTCGCAAAATTCCTACTCGCAAAATCCGTTTGCGTTTGATCCGCAGCCGACCGGCACCGTGCAGGGGCCGCCGCCGCGCGAGTTGCCGCAATACGCGCGGCCGCGAACGCAACCGCAGTATTCACAGTACCAGTCACAGCCGCTGCCGCCGCCGGTTGCAGCGCCGCAGTCTTACCCGGTCGCCAATGCCAACGCTGGCGTCTCCGGAGGCGGCCGCGGGCTTTCGTCATACACACCGCCGCCCGCGCGCCCGCAGATCGAAGCCACCGGCACCGTTCCGCATTCGGTCGCCGCGGCGCATGCCGGCCATAGCGGCACCACCATCATCGTCGGCACCAGCGACACGCTGGAGGTGCTCGCGCGCCGCTACAACGTCTCGACCGCAGATATCCTGCGCGCCAACGGCTACAAGGGACCGCGCGCGCTGTCGCCCGGCCAGCAGCTGGTCATTCCGCGTCCAGGAGCAGTCGCCGCGGCTCCTGCGATGGCAGCACCCGCCACGCGGCCGGTCGCTGTGGCAGCCGCGCCAGCCGGCGTGCACTACGTCAATCGTGGCGATACGCTGCACAGCATCGCGCGCCAGCACCACATCCCGGTGGCCGAGCTCGCCCGCGCCAATAATCTCGACCAGTCGGCGAGGCTCAGCCTCGGCATGAAGCTCGTCGTGCCCGGCGCCAAGACGGCGATGGTTGCTGCCGCGCCCGTCGCGCAACCGGTTGCTACTGCGCCGGTCGCTGCGGCCCCGGCACCGGCCATGGCCACCCCGAAGGTCGTCGCCACTGCGCTGCCGCAGCAGAGCGCGCGGCTGGTGCAGCCGACTGCAACTGTCGAACAGCCGGCGGCCGCTGCCGAAGCGCCTGTCGCCACCAAGTCGAGCGACGCCACCGGTGCATTGCCGACCTTCCGTTGGCCGGTGCGCGGCAAGGTCATCACCGCCTATGGCTCGAAGACCAACGGCAAGGTCAATGACGGCATCAACGTCGCGGTGCCCGAAGGCACGCCGGTGAAGGCGGCCGAAGACGGCGTCGTCGCATACTCGGGCAGTGAGCTGAAGGGCTACGGCAATCTCGTGCTGGTTCGCCATTCCAACGGCTACGTCACCGCCTACGCCCATGCGAGCGAAATCCTGGTGAAGCGCGGCGATACCATCAAGCGCGGCCAGGTGATTGCCAAGTCGGGTCAGTCGGGCGAGGCGGGCTCGCCGCAGCTCCACTTCGAGATCCGCAAGGGATCGTCCCCGGTCGATCCGCTCCAGTTCCTCAACGGCGCGTAAGTTACGCGCCGGGACTTCCAAGTCTCACAACAAAGACAACGGGGGAGGCGCAAGCCTCCCCCGTTTTGTTTTTGATCCAGAGCGCTTTCGGAGATGGCTCTAGAAGTCGAACGTCATGCCGGTTGTCACGGCGCTCGCCTTGTTGCCGGCAACCACGTTGTTGTTGGCGTCGCGTCCGCACACGCCGTAGCCATGACCGCTCACGCCCAGGCAGTAATGCGCGCCGGGGCCGTTGCGCAGATAGCTGCCGACGAGATACCAGGTTGCGAACGGGCTGAAGTGGTATTTGACGCCTGCGGCATACTGATCGGCGCTGCTGTCCACGGTGTTGAGTGCAAAGTCGGCCGAGCCGGCCGCCGGAGTGACGGTGTAGTTATTGAACACGCCGGTCCCAGGCGAGCCCGGCGAGGCGTTGGCGTGAGCCCAGGACGCACTGATATCCCAGGCGCCGACCGACTGCGTCGCGCTGATGAAATAGCCGTCACGCGATCGCTCGTTGAAGTCGGCAACGGTGTTCTCGCGCCGCATGATCTCATAGATGCCGTAGAGCTGCAGTTTGCCGATGCCGTCATTGAAGCCATAGCCGGCGCCGAGCTTGGCAGCCCATTCGTTGGCGACGCCGACGGCTCCCGGCGGCACGATCAACACGCCGCCGTTGCTCAGCGGCGTGACGGCCTCGTCACCGGTGCGGTTGGTGCCCTCATGCATCTCGTAGGCGGCGACCGCCGTGAACGGACCCTGGTTGTAGGTCAGCGAGGCGCTGTACAGATTGCCGTACGAGCCATCGGTGCAGCCCTCCGGCGCCGAGGTCAGCGGGAAGCCGCTGCCGCTGCCGCGCGCAGAGGTGCCGGGGCAGTTGAAGTCGCCGAGCGCGAAATCGCTGTTGTCCTTCGCCGTGTTCTGTCCAGGCGAGGCCATCAGAGTTGCCTGGAAACCGTTCCAGATCGGAGACTCGTACCAGACCGCGTGCGCTGCGCGCCAATCGTACTCTGCGCGCAGGTCGCCGCCGGTGTTGCCCATGATCGAATTGTAGTCGCCGAGCGTCGCCGAGAACGGATCGAACTTGGCGGTCGATTTCTTGTAAGGCGTATCCGCCTTGCCGGCCTTGATCGCACCCCACGGTGTTTCCATTCCGATGAAGCTGTCGCGCGTGCCGAATGCGGCGCGTTCGGTCGGCGTAGCCGCGACCTCGACCAGGGATTCGAACTGGGCCACGGCGGCCCATCCGGCGAAGCCATACGGCTCGAGGTTGTGGCGGGCACGCACGCCGAAATAGGTGAGGTTGCTCGCCACGCCGAACTTGTTGCCCTGATCGAACACGCCGGCGTTGAAGAAGTCGCCCGATAGATCGACGTGGCCGTAAAGGGTGACAGTGGTGTTGTCGACGAAGGCGTTGCCGCCGGGCGCCTTGCTGTAGATCGGCGCGCCACCGATGCTGACGACGGCATGTTCGGGAGCCGGCGGCGTTGGGGAGGGCGCAACGGCCGCGTGCTGGACCGGATTGCCCTTTGGCGTCGACGCTGTGGCCGGAGCCGGAGCGCTCGTGATGTGATTCACGCGATCCCTGAGTTGAGCGTTCTCCTTGGCGAGCTTTGCATTGTTTCGTTCGAGTGCATCCAGACGCGCCATGACGTCGTCGAGCGTTGCCGCATGTATCGGCTGTTGCGTGAGCGCCAGGCAAATCGCCGCGGATGCAGTCCCTACGAGAAGTCTCTTTTTCATTCGATTCCCCATTTGCCGATCACCTCAACGGGGTGCTGAGGCTGCAAACGGGTGGAAATGCTAATGTATACCAAATGCCAGATACATGGCTGATGAGTGAGCTGATGGCGATAATCGCGGCTTGTGACAAAATAGGTACTATAATACTATTGCGGTGCATCAATTTGTCGCACTGAGGTCTTTGGAATAAAATTTGACTTACTTAGATGGCGCTGAAGTAGCTGATAAAAATGTTCTTTTCAAACTGTGTCAGTATTTCTGACAATTTATAGATGCACTGCAACATCCAATGCCCATTTTGGGATAATGAATGCCAAAATGGAGCCGGCTTTAGTAACGGCACGCTTGGTTTAAGGTCTTATATTACCTCAGCGGATCGAGGCCGCCGGATATCTGCTCGACCATGTCGTGAAGGAATTGCGGCGGTCCATGCGCGTGCCATTCCCCGTCCGACTGCAGCAGCAGGGGCCGCCGCATGTCACGGCTGAAGGCTTCGAGCCAGGCGCGCGCCTTTGCCTTCGGACGCTTCCCGACGGCGACCGCGACGTCGACCGGGATCGCCCGCCAGGCGAAGCTTGCGGGAAGGAAGATGAGATCGGATTTGTCCGGACGCATCCAGTCGGGCAGCGGACTTGTCGGCGCCAGCCAGCCGCAGACGAAATTGCGGCAGGGGTCAACCGGGCGCTCGTGGTAGATCGTGCATTTGCCCGCGCTGCTGAACGGGCATGGCTGCCCCGGATAGACGTCGTGGTCACGAATCCGGATTTTCAGCCAGCCATCGCAGCACGCGGTGCACTCGCCACATCGTCTCGCAATCGCGCTTGGGTCGGCTGGCATGGGGCCGAGTGTACCCATGCCGCGCCGAATTCAGAAGCCCCGCGCCTTGCCTGACGCGCTACCCGGGCTAAGCGCCGCTCAGCCGCACACCGAGCCGGCCCGCGAGTTCCTGCGTGTACTGCCAGGCGACGCGGCCGGAGCGCGATCCGCGGGTGGTCGACCATTCGAGCGCCTCGCGCTCGAGTTCGTCCTCGGCGATCTTGATGCCGTAATGATCGCAATAGCCCTTCACCATCGCAAGGTACTCATCCTGGCTGCAGCGATGGAAGCCGAGCCAGAGGCCGAAGCGATCCGACAGCGACACCTTCTCTTCGACCGCTTCGCCCGGATTGATCGCGGTCGAGCGTTCGTTCTCGATCATCTCGCGCGCCAGGAGATGCCGCCGGTTGGAGGTCGCATAGAGGATGACGTTGTCGGGGCGTCCCTCGATACCGCCTTCCAGCACCGCCTTCAGCGACTTGTACGAGGCGTCGTTGCCGTCGAAGGAGAGGTCGTCGCAGAACACGATGAAGCGGAAGGAGGAGTTGCGCAGCAGCTCCATCAGGCCGGGCAGGCTTTCGATGTCCTCGCGATGGATCTCGATCAGTTTCAGCCGGTCGGCCGGCTTGCGGCCGACATTGATGCTGGCATGCACAGCCTTGACCAGCGACGACTTGCCCATGCCGCGGGCGCCCCAGAGCAGCGCATTGTTGGCGGGCAGTCCGTTGGTGAAGCGCTCGGTATTCTCCATCAGGATGTCGCGCATCCGGTCGACGCCCTTGAGCAGGCCGATCTCGACGCGGCTGACGCGCGGCACCGGGGCCAGGCGTCCGTCCGGATGCCAGACAAAGGCGTCCGCGGCACTGAGCGACTTGGCCGGATCGTGAGTCGGGGAGGCGGCTGCAAGGCGGCTGGCGATGGTCTCCAGGGCGTTGGCGATCCGCTCGGCGGTCGCGCCGTTGAGCTCCGTTGCCGGGCGTTTTGTCGCGGCTTTTGCAACGCTTTTGGCTGCCGCTTTGGGGGCGGTTTTGCTGGCTGTTTTGCTGGTGGTTTTGTTGGCTTTTTTCGGCATTTGTCCAGTTCCTGACGGCGCAGCCTTATCGGGCTGGCGGCGGTCCCGCAAGCGCCCTAAATGAAGGTCCGTTAACGTTGCAATTGGGACCGCGGCCGCTATAGTCCGCGCGAATTTGTCCGGACCGCCATACCGCCCCGACCCGAGGGCGCTGCCGGTCCTTTCCCGTCTTATCCAAGGATCGTCCGAATGCTGATTACTCCTGCGTTTGCTCAGGCTGGAGCGAGTGGTGACACCAACAGCATGTTGATGTCGCTGCTGCCATTCGCGCTGATCTTCGTCATCATGTACTTCCTGATTCTGCGCCCGCAGCAGAAGAAGGTGCGCGATCATGCAGACCTCGTGAAGAACATCCGCCGCGGCGACACCGTGGTGACCTCGGGCGGCCTCGTCGGCAAGGTGACCAAGGTGGTCGACGACGACCAGATCGAGTTCGAGATTTCGGACGGCGTTCGCGTGCGGCAGATGCGCCAGATGATTTCGGGCGTGCGGACCAAGGGTGAGCCGGCCAAGGGCGACGCCAAGGACGAGGCGTCCGCGAGCTGATTGCCGCGGAGCCTTTTGCCGAATCTGACAGGTCAATTCGATGTTGTATTTCACGCGGTGGCGAGCGCTGGGGATTATCCTGATAGCGCTGGTGGTCTGCCTGTGCGCCGTGCCCAATTTCTTCCCCGAAGCGCAGGTCAAGACTTGGCCGGCCTGGGCGCAGCGGCGCCTCGTGCTCGGTCTCGATTTGCAGGGCGGCTCGTACCTGCTGCTCGAGGTCGACTCCAACTATGTGAAGAAGGAGAAGCTCGAACAGATCCGTGACGACGCCCGGAAGGCGCTGCGCGATGCCCGGATCGGCTTCACCGGGGGAATCGTAATCCGCAACGACGGCGTCGAGGCCCGGATCGCGAAGGAGGCCGATGTTCCAGCGGCGTTGGCCAAACTTCGGGAGATCGCGCAGCCGATCGGCGGCCTGATCGGATCGAGCGGGCAGCGCGATCTTGAGGTGGCGGACGCCGGAGGCGGCCTGATCCGCATGACGATACCGCAAGCGGCCATGCTCGATCGCATGCGCAAGACCATCGAGCAGTCGATCCAGATCGTGGAGAAGCGCGTCAACGAACTCGGCACCGTCGAGCCCTTGATCCAGCGTCAGGGCACCGATCGCATCCTGGTGCAGGTGCCGGGCCTGCAGGACCCGACCCATCTGAAGGAACTGCTCGGCAAGACCGCGAAGATGGAATTCCGCATGGTCGACACCACGGCGTCGCCCGATCAGGCCACGGTGCCGGTGGACTCGGAGCGGCTCGTGAGTGCGTCGCCGCCACCGGTTCCGTACATCGTGAAGAAGCAGGTGCTGGTTTCCGGCGCTGAACTCTCCGACGCTCAACCCGGTTTTGACCAGCGCACCGGCGAGGCGATCGTCAGCTTCAAGTTCAATACGTCGGGTGCCCGCAAATTCGCTCAGGCGACCGCCGATAACGTCGGCCAGCCGTTTGCGATCGTGCTTGACGGCAAGGTGATCTCGGCGCCCGTGATCCGCGAGCCGATCACCGGCGGACAGGGGCAGATCTCCGGCAGCTTCACGGTGCAGTCCGCCAACGATCTGGCGATCCTGATGCGTGCCGGCGCGCTGCCGGCGCCGCTGACCGTGGTCGAGGAGCGCACCGTCGGTCCCGGCCTCGGGCAGGACTCGATCGAGAAGGGCGAGCTCGCGGCCTATGTCGGCTCGATCCTCGTCATCGTGTTCATGCTGCTCACCTACCGGCTGTTCGGCGTGTTCGCCAACATCGCCGTGGCCATCAACGTCGCCATGATCTTCGGGCTGCTGTCGCTGCTCAACGCCACGCTGACCTTGCCCGGCATCGCCGGCATCGTGCTGACCGTCGGCATCGCGGTCGATTCCAACGTGCTGATCTACGAGCGCATCCGCGAGGAATTGCGCGGCGGCCGCAACGCGATCTCGGCGATCGACGCCGGGTTCAAGCGGGCGCTGGCGACCATCCTCGACTCCAATATCACCACCTTCATCGCTGCCGCCGTGCTGTTCTACATCGGCACCGGACCGGTGCGCGGCTTTGCCGTGACGCTCGGCATCGGCATCATCACCACGGTGTTCACCGCCTTCACCATGACGCGCCTGATCGTCGCCGGATGGGTGCGGTGGAAGCGGCCGCAAACCGTGCCGATCTGAGAGGCCTGTTGTGACTCATACCGTTCTCATTGGCCTTGGCATCCTGATTGCCGTGCTGACCGTGGTCGCGGCGCTCGGCCTGCTGCCGCCGCTGCGTATCGTGCCCGACGACACGCACTTCGACTTCACACGCTTCCGCCGCATCAGCTTCCCGATCTCGGCGCTACTCTCGATCCTCGCGATCACGTTGTTCTTCACCCACGGCCTGAATTTCGGCATCGACTTCAAGGGCGGCACACTACTGGAAGTACGGGCCAAATCCGGCTCCGCCGACATCGCCGCGATGCGCACGACGTTGAATGGTCTCGGCCTCGGCGAGGTGCAGTTGCAGCAACTCGGCGGTTCGGGCGAGGCCGACGTGCAGATCCGCGTCGCCGAACAGCCGGGCGGCGACAAGGCCCAGCAGGATGCGGTGGGCAAGATCCGCGCCTCGCTCGGCGACTCCGTCGATTACCGCCGCGTCGAAGTGGTGGGGCCGCGCGTCTCCGGCGAGCTGCTCGCCTTCGGCATGCTCGGCCTGATGCTCGCGATCGTTGGCATCCTGATCTATCTCTGGTTCCGGTTCGAGTGGCAGTTTGCGCTCGGCGCCATGATCGCCAACGTCCACGACATCGTGCTGACGATCGGCTTCATGTCGATCACTCAGGTCGATTTCGATCTCACCAGCATCGCGGCATTGCTGACGATTCTCGGCTACTCGCTCAACGACACCGTCGTCATCTACGACCGTATCCGCGAGATGCTGCGGCGCTATAAGAAGATGCCGATGCCGCAGCTGCTGAACGAGTCGATCAACTCGACGCTGTCGCGTTCGATCATCACCCACGTCACCGTGACCCTGGCGCTGCTCGCGCTGCTGCTGTTCGGCGGCCACGCGATCCACAGCTTCACCGCGGTCATGATGTTCGGCGTGGTGCTGGTCGGCACCTACACCTCGATCTTCATCGCGGCGCCGATCCTGATCTATCTCGGGGTTCACACCACACGGGGCGAGGCGCAGGACGCGCCGGCCAAGAAGTAACCGGTCATGAGCAATCCCTCGGACGCTCCCCATCTTCCGAGGTCGGCGCCGATCGAGGCCTACGGCAAGGGTGGATTCGCGTTTGCCGATATGTCGCATCGCGGCTCGCTGTTATGCCTGCCCGACTCGATGTGGGCCTGGGCGGTGACCAGGCCGCAGGAGATCGACGAATATTCGCTGCAAAAGGTATTCGCGGCCGCCAATGCGATCGACACCCTGATCGTGGGGAGCGGCACCGAGGTCTGGGTGCCGCCCAAGGGTCTGCGTGAGGCCTTGCGCGCGGTGCGGGTTGTGCTCGACCCGATGCAGACGGGACCCGCGATCCGCACCTACAACATCATGCTGGGCGAGCGGCGCCGCGTCGCGGCGGCGCTGATCGCGGTGCCATGAGCGCGCCGAAGGCGCCGAAGGACGGCGCGGCCTTCTGCGCCGATCTGGTGCGGACCCATGACTTCGTGCGCTACGCCTCGACTTTGTTCCTGCCCGGTCCGGAACGCCGGGCGTTGCTGGCGCTCTACGCCTTCAACATCGAGGTCTCGCGCGTGCACGAGCAGGTCAGCCAGCCGCTGCCCGGCGAGATGCGGCTGCAATGGTGGACCGACATGCTGGCCGGGACGGGGCACGGCGGCGTCGAGGGCAATCCGGTTGCGGCCGAATTGCTGCATACGATCCGCAATCACCGCCTGCCGGTCTCGCCATTCTCACGGCTGGTCGAGGAGCACCAGTTCGATCTCTACAACGATCCGATGCCGTCGCTGGCCGCCCTCGAGGGCTATCTCGACGCCACGGCCTCGGCGCTGTTCTCGCAGGCGACGCGCGTGGTGGCACGGCCATCGGAGGCGATCGATCACCTTGCCCGTCATGCAGGCCTCGCCCAGGGCATGGCGCAGGTCATCGCGTCGCTGGGCCGCGACGCCTCGCGGCAGCAGCTGTTTCTGCCGGTACAGCTGCTTCAGCAGCACGGCAGCAGCAAGGAAGAGGTCTTTGCCGGCAAGCCGACGCCGAACATTCGCGCTGCGATCGATCAGCTCGCGGACGAGGCACAGGGCCATCTCAAGACCGCCTTCGGGCTGCTCGCGGATGTGCCGTCCGGCGTGCGTCCGATCTTCCTGCCGCTCGCTCATGTCAGGCGTGAGCTGAAGCGGGTGAGGGCGGCCGACTACGATCCGTTCGCGCCGAAGCCGGTCTCACGCCTGCGCACGCTCTGGACGTTGTGGCGGGCGGCGCGCACGGAAGAATTCGGCAGCTAGAGCCATTGTACACCGTTCAATCCGTCATCCCCGCGCAAAGGCTTCGCCTTTGTCGCTGGAGGTGCACGCTCTTGCGCGCCTCGAAGGATGCACGGCCCGGATAGAGCCCGGCCGTTCGCCCTTCGAGGCTCGCTCCGCTCGCACCTCAGGGTGACGGGGATAACTTTATGTCGCCGGATCAATGGTAGCTAGCTTCTATTCTTTCGAAATATGCTTGGTGAATATCCGGATCGTTGCGCCCCGGACCACCGGGCTGCTGTCATAGATGTCGGATGCGATCCGCTCGACCGCGTCGCGCAGCGCAACGAATTGCGCCTGCCGCGCCATGCTCGCGGTTCCACGCGTGCCGGCCAGCTCGTCCATTGCGGCGTCGCTGATCTGGCATTCAATTTCCTGCTCGCCGTTCATCATGGTGAATCCGAACGCCATCCGTTCGGAATCATATCCCCCGATACGGCCACGGGTGAGTGGCATTAAGTCTGTCCCTTGAGCGCGCTAGCCCTCGCAAAGAGTGGGGCTTCGCGCCGCGTTTGTCGAGGGCCGGGCGCCGCGAACTGCGTGCGCCTAAAGAACGATCCGGAAAGTGCGATGCGGTTTTCCCTCGCGACGAACGCGGAACGCGTTTGCACGGAGATCGTGCTCAAACAAGAAGCTGAAGCGCGACGGCGTTTCAGCGCCATCGAGGTTCAGCGCGCTGGGCGATCCATCTCGGCGACTTCGAAATTGAAGCGATCGCGCAGATTCTTGCGTTGCTCGAGGATGTCCCTGAGGAACTCGCGATCGGCGTCGCTGCGCATCAGCGGCTCGATCAGGTCGACTTGATTCATGGCGACGAGCTGCAGGATTTCCGTGCGCGGCTTGCCGGTGGCATCGCGCGGCAAGGCGTGCACGATCTGGATGTGCTCCGGCGGTTTCACGCCCTTGGCTGCGGCAAGCTCATTGCGCAGCGTCTTCTCCAGCGCCGACTGGTCGGCCTCGACGAAGGCGTAGAGTCCGACGCCGACGCGGCGGTCGGCGAAGGCGACGATCGCGGTATCGCGCACGTCCGGATTCCTGCGGATCAGATCGACCAGCACCGGGGCGTCGTTGACCAGCCGGCGGCCGCCGCCCTCGCGGTCGGTGAAATTGAAGATGCCGCGCGTGATCGCCTGATAGACCTTCTTGCCGGTCTTGAGCCAGATGCTGGCGACCGCGGACTTCCTGGCGAGCACCTTGCGCTCTTTCGGCGTCAACGCTTCAGGCGCGTAGCTGCGCTTGTGCTTCAACAGATGCCGCAGATCTTCATAGGCCGCGATACGGAACAGGCGGCTTCGGGTCCTGAAGCAGGCGGCGAGCTGGAAGTCGGTGAGGTAGGCGCGGCCGTCGCGGCCGACCAGCCAGTTCTGCTCCTTGGCAAGGTCGTTGTGACAGATGCCGGCGCGATGCAGCTTGCGCAACGCTTGGTTGGCGGAGCGGAAATAAGCGACGTCGCCATGCGGCTTCGCCAGATGCAGCGCCGCCCCGTCGATGAAGCCGCGCACCAGTGCGCGCCGACCGGCCCACAACAGCTTCGGCCCGACGTCGAGGTCACGCGCCAGGGTCAGCGCGCGGCGCTCGCGCGAGAACAGATGCAGGGCCACGGCGAACGACCAAAACGGCACCTGATCGAGCCGGCGCAGCACGCCGTCGACTTCGCCGTGTTCAGTGCGGAAGCGACCGCGCTCGACGGTTGAGAACACGTCGCGCTTGAGCAGGACACCCTGGCTCCATCGCGCCGACAGGGTGGCGTCGTCGTCTTTCGGCAAGCTCATGACTGTCAGGCCGCTGCCGCAACGCGCAGGTGCTCTGCGATCCAGTGGTCGAGGTCGGCAAGCGCCCGCGCGCTCATCGCCTGCTTCTTGGCGACGGTCTTCTCATTGCCGCGCAGCCGCGAGCCGTCCGGCTTCTTGGTTGGTGGACTGGCCAGCGGCGGGAACAGACCGAAATTGATGTTCATCGGCTGGAACGAGCGCGGACCGGCGTCGATTGTCTCGATATGGCCGCCGGTGATGTGGCCGAGCAGCGCGCCGAGCGCGGTCGTGGCTGGTGGCGGCGTCAACGCGGCGCCTCGCGTGTCGGCGGCGGCGCAGAGGCCCGCAATCAGGCCTACGCTGGCCGATTCGACATAACCCTCGCAGCCCGTCATCTGGCCGGCGAAACGTAGCCGTGGCTGCGCACGCAGGCGCAGCTGGCTATCGAGCAGCTTCGGCGAATTCAGGAAGGTGTTGCGATGCAGGCCGCCGAGGCGGGCGAACTCCGCGTTCTCCAGGCCCGGGATGGTGCGGAACACACGCTGCTGAGCGCCGTGCTTCAGCTTGGTCTGGAAGCCGACGATGTTGTAGAGCGTGCCGAGCTTGTTGTCCTGCCGCAGCTGGACGATCGCATAGGCCTTGACGGTCGGATTGTGCGGATTGGTCAATCCCACCGGCTTCATCGGGCCGTGGCGCAGCGTTTCCTGACCGCGTTCGGCCATCACCTCGACCGGCAGGCAGCCGTCGAAATAGGGCGTGTTGGTCTCCCAATCCTTGAAGTCGACCTTCTCGCCATCGAGCAGCGCCGCGACGAAGGCGTCATACTGCTCCTTGGTCATCGGACAGTTGATGTAGTCGGCGCCGGTGCCGCCGGGGCCGACCTTGTCGTAGCGCGACTGAAACCAGGCCACCGACATGTCGATGGAATCCTTGTGCACGATCGGTGCGATCGCGTCGAAGAACGCCAGCGCGTTCTCGTCGGTCAGCTGCCTGATGGCGTCGGCGAGCGGTGCCGAGGTGAGGGGACCGGTCGCGACGATGACGTTGCTCCAGTCGGCCGGTGGCAAGCCCGCGACCTCCTCACGGCTGATCTCGATCAGCGGGTGTTCGTAGAGCGCCTTGGTGACGGCGGCGGAAAAGCCGTCGCGGTCGACCGCCAGCGCGCCGCCAGCGGGCACCTGGTTGGCATCGGCCGAGCGCATGATGAGGGAGCCCAGCCGCCGCATCTCGGCGTGCAGCAGCCCAACCGCGTTGTTGGCGGCATCGTCGGAACGGAAGGAGTTCGAGCAGACCAGTTCGGCGCAGCCTTCGGTCCGATGCGCCTCGGTCATTCGCTGCGGGCGCATTTCGTGCAGGACGACACGGACGCCGGAATTCGCGACCTGCCAGGCGGCTTCCGAGCCGGCGAGCCCCGCGCCCACGATGTGCACGGGTTGGGAAGAGGATTGATGCGGTGTCATCGCGAACCGTTAGCGCGTTTCGAGACCATATGCATCTGAAACCGCGCCACAAACGACAACGCCCGCTGTGGAAGCGGGCGTTATCCGTCATCAGATGGCTTGCGGCCGATTAGCCGTTGTAGGTACCGGCGGCAACGCGCGGAATGTCCGAGCGGTCGAGGCCGATATCGGCCAGTTCGCGATCGCTGAGCTGGGACAGTTCGCTGACATTGCGCTGATAATCCCGGAAAGCCTGGATCATGCGGATGAGCGAGAGCAACATTGTAGTCTCCTAGTAGTTCAGATTCAGCTTTTCAAAGCCTCATCGTTGAAGTGAATATAGATGACGTGGTGCGGTGCGGTAGTTCCGATGTTGCGATGCAGCTAAGCTCAAAACGCATGGCGGCGGTAAGTTTCGGTTAACCGTTTGGCGCCTTGGCAGCGGGTCCGTAGGCAGGTGTTCCACCAAAGCCCGGTATTCCGGCAAAACACTCCTGAGATCAGCTGGTTAATGAGATCCCCGGCGTGTCTTTTTCATATTGCTTATATGGTAATTTAAGACCTCTTTTCAAACGCGATTGACCGCGAATGGGAAGGATCACTTCGATGTGTCCCATGCGTGATTCGCATGCAAACAGCTGACGTTTTTATGAGTATAAATTCATTTCATGGAGCGCGCTGACGACCGATGAGGGTAGCGTCAATCAGTCGCATTGACGCTGAAGGTAATTCGGTCCTGTCCGTCGCGCAGATTTCGTCGCGCGCGGCATATCGTTCGAAATCTGCTGCTGGTTTGCGGAAGTGAACTTCGATTGGAGTGAACCATCCGGGCGAAGCTATTGCGGCGGGCTTCCTTACCGACTTGTAATCAAAACACTATGCAACGCATGCGCGATCCGCACGCAGCGCCTATCACATTTGTATCGCGCGAAGTTCATTCTGAACGGTGCCGTGAACAGCGAATAATCGTTCCGCAGATTCCGCAATCACGCTGGTTTCTGTTCAAGAACAGAAGATGGAACATCTCATGATCAAGACATTGATCGCAGCAGCCGCTGTGGCTGCCGTTGCTTGCGCTGTTGCTCCCGCCCAGGCCGCGCATCGTCATCACGCGGGCCTCGGCTGCAGCGGCGCCAACCTCGGCAAGACCGAAGCCGCTGTCGAAGCTATGGCCGACAATGAGGTCAAATTCGCGGCGGAGAAGGAAGTCTCGCTGGCCCAGGACGCGATGCTGAACAACAAGTGGGGCGCATGCGGCGCACACCTCAGCAGGGCTGCAGAATCCAGCATGGCGAAGTAAGTTTTGATGATGACGACGGGGGCCGATTGCCTGGGGCAATCGGCCCCTTGATTTGGCTGGAGCGTGATCGGCCCGGATGAATCAGGAACCACTGTTCGCGATCAGGCTTTGGAGCGCTTCCTCGACGCGGCCGGTTGCTGGTTTGGCGAAGTAGCCGACCTCGATGGGTGTGGTAGCTGAGCCTGCCGTATTGGTCGGCCCAGTTGCGCAATATGAAGACCCCGGTAGTCTATGTTGCGGATTGCAAAAAGCGCGGTGTCTCGCCCGCGACAAGCGCTCAATGTAATCGTCCTATTCCGGCGGGCGGACGCCGTCGCGCCGCGCGGGGGCCCCGATCAAATGCCCCTCACGTGTTCTGGATGGAGTGCCGTTGATCGGCCCGCTTCGCGCCGATTCACGCACGTCCGAGGGAGGCGCTCCGTATTGCCGGCGAAAGGTGCGGTTGAAATAGGACACGTCGCCAAAACCGACCTCAAAGGCGACCGCGCTCACAGGCCGATCGGCGTAGCGCGGATTGACGAGCAATCGATGCGCTCGTGCGAGACGGCGCCCGAGCACGAATTGTGAAAACGTGGTCCCGTCGTCTTCAAACATCCGTTGCACCTGGCGCGGGGTGACGGCGTGCCGCCGCGCTACCGCCGCAACCGTGAGATTTCCGTGATTGAGATGGTCGATGATATCGGCCTTGATGGCACGCAGTCGCGCCGCGCGGACGCCCCGCCCATGGGCAAGAGCCGCGGCGTCTCTCGTTGCGCCGAGCGCCACAGCGATCAGATCGTGTACGTGCGAGGCCACGTGGTGCCGTAGCTGAGGCGTGGCAAGCGCATAATCCTCCTGCAGCGCCCCAACATAGCTCACCAGCAATTTCAGCGCTTCGGTGGAGCGCGCAATGGGCTGCATCACCGAGGAATCGACGCTGCTCACCAACGGCGCCAGCGCTGGCCGCGGAACGTGAAGGCACAGAATCTTCGCCGGGGCAGGGCAGACCATCGCGACCGGATCCGCCGAACTGACCAACAGCGCGTCGCCGGCGCTCCACGTGACCTCGCGTCCATGCTGCACCATCATGGCATCGTGCGAGCCCATCACCAGGACAAGCCCGTCGTTGCCATCCGCCAACTGTTCGGCACCCCGCTCGTAGCGAAACGCCGACATGATGGCCGACGTGATGGACAGCCCGGGCAGCATCCGCACGGTCACGTCCGCATGCAAAGAATGATCCTGCAGTGGCGCGAGGTCGGCCCTCAGCACCAGCCGGCCGTACAGATCACGCCATGCGGCCATTCGGTCCTGCTCGGCAAAATCTTCCAAGGAAAACCGGGAAAGTGCAACGTCGTTGGCTGTCGAGGTCATCGGGGAAACTCAGGTTGTCTCAACAGGTGTCGCCGAATTGCCGCATCTCGTTCACCAAGGCGACCCGGCGGTAACAATCGCACGCGACGCAGTGCTTCTAGCCAATGACCCTGCGGTGTCAAAGCGCCCAGCGATGCTCCATCCGCGGTTCGCCCCTGCGGCAGGTGCAGTCCGAGGTGGAACCGCACGTCCCATTGGCCGAAACGCATACAGATTGAAATGCCGACCTGCCAGGTCGCTTTCGTCCAAGGCGTTGTCGCGCCTGTCCAAGCCGGGCGGGCGGACAAGCCGCTAAACCTCTAGCGCAAAACCGGCTTGCTCGCAGAAAGATATTAGATGATTCCAGCGCTACTTGTGCGTGTGGAAGTCGCGCTCGGCGACGTCACGCCTGCCGTGGGCATCATCGGCGTACTGGCCGTGATCCTCGGAACGCTACTGTTTGCCTGGATGGTGTACCGGACCGCAGCCCCCAAGACGTCGCCGGCCGGAGTGGCAAAGCTCACAGCTCGAACTTCATGCGCCCACTGATCCAAGCCGCGGTGTGGCTGGTCCTCGTTGCGGGAAGTAACGCGTCTTCCGCCGAAGGCGCGGCAACTTCCTGCCAGCTGATCAATGGCAAGGCGATGATGCAGGCCGAGCTGCTCTTTGGGCGTCGTATCGCCGGACATGGCCGCGTATCGGACGCCCAGTGGACCGACTTCCTTCTGCGGGAGGTGACACCGCGCTTTCCAGACGGATTGACCGTGCTCAGGGCCTCCGGCCAGTGGCGCGACCCGGACACGGCCCGAATCACACGCGAGCCGTCCTTTGTCGTGCGCGTCATCGCTGCCGAGACGCCGGAGACCTTGGCACGCTTGACACAGATCGGCGCCGCATACAGGCAGCGCTTTCATCAACAGTCGGTTGGCCTCACGCTCTCGACCACTTGCGCATCGTTCTGACCACGCACTGCGATACGCTGTCCTTGGTCAAGGCGATCAAGGCCGCTTGCCCGGGGCAGCGGCCCTTTGACGTACCTTCTGGCGACGTACCTTATGGCGCTTTGGCGAGTTGGGTTGCGAAGTAGCCGATCGTCTTGGCGTACACCTCGCTCTTGTTCCACTGCTGGATCACGGCAAAATTCTCGCTGCCGGGCTCCCAGCCTTTGCCCTTCTTCCAGCCATAGCTCTTCAGGAAGTTCGCCGTCGATGCCAGCACGTCGGGTACATTGTGCAGCAGGTCGCGCTTGCCGTTGCCGTCGAAGTCGACCGCGAATTTGATGTAGGACGACGGCATGAATTGGGTCTGGCCGAGCTCGCCGGCCCAGGCGCCGCGCATCTCCTGCGGCGCAAGGTCGCCGCGCTCGACGATGCGCAACCCATCCATCAGTTCGGCCTTGAACATGTCGGAGCGGCGGCAATCATAAGCCAGCGTCGCCAGCGAACGCAGGGTTGGAAACTTGCCGGTGTTGACTCCGAAATCGGTCTCGAGCCCCCAGATCGCGACCAGGATTTCACCCGGCACGCCATAGGCCTCCTCGATCCGCGACAGCACGGAGCCGTAGCGCTTCATCATGTCGGAGCCGCGGTTGAGGCGAGGCGGCACCATGCGGCCCGAGAACTGCTCGAACGTCTGGCTGAACACTTGCTGCGAATGGTCGCGCGCCAGGATCGCCTTGTCTTGCGTGACGCCGTTCAATCCGGCCTGGATCGCGTTCTGCGAGATGCCTTTCGCCGCAGCCTCCTTCTTGAAATCGTCGAGCCAGGACTCGAACGTGCCCGTGCCGCATTGGGCGGCCAGCGCCGACGCGGTCGTGGTCAAGAGCCACGCGCCAACGGCGAGGGCACGAAAGGGAATGCGAGAAGTCATAGGCAATTTACTCCGGAGTCTGCGATGTCATCGATTGGTCGCGAAACCCGGCGGGTATGTTCGCGGCAACAGCGGCCAAAACAAGGCTCGCAATTGAGCCTTTTGTCTCAGCGAGCGCTGCAAATGCCACGCCAATTTCACACCCATTTGACGATCCGGAACGACAAACCGCCGGCCGAATATATCGGCCGGCGGTTGCTTTCACGTTTACGCGTTCAGCTTCGGCCGGCGCTTAGCCGCGATCGCTGCGCCGCCATGGAAACAGATTGGCCGGGAAGTCCGCGGCGGGCTTGCGCTCGCGCGGTTCGGGGATGATCGGCCGCGCATTCGGATCCTTGACGATGACCTCGCGGTAGAGATGCCAGGTGGCGTGACCGAGCAGCGGGATCACCACCGCAAGCCCGAGGAAGGACGGGATCGTACCCAGCACCAGCAGCGCCGCGACGATCAGGCCCCAGGCCGCCATCGGCACCGGGTTCTGTGCGACGGCGCGCATCGACGTCACCATGGCTTCGCCGGCGCTTGCCTGGCGGTCCAGCATCATGGGGAAGGCGACCACGCTGATGCAAAGCGCGACCAGCGCGAACAGGAAGCCGACGCTGCAGCCGACCACGATCAACCACCAGCCTTGCGGGGTGGTCAGCACGCGCGCGGCAAAATCGGGAATGTCGGCCGCGATCGCATAGCCGAACACCGCCGTGTAGATCGCCTGCGCGGTCGCGATCCAGGTCACGAACAGCGCGAACAGCAGCGTTCCGACTCCGAGCATCGCGCCGAACGACGGCGAGCGAAATACCTGAATGGCGTCCCATGCGGATGCTTCCCCGCCATCCTCGCGGCGGCGGCTCATCTCGTAGAGGCCGATGGCGGCAAACGGGCCGAGCAGGGCGAAGCCCGCGGCCATTGGAAAAAGCAGGGGCAGCACGGAATAGCCGTGCACGGTGCGCGCAAGCACAAGACCGAGCACCGGATAGATCAGACACAGGATGATGGCGTGGCTTGGCACCGCCTTGAAGTCTTCCCAGCCGAGACGCAGCGCATGATGCAAATCGGACAGGCCGATGGTGCGAATGACAGGCGCAGATGCGGCACCTTGTCCGCTCTGCGTCATCGATGTGACATTGCCTTGGTATGGAGTGGCCATGGTCGTTGTCTCCCTCTGGACGGTCGCATTTCGCGCCCGGCACGCGGGCACAAACGTACCGCCTCACGAAGCGATCACGAGCAAGCCAGACGCGAAAGACAAAGCAGGGAACTGGCCGTGTCGCGAACTGTGCAGGAAGGGTACTCCCAAACCGCGGCAAAAGCACTCACGCTTAAGTGAATGTCGCATTGGCAAGCTATGGAGGGGACGATAGACTTGAACTGCGACCACGGTCAGCCGGCGCGTTGCCGTGTGACCTTCACATCTCAACTCTCTTGGGAGCGAACGATGAGCATTTTCGGAAAAATCATGGGCGCGATCTTCGGCCACAGCGCCAGCGCCGCGTCCGCCGGCGGAACGGCCACAAGCGCAGCTCCCGCCGGTGGATCCGGCAGTGCATCGTCGTCTCCTGCTGCAGTGCCCGCCGGTGCTGCGCCCACGCAGTCCGTTGACGTTGCCCCCATCCTCGACAAGGCGGTGGCAGCGAAGGGCGAGAAGCTCGAATGGCGGACCTCGATCGTCGACCTGATGAAGGCGCTCGACATCGATTCCAGCCTGACGGCGCGCAAGGAGCTTGCCAAGGAGCTCGGCTACACCGGCGACACCAACGATTCCGCCAGCATGAACATCTGGCTGCACAAGCAGGTGATGACCAAGCTCGCGGCCAATGGCGGCAAGCTGCCCCCGGATATCAAGCACTGACGGGATCATCTTCCCGCAGACGGCCAGGGCCCGCGCCAGCGCGGGCCCTTTTTTATGGGACAGCGAACATCTATAGATCGGCGAACAAGAAGGAGAACTCCCATGAAAACTCCGATGACTGATCTCGATCGCCGGACGATGCTCGCGACCGGCGCCCTCGCTCTGGCCGGCGCCGCCGCGCAATCCGCGCCGGTCCATGCCGAGGCCGCGCCGAAGGCGATGTTTCCGGTACCGGCCGTGACGATCCCGATCGTCGGCGCCACCGAGGTCTTCCAGGTTCGTCGCATCTACTGCATCGGCCGCAACTACGCGGCGCATGCGCTCGAGCGCGGCTCCGATCCGACCCGCGAGCCGCCGTTCTTCTTCCAGAAGCCGACCGATGCGATCCAGAATGTTGCGATCGGCGCGGTCGCCGATCATCCCTATCCGTCGCTAACCAAGAACTATCACCACGAGGTCGAGCTGGTCGCGGCGCTGAAATCCGGCGGCACCAGCATTCCCGCCGACAAGGCGCTCGAGCATGTCTATGGCTACGCGCTCGGGCTCGACATGACGCGGCGCGATTTGCAGAACGGCATGGCGGCGGAGAAGAAGCCGTGGGAGATCGGCAAGAGCTTTGACCACGCTGCGGTGCTCGGACCGATCCACCCGGCTGACAAGACCGGTCACTTCACGCAGGGCGCGATCTCGCTCGCGGTCAACGGCACGGTGCGGCAGAGCTCGGATCTGAAAAACATGATCTGGAGCGTCGCCGAGCAGATCGCCAAGCTCTCCGAAGCCTTCGAGCTGAAGGCCGGCGACATCATCTATTCCGGCACGCCGGAGAATGTCGGCCCGGTCGTCAAGGGCGACGTGCTGCTCTGCAAGCTCGAGGGCCTGCCCGACATGTCGATCAAGATCGTCTGACGAGCCCGGCGCTAGCCGGCAAGATCCGCGTATTCCGGATGTTTGTTGAGGTAATCCACCACGAAGCCGCAGCCGGCGATCACCTTGTGGCCGTCGGCACGGATCAGCTCCAGCGCGCCCTTGACCAGTTCCGATGCGATGCCGCGGCCGCGCAGGGCGCGCGGTGTCTCGGTATGGGTGATGATGACGGCCGAGGGCGTCTGCCGGTAATTGGCAAAGGCCGTGCCGCCCTCGGTATCGAGTTCGAAGCGCCTCTCGGCCTTGTTGTCGCGGACGGCAGCCATCGCAAAATCCTGGTTGATTCACAGGCCTTGATCTAAGCGCGTGAACCCGTCGGTGCAAAGCCGCGACCAATCCGCAAATTGGCATTGTGGATTGACGATATGCGCATTTTGCCCTGCCTGGCCGCCGCATTGCTCGGCGCCGCCCTGATCCTGCCGAAACTTCCGCAAGCGGCGGCCGCCGACGATCCGAGCTGGCAGACCTGCGTCGGCGCCACAACGGCCCCAGGCGACCGCGTGGCCTCCTGCACGACGGTCATCGACGGCAAGACCGAGACCGGCAGGCGGCTTGCGGGAGCCTATTGTAACCGCGGCCATGGGCTGACCGAGAAGCGCGAACTCGATGCCGCGCTCGCCGACCTCAACGAGGCCATCAAGCTCGATCCTGCCTTTGCCTGCGCCTACACCAATCGCGGCCGCGTCTACGCCTTCAAGCAGGATCTCGATCATGCCATCGCCGATTACGACGAGGCGATCCGCATCGATCCGGCGTTCGCGATGGCCTACAACAATCGCGGCGATGCCTGGCTCAACAAGGGCGATCTCGACCGCGCGCTGGCCGACCTCAGCCTCGCCATCAAGTACAACCCGCAACTCTCAGTGGCCTATGGCAATCGCGGCTTTGTCTATTACCGCAAGCACGACGCGGCGCATGCGATTGCCGACTTCACCGCCGAGATCAGGCTCGAGCCCAACGTGCTCGCCTACATCAACCGCGGCAATGTCTACCGCGACGCCGAGCAGCTCGACCGCGCCGCCGCCGACTACGGTGAGGTGACCAAGATTGCGCCGAGCGATGCGCGCGGCTGGCGCAACCGCGGCCTGGTCCGGCTGTTCCAGGGCGACAACAAGGGCGGGCTCGCGGATTACGACAAGGCGTTGCAATACGATCCCGCCGACGTCAATTCCTGGAACAACCGCGGCCAGGCCAAGCTGCGGCTCGGCGACAAGAAAGGCGCGGCGGCCGACTTCCGCAAGGCGCTCGAGCTGCAACCCGACCTGAAGACCGCCAAGGCGGGGCTGGCGCGTCTCGGCGAGGTGCGGTGACGCTGGCAGCTGTCGCTCCTGCCGCATTGCACACACACGGATCGGGCCTTGCGGTGCGATGCAGTTCGATTAGGCTTGGTGGCAGACATACGCCCCTGATGCGGCCCGATGGTCGTTTGGTACGGAGTCATGGGACCGGCCGCTGACGTATGCCCCTTGTCGCAAGGAGGTTCGTCATGTCGGACAATCGTTTCTTCGGTACACACCACACCTGGGAGGACTGGCTCGGCATGGCGCTTGGCGTGCTGATCATGGTCTCGCCCTGGTTCCCGATGCAGGTCAGCGACGTCGTCGATGTCGAGCGCAGCCATCTGGTGCTCAACAGCTTCGTGGTCGGCATGCTGGTGCTGGGTCTCGCCCAGCTCGAATATGTCGCGCTGCATCGCTGGGAGGAGGTGGCGAGCATTCTGCTCGGCCTCTGGCTGATCGCGTCGCCTGCCATCTTCGGCTATTCGGACGACCGGGCGCTGCAGTTCTGGCACATCCTGCTCGGCGCGCTGGTCGCCACAATCGGCGCGTTGCAGCTTTGGCAAGACTGGAACCTGAGCGAGCAGGAACTGGCCAAGCATCCGCAATAGCCGTCCGTACCGGCGGCAACGGGCTTGCCGTCGCCCGCGCGCGGTATCGTGGCGCGGCGCCCGGGAGGCCTTGCCGAAGGCGGCTGCTTGGCGATAAATCGGGTGGTACCAACCCCTTGCGGCGCTTGAAGACGCCCGGTTCTGACCGAGGAAACACCCGATGACCGTCCTGACCATGCCCTGTCTGTTGTGCGTTTCGGCGGGGCGGCAATGAGCGGGACGGCTGCTGCCGCGCCGCGCGGCGGGATCGCGCGGGTGTCGCGCCGGGTGATGAACCTCGCTTACATCCTGACCCAGAACGCCCGCCGCCATGGCAATCGCCCAGGCTTCATCTGGAACGAGAAGGCGTGGTCGTGGCGCCATATCGACCAGAATGTCTCGGCGCTGGCGGCGGCGCTGGGCGCGCGCGGCATCGTCAAGGGCGACCGCATCCTGGTGCATTCCAAGAACTGCGGCGAGATGTTCTGGTCGATGTTCGCAGCCTTCCGGCTTGGCGCGGTATGGGTGCCGACCAATTTCCGCCTGATGCCGGACGAGGTCGCCTATCTGGCCGCAGCCTCCGGTGCCAAGGCGTTTCTCTGCCACGCAGATTTCCCCGAGCATGCCAAGGCGGCCGCCAATCCCGCGCTCGAATTCGTCTGGCGGATTGGTGAGGAGGGCACCTTCGGCGAAGCGACCGTCGGTGACGTCATCGCCAAACACGCCGGCGCCGCGGTCGAGAACACGGCGGTCGAGTACGACGATCCCTGCTGGTTCTTCTTCACCTCCGGCACCACCGGCCGCTCCAAGGCGGCGGTCCTGACCCACGGCCAGATGGCCTTCGTGATCACCAACCATCTCGCCGACCTGATGCCCGGCACCACCGAACAGGACGCCTCGCTGGTGGTGGCGCCGCTGTCGCATGGCGCCGGCGTGCATCAGCTGGTGCAGACCGCGCGCGGCGTGCCGACCATCCTGCTGCCGTCGGAAAAGTTCGACATCGCGGAGGCGTTCCGCCTGATCGCGAAGCATCGCGTCAGCAACATGTTCACGGTGCCGACCATCCTGAAGATGATGGTCGAGCATCCCGCCGCCGACCAGCACGACCATTCCTCGCTGCGCTACATCATCTATGCCGGCGCGCCGATGTATCGCGAGGACCAGAAGGCGGCACTGCACAAGCTCGGCGGCGTGCTGGTGCAGTATTTCGGCCTCGGCGAGGTCACCGGCAACATCACGGTGCTGCCGCCCGGCCTGCACGATCCCGAGGACGGCCCGCATGCGCGGATCGGCACCTGCGGCTTCGAGCGAACCGGCATGCAGGTCTCGATCCAGGGCGACGACGGACGCGAGCTGAAGCCGCTGGAGACCGGCGAGATCTGCGTGATCGGTCCCGGCGTGTTCGCCGGCTACTACGACAATCCCGAGGCCAATGCGAAGGCGTTTCGCGACGGCTGGTTCCGCACCGGCGATCTCGGCCATATCGACGAGGAGGGCTTTGTCTATATCACCGGCCGCGCCTCCGACATGTACATCTCCGGCGGCTCCAACATCTATCCGCGCGAGATCGAGGAGAAGCTGTTGACGCATCCGGCGGTCGGCGAGGTCGCGGTGCTTGGCGTGCCCGATCCCTTCTGGGGCGAGGTCGGCGTCGCCGTCTGTGTCGCGCGGGAGGGCACCGACGCGGTCGCGGAGGCGGAGCTTGCCGCCTATCTCGCGCCGAAGGTGCCGCGCTACAAGATGCCGAAGCGCTTCTTCTTCTGGGAGGCGTTGCCGAAGTCCGGCTACGGCAAGGTGCCGAAGCGGCTGATCCGCGACGAGCTCGAGGCGCGCGGGCTGCTCGAGGTGATCGCCAAATCGACGGGCGCGTGAGGCGATGCGCAGCATCGCCCAGCCTGGCGCTCCCATAACCGAGCGCATCCAGTGGGTCGCCGCACGCGGCCGCGGCTTTTCATTCGTGCTCGAGGCCGGCATTCCCTTGCTCGAAGCCGTGCGCCGCGGCTTTGCGGCGCAGGGTTTTGCCGGTGGCGTGTTGAGCGCCAAGGGTGGCGCGCTGGGGCCGTTCGCCTACGTCATGCCGGCGCTGTCGAAGGACGGCGTCAATGCAGCCTTTTACAGCGACACGTTTCGTCCCGACGGCGTGACGCGGCTCAAGCTCGCGGCGCTGACCTTTGGCGAGCGCGACGGCGCGCCGTTCTTTCATTGCCACGGCCTGTGGACCGAGGCCGACGGCCGCTTCAACGGCGGGCACATGCTGCCGGATGAGACCATCGTGGCCGAGCCGTTCGAGGTCAGCGCGTTCGGGATCGACGGCGCGACGTTCCTGGCCGAGCCCGACAGCGAGACCAATTTCAAGCTGTTCGGGCCGGTCGCAACCGAACCGCGCGGGGCGAAGGCCACAAGCCATGCCTTCGCGCTGCGGCTGCGGCCGAACCAGGATTTCGCCTGCGCGCTGGAAGGGTTTTGCCGCCAGCACGGCATCATGCGCGCGCGGCTGCATGGCGGCGTCGGCTCGACCATCGGCGCGGTCTTCAGCGACGGCCACAGCGTGGTGCCGTTCGCGACCGAGCTTGCGGTCACTGCAGGGCAGATCGCGCCCGATGCCAATCGCCGTCTGCGGGCCAGCCTCGACGTCGCGCTGGTCGACTATCTCGGCGGCATCGCCGAGGGACGTCTGGTGCGCGGCGACAATCCGGTGCTGATGACGATGGAGCTGGTGCTGGAAGTGCTGGAGGCGGCGGAGCAGCCCTAGGCAGATCCTCTCCACGCGTCGTCCCTGGAGATACCGCGCCGCACCCTCTGCTGTCGTCCCGGCGAAGGCCGGGACCCATTGCCACGAATGCGACTTGTTGCGCGATGCTGGGGCCACAGCCTTCGTTCTACAACACAACCCTGTGGTTATGGGTCCCGGCCTTCGCCGGGACGACAGCA
>NZ_VKHP01001223.1 GCF_010811875.1 Bradyrhizobium uaiense
GGGACGCGACGCCGCTAGAGACGGAACTGCTCAACCAGGCGGACCGACTTGTCGGCGGTAGGGATGCGGTGCTCGTTATTGATGACACCTCACTGCCGAAGAAGGGCGAACGCTCGGTTGGTGTTGCAGCTCAATACGCGTCGGCTCTCGGCAATACGGCAAATTGCCAAACGCTTGTGTCTTTGACGCTTGCGCGCGGCGAAGTGCCAGTGATGGTCGC
>NZ_VKHP01001224.1 GCF_010811875.1 Bradyrhizobium uaiense
GAGGACCTGAGACGGCTGCTCGTGATCGGGGCTACGGCGGTGATCCAGCAGGCCAGACGTGGACGCGGTCATCACTCGCGCTGGCTGCTGGCGCTGATCAAGCGCAAGCCGCCGAAGCTTGCAGCGGGGGCGCTTGCCAACAAGGTGGCGCGCATCGCCTGGAAGCTGATGACGAGCAATGAGAGTTACGACGTTGCGCGGCTGGATGCCGCCGGAGCAG
>NZ_VKHP01001225.1 GCF_010811875.1 Bradyrhizobium uaiense
AGGTCCGAGCGCTCGTGCGGGAAAACGTGCCGGAACAACTCTTCGCCGGTAAAGAACTGGAAGTACGGATCGTGGACCCAGCGCTCGCACACTCCCTCATCGGACAGCCCGTAAATGTGCTTGAGCAGCAAAAGCCCGATCATGAAGCGGGTCTCGATCCCGGGCCGGCCGTTCTCGCTGTAGAGCGGAGCGATCTCGCCGTCGATCCAGTCCCAGTCGA
>NZ_VKHP01001226.1 GCF_010811875.1 Bradyrhizobium uaiense
AGGTCCGAACGCTCGTGCGTAAAAGTGTGCTGGAAGAACTCTTCGCCGGTGAAGAACTGGAAATACGGGTCGTGGACCCAGCGCTCGCACACCCCCTCATCGGACAGCCCGTAAATGTGCTTGAGCAACGGCAGCCCGATCATGAAGCGGTTCTCGATCCCCGGCCTGCCGTTCTTGCTGTAGAGCGGGGCGATCTCGCCGTCGATCCAGTCCAGTCGAT
>NZ_VKHP01001227.1 GCF_010811875.1 Bradyrhizobium uaiense
AGCGCCCGCGCCACGCCTACACGTTGCTGCTGCCCGCCCGATAGTTCATGCGGATAGCGATCGCGATGGAGGGAGCGCTCGAGCCGCACCAGGTCGAGGAGCTCATCGACCCGCGCGGCGATCTCGGCGGCGGGCCAGCCGAGCAGTCTCGGCGTGACGGCGATGTTGTCGGCGACGCGCATATGCGGAAACAGCCCGCCGCTCTGGAACACGTAGCCCA
>NZ_VKHP01001228.1 GCF_010811875.1 Bradyrhizobium uaiense
AGCACCCCTTCCACGACCATCCGCTTGTCGCGTCCAGTCGCGCCCTCCTCGTCAGGCCGGCCGATGATCAACGGCGCCACCCGCTCCCTCGCCGCGTCGCTCAATACCAAACGGTCCATCACCCCCAAGGCGGCCTCCCCAAAAGCAGCCTTGAATCTGATTTGCTCCTAAAAGGGAATCCTTAGAGTCCACACCACCTAGACGGCGAGCATGCTGCTGC
>NZ_VKHP01001229.1 GCF_010811875.1 Bradyrhizobium uaiense
ACGGATCTGCGCACACTAGCCGCCACCATCAAGGCAAGATAGATTTGTGAGCAGGCGCATCAGCAGTTGAAGGAGGAACTCGGACTTGATCCCTTCGAGGGGCGATCATGGAAGGGTCTTCATCGTCACGCCCTGATGACAATGATTGCCTACGCCTTCCTGCAGCATCGTCGCCTCGCACACGCGGGGCGGAAAAAAAAGAATCAACGGACCTCCGCC
>NZ_VKHP01001230.1 GCF_010811875.1 Bradyrhizobium uaiense
ACCCGCAGGCCTTCCTCGGCGATTACCGCGGCATCGTGATGAGTGACGGCTATACCGCATGGCGCACGCTGGAACGGGCCACCCACATCGGCTGCATGGCCCACTCCCGGCGGCGCTTTGTCGATGCACTCAAAGCAAGAAAGAAGGGTGGCGGGCCGCCAGAACAGGCGCTGCGGTTCTTCGAACAGCTCTACCGGGTTGAAAGGCAGGCGCGGGACG
>NZ_VKHP01001231.1 GCF_010811875.1 Bradyrhizobium uaiense
CGCGCGTCGCGTGCAGATAGGCATTGTGGTTGAGCTGGATGAAGGGTTCCAGCGTCACGTTGAGCCGACGGCAGTAATCGAGCAGCGCGCGATGATGAGAGGGAATCCGCCACGGGCCGGGATTGAGGGAGAACCCCTGCTCGGACAGGCAGGTCTGGTTGAAGCCGCCGAGCTCGGTAAAACTGTCACCGCCCCGGATCGACCAGTTGCGACCGCCGG
>NZ_VKHP01001232.1 GCF_010811875.1 Bradyrhizobium uaiense
GCGCCCCGCCGACTTCCTCCATCGTCTTCAGCGCGGCATCGCGCCGGCTCATACCATGCTCGAGATGCCGCTCGACGTTCTCGACCACGACAATGGCGTCGTCGACCACGATGCCGACCGCGAGCACCAAGCCGAACAGCGTCAAATTATTGATCGAGAAGCCGAGCGCGGCCATCACCGCGAAGGTGCCGACCAGCGACACCGGGATCGCGATAATCG
>NZ_VKHP01000124.1 GCF_010811875.1 Bradyrhizobium uaiense
AACACTCTTTAGGTGGAGAGAGCCCCCACCCGCCGCGCTCTTCGAACGCCGTAGCCGAAGCTTCGCTTCGGCGTCCTTCAAGGACGGCCGCCGAAGGCGGCCTATGCTCCCCCGCAAGCGGGAGAGGGGGCGCACCTTTTCGATGGCCGCCATCTTGCTTCAAGTTACCTTGCCGCGGCGATTGCGATTCTGCTGTGGCTCATGTCCGCCAGCGCCGCGTCCGCCGCCGGTCCGCGCATCGTCTCGATGAATGTCTGCAGCGACCAGCTCGTGCTGTCGCTCGCCGACCCGGACCAGATTCTCGGCCTCAGCCGCTTTTCGCGCGATGCCTGGCAATCCTGGGCCGCCGAGAAGGCGCGAAACTTTCCGCGCCTGTCCGGCGGGGCTGAAGATGTGCTGCTGCTCAAGCCCGATCTGGTCGTCGTCAGCCTGTTCGACAAGCGCGCGACGCGCGATCTGCTGAAGGTCAACGGGCTGCACCTCGTCGAGTTCACGGTGCCGCGCACGCTGGACGAGGTGCGGGACCAGATCCGCGCGATGGGCGATGTGGTGCAGCATCCGGATCGCGCGCAGGCCGAGATCGCGCGCCTCGATGCGGCGATCGCCCGTGCGCGGGCGGTGGCGAGCGCGCATCATTACCGCGTGCTGCCGCTGGAGCGGCGCGGCTTTGTGTCGGGGGATAACAGCCTCATCAACTCGCTGCTTGCGGCAACCGGCCTGACCAATGCGGCCGGCGAACTCGGCCTCGGCACGGGCGGGTTTGCTTCGCTGGAGGCCATCGTGAAGTTGCGGCCGGATTTCATTCTGGTGTCGGAGGCCGGCGATCGCGCCGTAGATGAGGGCCGCGCCTTCCTGCTGCATCCGGCGCTGGAGCGCTTCTATCCGGAAGCCAGGCGCATCGTGCTGCCCGAACGGCTCACGGTGTGCGGCGGCGTGATGCTTGCGGATGCGCTGGATCGGCTGACGGAAGAGTTGCAGCGCGTGACGCGGTAACTCCCAGCAATCCGTCATCCTGAGGTGCGAGCCCTTGCGAGCCTCGAAGGATGGACGGCCCGGATATTTCCAGGTGTTCTCGGGTAGAGCCGGGCCGTCGCCCTTCGAGACGCGCTGCGCGCTCTTCAGGGTGACGGTAGAAATAATGCGCGCCGGCCAATGGCTGGACGATTATCCCATCACCACAGGCCCGCCGGCCTTCTTCCAGGCGTCGATGCCGCCCTCGATATGGGCGGTGTTCGCCAGTCCCGCCTTCTTCGCGGCGGCCACCGCCATCGCGGAGCGCTCGCCGAAGGCGCAGAAGAACACGACACGGCGGCCGGTCGCGGCCGCGACTTCGCGCAGCATGCCGCCGGGCTGCAAGGTGGCGCAGATCCCCGGATAAGGCGCGTGCATCGCGCCAGGAAGCATGCCGTGCTTGGTGCGTTCGCTGGTTTCGCGCAAATCCACCAGCAGGATATCGGGCCGGCCGAGGCTCGCGATCGCATCGCGTGCGCTGAGGGAGAGGCCTTCCTTGGCAAGCTCGTCCTGGTGCAGGCCGACATGCATGTTGGCGGGCACCACGACATCCATCAGCTTCGGGTTCGGCAGATTGAGGTTGTTCATCAGCTCGACATAGTCGTCGATCGATTTCACCTGCAGCCGCGGATTGTAGCGCTTCTCCTCGCCGATCGTGGAGACGGTGTCGCCCTTGTAGTCATGCGCGGGGAACACCATGGTTTCCTCGGGCAGCCTCAAGAGGCGGTTGAAGATCGAATCGTACTGCGCCCGCGCGCTGCCGTTCTGGAAATCGGTGCGGCCGGTGCCGCGGATCAAGAGCGTGTCGCCGGTGAAGACGCGGTCGCCCATTAAATAGCTGTAGGAATCGTCGGTGTGGCCGGGCGTGTACATCGCCTCGAGGCAGAGACCTTCGATCGTCACCCTGTCGCCGTCGGAGACGCGCATCGACACCACATCGGCCTTGCTCTGCTCGCCCATGATGGTGATGCACTGGGTGCGGTCGCGCAGCTCGCCGAGGCCGGTGACGTGATCGGCGTGGAGATGCGTATCGACGGCCTTCACCAGCCGGAGATCGAGTTCCTGTAGCAGCTTGCAGTAGCGGTCGGCCTTTTCCAGCACGGGATCGAGGATCAGCGCCTCACCGCCGGCGCGGCTCGCGAGCAGATAGCTGTAGGTGCCGGACACGCTGTCGAAGAGCTGGCGAAAGATCATGACGGCTTACCTGTTCTCCGGGTCGAGTCGTGAGGAGGATATTATTCCATAGATAGGGTCTATTCAAAGCAAATCCATCCCCGCGCGACTCCCGTCCCGTCACCCCCGCGCAACGGCTTTGCCGTTGTCGCTGGAGGAGCCGCGAAGCGGCGTCTCGAAGGGTCGACGGCCCGGCTTTTTCCGAGAGGGGGATTGGCGTGCGGAAGCGATGGGGCCGTGCCCCCTTCGAGACGCCCGCTACGCGGGCCCTCAGGATGACGGTTGTATGGTGTGCGAATGGGGGCGGCGACGAATTACGGCCGCACCAGCGTGTAGCCGTTCTCGGTGAGAAGCAAAATCTGCGCGACGCCGACCTGCACGGGGGTGGCGGCGGCGATGTAGTCCGGCCGCTTGCCGGTGTCGCGCTCGATGGTGTCGACGGTGTTGAGGCAGATGTCGACCCGCGCGCCCTGCGCGACCAGGCTCTCGACCAGATTGCGGTTCGCATTGTCGGGCCTAAGCAGGTCGATGCCGGGGCCGAAGGCCACGATCTCGACCGCGACCTTGTCGGGGTCGTAATGCTTCATCAGATTGTTGGCGACGCTGATGACGAGGCCCTGCTTCTTCGGGTCGTTGTCGGAGAGCTGCAGCACGACCTTGTGCTCGGCGAACGGCTTGTCCTGCAGCGGCGCGAGCTGGGCGCGGGCGAGCGGCGTCGCAAGCGCGATCGCCGCAAGGCCGAGCGCCGCGATGAGTGCGCGCCGCATCATCCGTGCCTCGCAATGCCCGGATTGTCGTCGACGCCTTTCAGCGTGACGCCGGGCTCGTCGCGGTTCGGCGGCCGGCCGGAGCGCAGATGCCTGGCGACGACATCCCAGATCGGCGCGCCGTTCTGCTGGTTGACCGAGGCCCAGCCCGCGACCTTGTAGTGCTTGCCGGCTTCGAGATGCTTGCCGTTGCCGAGCTTCAGCTCGGAAATGCGCTTGCCGACGGTCTCGCCGGGCGTGCAGGTGTAGGCGAGGCCGCCGACGCGGACCATGTCGCCGCCCTGCTGATAATAGGGATCGGCGTTGAACAAATTGTCGCAGACGTCTTCCAGCACATCCTTGATCTGGCTGCCGGCCATCGTCGCGACATAGGTCTCGGGATAGGTGATCGCGGTTTCCGACAGCACGTCTTCCATGGTGACCGGCTGGCCGGCGAGCGTGGTGAGGCCCCAGCGGAAGCCGGGCGACAGCGCGATCTCGGCATTGAGCTCGTTCAGCAGCGCGTCGCAGATCAATTGGTCGACGGTGCCGGAGAAATTGCCGCGGCGGTAGAGCAGGCGGTCGGCCGTGCCGAGCTTGTTGCTCCACTCGTCGACATGCGGATCGCGCATCTTGTCGATCAGCGCCTGCATCGCGGGATCGGGCTTCAACAGCTCGGCGAAGACAGGCAGCAGGCGGTAGCGGACATTGGCGACCTTGCCCTTGGCGAGATCGAGATCGAGCACGCCGATGAACTTGCCGTTGGAGCCGGCATTGGTGACCAGCGTGACGCCGCCGGCATTGGTCACCGTGATCGGGATCGGAATCGCGTCATGGGTGTGACCGCCGAGGATGACGTCGATGCCGGTGACGCGGCTGGCGAGCTTGAGGTCGACATCCATGCCGTTATGCGACAGCAGGATCACCGCCTCGACCTTGTCGTCGTTGCGATGGCCGTCGACGAGTTTCTGCAACTCCTCGTCGCGGATGCCGAACTTCCAGTCTGGCGTGAAGCGCTTGGGATGCGCGATCGGCACATAGGGGAAGGCCTGGCCGATGATCGCGACGCGATGGCCGCCGATCTCCTTGATGATCGACGGCTTGAACACCCGCCCCGAGGCCGGATCGAACGCCTTGGCGTCGTTGAACGCGGCTTCCTCGGTCAGGAACACGTTCTGCGCCAGGAACTCGCCCTTGAAGCGCGAGAGATTGTCGCGCAGCACCTGCTCGCCATAGGTGAATTCCCAATGCCCGGTCATCGCCTCGATGCCGAGCAGGTTGGCGGCCTCGACCATGTCGGCGCCGTTCATCGCATTGGCGAGGCCGGTGCCCTGCCAGAGGTCGCCGCCGTCGAGCAGGATCGAGCGCTTGTCGCCGACATCGGCGCGCAGCTTGTCGACCAGCGTCTTCAGATGGGCAAAGCCGCCGAGCCGTCCGAAGCGGACGGCCGCCTTCTCGAACTCGACGCAGGTAAAGGCATAGGCGTCGGCGCTGTCGGGTCGGATGCCGAAGCGGTCGAGGAACGCCTTGCCGACCAGATGCGGCGGCTGGCCGGCCATCGCACCGACGCCGATATTGACGCCGGGCTCGCGGAAGAACACCGGCTTCAGCTGCGCATGGGTGTCGGTCATGTGCAGGATGCGGGCGTTGCCGAAGCGTTCAAGGTCATAGACGCTGGCGGTATCGGCGCCGCGCGCAAGGCGGGGCAGGCCGGCCACAAGCGTCGCGGCGGCGGATGCTTTCAAGAGATCTCGGCGGCCGATGATCATCGCTCTTCCGGCACTTGGTTGAAGCCACGCGGGCGGTGGTCGGGCTCTCTCCCCCCTTGCGGGGGAGAGTTGGAGAGAGGGGTGAGCCACGAACACCGCCCGTGCCGCTTACCCCTCTCCCTAACCCTCCCCCGCAAGGGGGGAGGGAACCCATTCGCCGGTGCTTCCCTAACTTTTTTGTCTCAACGAACTTCCATGTCCTTCCAGCGTTCCTTTTCGCTGGTGGCCTGGAAGATCGATGCCTTTGCCAGCGCCTCGGCCTCCTTGGCCTGGGCGACTGCGGTGTCGAAATCACCAGCCTCGCCGGCCTTTTTTGCGGCGGATAGCGTCGAGGCTGTCGTGGTCCACTGATTGCGCAGCAGGCCTGCTTCCTTGTTGGCGGCTTCAGCCGCGGCATAGGCCGTCTTGTAGTCGGCCTCGGAGGCGGCAAGCGCCGTGGTCGCAGCTGCGAGCAGCAGGGCGGATGCGGCGAAGATCGCTCTGATGGCCGTGCTCATGGCCGCGCTCCCGGACCCGAAATCGGCAGGCCGTTGCTGACATAGGACAAATAATATTCGAGGTCGCGGTACTCGTCGTCCTGCGGATTGAGCGGCACGCCGCGGATCTGGCTGTTGCAGGTGGTGAAGCGGCGGCTGGTCGTGCCCATGCCTGACCATTCCGAGCGGTAGATCGGCATCGCGTTCAGGATGCCGAGCGCCGGCGCCAGCACCTCGGCGCGGATCCGCTCGCCCGGGCTCTGGATATGGCAGGTGGCGCAGGAGAAATTGAGCTGGCCGCGGCGGGTGTAGAAATACTCCTTGCCCTTCTGATAGGCCTCCAGCGCGCGCGGATCGTTCGGGATCTTGATGTCCATCGGCTTGCCGCGCGAGGTGAAGGCCATGTAGGCGGTCAGCGCCGCCATGTCGTCCTTCACATAGGAGAACGGCGCCTCGCCATTGGCCTCGCGGCAGCGGTTGAGCGCGAGCTCGAGCGTGACGACCTTGCCTTCCTTCTCGTCGAAATAGGGATAGTTCTGGCGGATGCCGATACCCTGGTTCGGGAAGCAATCGGCGTAGGTCTTGCCGTTCTTGAACGGCGTCGAGAACATCTCCTTGCCGGCTTCGAGCGAGAACTCGTAGGGCGGAAACTGCTCTTTCTCTTCCCACTGCTTGTGCAGGTCCTCATTCATCGAATAGGGACCGTTGACGAAGTCTTCGAGCTTCAGCTTGGGGAATTTGCCGGTGAAGAATTTCTGGAACGCGGCCTTGTCGGCGGCGGGATCGACGCTGTCGGCCGCATACGCAGCCGGCGCGAGCGCCAGGACGCCGAGCGCAAGCGTTGCAATTGCTGCGCGGATTGCGAAGCGCCGCGTCATTGAATCTTCGCCGTGGTGGTGTCGGTCGCGCCCTTGTTGTCGACCCAGCTGACCTTCAGGTCGTCGCCCTTCTTGCCGCCCTTGAAGGCGAACTTGACGTACGGGTCCTTCGACACGCCGCCGCCCCAGTCGGCGACGAACACCGGCTTGCCGTCATATTCGAAGGTCAGCACCTGGATGAAATGCGGCGGGATGATCTCGCCCTTGGCGTCCTTGACGAAGCCGGAATCCATCGGATGCTGGATCAGCGCCTGCACCTCGGTGGTGTCGCCGTTCGAGGTGGCGCGCACGCGAATGCTCGATGCCATCTGATTTTGTCCCTTGATTGAACTCAGCCGCCGCAGCCGCCGACGGTGACCTTGATTTCCTTTTGGGCGCTGTAGAGCTTGCCGCCGGCCTCGACGATCACGGTAACGTTGCTGGTCTTGGCCATCTTGATGCGGTTGGCGACGCTCGGCAGCGTGCCGGGCGGTATCTTGTAGGACGCGATCAGCGAGATCGGATTCTCGCTGACCAGGAACGAGATCGAGGTGACGTCGGCAAGCGTCGTGGTGGCGGAGATCGGCACCACGGCGCCGTTCTCGGCGATTTCGGGCGCGTCCATCTTGACCTTGTCCGAGGGCTCGGCGGTCTTGCCGTAGAGCGCCTTGATCGCGTCGGCCTCGGTCTTCTGCTTGAACGCCTCTTCCGGATATTTGTCGTTGGCTGCGGCGAGCGCCTGCGGCACGTCGAACGGAACGACGCCAAGTCCGATCAGTGCGGCGACGCCTGCGCCCTTCAGGACCAGGCGGCGCGTCCTGAAAAATTCGCTGGTCGTGATGTTCATCGAAAAAATCTCCTCAAGCTGATGTCGCCGCGTCACAGCGTCTGCAGGAAGTCCACCACCGCATTGATTTCGGTCTCGCTCAAAATCCGGTTTCGGCCGAACGGCGGCATCACGGTCTGCGGGTTGCGCTTGGTCTCATCGGTCACGATCGCGATCAGCTCGTCGCGGCTGTACTTCGCCTTGAGGCCGGTCAGCTCGGGGCCGATGCTGCCGGGCAGCTCGCCGCCCTTGATGACATGGCAGGTCAGGCAATTGCCCTTGCCGCGGTCGAAGGCGAGCCTCTCACCCTCGGCGGCGGATTGCGCCTGCGCGGGCGCGGCCATGGCGGTGCCCGCCAGCAGCGCCAGGACGAAGGCTGGCTTGGAGAAAGTGGCGATCAAGGACGTTTCCCGGGCTTCAATCTCGATGATCCCATCGCAATATAAAGAGTGGAAAGCACAAAGGCCATCGGCTGGCAACACGGAGAATAGGCGCGTTGCGACGGGGTTAATGACAGAGCTGCGGCCTGCGCGGACGATACCAGACCCGTCACCCTGAGGTGCGAGCGGAGCGAGCCTCGAAGGGTCGACGGCCCGGCTGTGGCCGTGCATTCTTCGAGGCTCGCCCAGCGGCGCAATTGCGCCGCAGGCTCGCACCTCAGAATGACGGGGAGGGAGCAACGGCGCTCTGTCGGTTCCGTTCGGCTCGTCCTGGCTGCACGGTCTAGATAACAGGAGATTGCAGTGGCGGAGTTCGTGGTGGAGTTCGGCAAGGACGGCAGGCCGGTCGAGGCGGACGGGCGGCTCGATGCGGCAGCATTCCACCGCAATCACCAGCCGATCTGGGCGGTCCTGAAGAATTATCTCGCCGGTCAATCCGGCGACGTGCTGGAAGCCGGCAGCGGCACCGGCCAGCATGTCCTCTATTTCGCCGGCCGGACGCCCGACATCATTTGGTGGCCGAGCGACCTCCATGCCGCGCATCTGCGCAGCATCGAGGCGTGGCGCGCGTATGCCGCCCTTGCCAACATCAAGCCGCCGCAGCCGATCGATCTGTCTGACCCCGCCTGGTCGCCAGTGCCGTCGGACGGCAAAGGTCCGGACAAACTGCTCGCGATCTTCTGCGCCAACGTGATCCACATCGCGCCGTGGCGCGTCGCCGAGGGCCTGTTCGCCGGCGCCTCCAGGCATCTGCGCGCCGACGGCCGGCTGTTTCTTTATGGCCCGTTCAAACGCGGCGGCAAGCACACCGCGCTCAGCAACGCCGTGTTCGACACGTCGCTGCGTGAGCGCGACGCCGAGTGGGGCGTGCGCGATATCGCCGATGTCGAGGCGCTTGCGGAGCGCAACGGGCTGAAATTGGCTGGCACCTTCGAGATGCCGGCCAACAACATGATTTTGATGTTCGTGCGGGCGGGTGCGGCTCAGTCGTAAGCCAGACACCATTCATCCCCGCGCAGCCAGCATCATCCACCGTTCCGGGCCGACGAAGTCCTCGCGCGGGATGGCGGCGAAGGCCGCGGCCACGCGCGCATCGTCGACGTTGGCGGCGGCCAGGATCTGCTTGGCATAGGCCGCGCGAACGATGCGGAGTTCGGCTTGCGGGTCCATTGCCGGGCCCTCCCACGATTGACGCGTTGTGTGATTTGACACACCGAGGTGTGTGAAATAGCATACTCCAACGACGGAGGCCAGAATGAAGAGACGGCTTTATCCGGCCGTGCTGGAGCGCGGTTCGCGCGGCGCGTTCGGTGCCTGGTTTCCCGACTTTCCCGGCTGCGTTGCCGGCGGCAAGTCGCAGGAGGAGGCGATCGAGCGTGCCGAGCATGCGCTGGCGCAGGCGGTGGACGGCTGGGTCGAGCAGGGCCACGTGCTGCCGGAGCCGACGCCGATCGAGCGGATCGTGCCGCCCAAGGGCTCCGACGTTGCCGCCTTCTTCATGGTGGGCGTCGATCCGCCCGATCCATCCGAGCGCGTCAACGTCTATCTGCCGAAGAGCCTGATCGCGCGCATCGACAAGCGCGCGGCCGAGCTCGGCATGAGCCGTTCGAGCTTCTTCGGCTTTGCGAGCTCGCTCGCACTCGAATGGCCGGGCGGCTATCCGCGCGGCGCCCCGATCGCGCCGCGTTCCAAGGTGCACAAGACCGGCGCGCTGTGCGCCGAGAAGCGGCCGGGCAAGAAGCCTGTGCGGTAGACGCCATTCTTCAGTTCTACCACCGTCACCCTGAGGAGGCCGCGCAGCGGCCGTCTCGAAGGGTCGACGGCCCGGCTGGTGGCCGTGCATCCTTCGAGGCTCGCCCAGCGGCGCAATTGCGCCGCAAGGCTCACACCTCAGGATGACGGGTCTAAGCGCCGACCCGTACGACAGGAGAACGGTGCGCTCTCGTGCGCCTCCCGCATGGCCTACGTCCGTTTGCGCCGGTTGATCGGCCTCGACCTGCTCTCCATAGTGCGCGCGATTGGAGGCTCCCGCCGGGGCTTCAGCGCGGGACCACCGATGATCGACGTGACGGCTGCGGATGAGACGAGCGATGACGCGCGGGCGCGCAGCAATGTGTGGCGGCTTGCGGCGGCGCAGGCGCTGACCGGCGCCAATTCGGCCGTGATCTTCGCCACCGGCTCGATCGTCGGCGCGACGCTGGCGCCGAGCGTTTCGCTCGCCACCGTGCCGCTCTCGATGTATGTGCTCGGCCTTGCCGCCGGCACGCTGCCGACCGGCGCGATCTCGCGCGCCTACGGCCGGCGCGTCGCCTTCATCATCGGCACCTTCTGCGGCACGCTCACCGGCGCGCTCGGCGCCTGGGCCATCCTGCATTCATCGTTCTGGCTGTTCTGCGGCGCGACCTTCCTCGGCGGGCTCTACGGCGCCGTCGCGCAGTCCTATCGCTTTGCCGCCGCCGACGGCGCCAGTGTCGCGTTCCGGCCCAAGGCGGTGTCGTGGGTGATGGCCGGCGGCGTCTTCGCCGGTGTGCTCGGGCCGCAGCTCGTGCAATGGACCATGGACATCTGGCCGCCTTATCTGTTCGCGTTCTCCTTCGTGATGCAGGCGCTGGTCGCGCTGGTGGCGATGGCGGTGCTCTCGGGCGTCGACGCGCCGAAGCCTGCGGCGGCGGATCTGCATGGCGGCCGCCCCTTGCTCGAGATCGCAAAGCAGCCGCGCTTCATCGCTGCGGCGCTGTGCGGCGTGATCGCCTATCCGATGATGAATCTGGTGATGACTTCGGCGCCGCTCGCGATGAAGATGTGCGGACTGTCGGTCAGCGATTCCAATTTCGGTATCCAGTGGCACATCGTGGCGATGTATGGCCCGAGCTTCTTCACCGGCTCGCTGATCGCCCGCTTCGGTGCGCCCGCCATCGTCGCGCTCGGTCTGGCGCTCGAAGCAGTCGCCGCGATGATCGGACTGTCGGGGATCACGGCGCCGCACTTCTGGGCGACGCTGTTCGTGCTTGGGATCGGCTGGAACTTCGCGTTCGTCGGCGCCTCCGCACTGGTGCTGGAAACGCACCGGCCGCAAGAACGCAACAAGGTGCAGGCCTTCAACGATTTCCTTGTCTTCGGCATGATGGCGATCGGCTCGTTCTCGTCGGGCCAGCTGCTGGCGCATTACGGCTGGAACGCTGTCAACATTGTGGTGTTTCCGCCTGTGTTGCTCGGCCTCGCCGTGCTCTCGTTCGCTTCATTTGCCAAGCGGCGAGCGAAATTGCGTGCGATGGAAGAAATCCCGGATCCCAGCATCTGACCTGCTGCCAATTGCTGACACTTCGATCGGCTTCGAAATGATCGGCTTGCAAGGCTGCTCACATCGTGGGAACGGATGAATCCGGCCATGACGATGTGAGAAGCAAGAGCAAGAAATGGACGCATCATCGCCCACGCAAGCAGACGAGTCCTCGCTTGGTTATGAAGGCTGGCGCATCGTCGTCGTCTGCTTCCTGCTTGCGACTTTCGGCTGGGGATTGGGCTTCTACGGACAGAGCGTCTATGTCGCCGAGTTGCAGCGCCTGCACGGCTGGCCGGCGTCGCTGATCTCGTCGGGCACCACCTTCTTCTATCTGTTCGGCGCAGCGCTGGTTGCCTTCGTCAGCGAGGCGATCAAGGCGTTCGGCGCGCGCAGTTGCCTGATCGCAGGCACCTTCGCAATGGCGATCGCGGCGGTCGCGATCGGTGAGGTGCGCGCGCCCTGGCAGCTCTATCTCGCCGATGCGCTGCTGGCGTTCGGCTGGGCCGGCACCAGCCTCGGCATCATCACCAACACGCTCGGCCTGTGGTTCGACAAGAAGCGCGGCATGGCGATCAGCCTGGCGCTGAACGGCGCCAGCTTCGGCGGCATCGTCGGCGTGCCGCTGCTGGTGACGGGGATCGGCGCCTTCGGCTTCTCCGGCGCGATGATCGCGGCTGCGTTGCTGCTGATCGTGGTCATGGTGCCCGTCATCCTGATCTTCGTCGGCCAGCCGCCGCCGCATCTACACGCGGTCGCGTCAGCGGCGGCCGATGCGCCGTCGGCGACCCAGGTGCGCGCCCGGGCGCTGCGCGACATCCGCTTCCTCTCGGTCTCGGTTGCCTTCGCGCTGGTGCTGTTCGCCCAGGTCGGCTTTATCGTCCATCTGATCGCCTATCTCGACCAGGTGATCGGCCGTGAGCGGGCCACGGTGGCGATGGCGCTGTTGACCGCGATGGCCGTGGTCGGCCGCGTCTCGTTCTCCTTCGTGATCGACCGGCTCAACCAGCGGCTGGCGTCGGCGTTGTCCTTTGTCAGTCAGGCGGTCGCGCTCGTCATCATCATCAACGTGCACAACGACCTCGCGCAGATCGCCGCCTGCGCACTGTTCGGCTTCTCGGTCGGCAATCTGATCACGCTGCCGGCGCTGATCGTGCAGCGCGAGTTCGATCCACGCGCATTCGGCGTGCTGGTCAGCCTGATCACCGCGATCAACCAGATCACCTATGCTTTCGGCCCCGGCGTGATTGGGTTGCTGCACGATCTCACGGGTGGTTACACGCTGCCGTTCTATGGCTGCATCGGGCTGGAGCTGATCGCGGCGGCGACCATCATGATGAAGGCTGGCAAGTAGCCCGCGCTCTGCTTACCTCCCCTTGGAAAGGGGAGGTCGCTTTGCTCGCAGAGCAAAGCGGGTGGGGATCTGGTCTCTCCACTTGGAGCCACGCCTGCGGCTGACCCCCATCCTACCTTCCCCCTTTCAGGGGAAGGGGAGGAAAGACCTGTCGCCGGATGCGGCGAAGCGTTCCGGAATTATCCGACTTGCGGAATTACGCCGCACGCTGCTTCAGCAGATCCTCCAGATCAAGCCGACGCGTGAACATCGAAAGCTTGCCGTCGGCGCTGCGCGGCCATTCGGCCTCGGGCCGATCCCAATAGAGCTCGACGCCGTTCTCGTCGGGATCGCGCAGGTAAAGCGCCTGGCTGACGCCATGGTCGCTGGCGCCGTCGAGCTGGATGCCGGCCGACAGCACCCGGTGCAGCGCGTCGGCGAGCGCCGGGCGGGTGGGGTAGAGAATGGCGGTGTGAAACAGGCCGGTGGTGCCCGGCGGCGGCGGATGGCCGCCCTTGCTCTCCCAGGTGTTGAGGCCGATGTGGTGGTGATAGCCGCCGGCCGAGATGAAGGCCGCGTCCGTGCCCATCCGCTGCTGCAGCTCGAAGCCGAGCACGCCGCAATAGAAGCCGAGCGCACGGTCGAGATCGGCGACCTTGAGGTGGACATGCCCGATCCGCGTGCCCGCGATGATAGGGGGATTCTCCGGCATGGCCTGGGCTCCGTTGGCATCAATGCCTTGCCGTCCGGGGCAAAGGCTTCACCGCCTGATATAGTCCGGATTTGCCGCGGCCGGAGCAATCCATCCTGAAACGCAGCGTTTCCGAAAGGCGCCACGGTCCGCCTGGGTCTAGCACAGCTCCGACAGTTCGCCGCCGGGCAGCTGGAACTCGAACGTGTTCAGCGTCATCGACACCATCGTGTAGTAGCCGCAGAGACCGATCACCTCGACCAGGCCGCGTTGGCTCAGCATCTCAACCGCCTCGTCATACAGTCCCTTGGGCAGGCCGTGACCTTCGTGCAGCGCCTTGGCTACGTCGTAGATCACCCTGGCCTTGGGATCGTCGAAGGTCGGCGTCCGGCGCACGCGGATGTCCTCGATGATCTTCGGATCGAGGCCGCCCTTCAGCGCGAGCCGCTTGTGGGCATACCATTCGTAATGCGCGGTCCAGTGCCGCGCGGTGACGAGGATCGCGATCTCCGACAGTTTTGGCGGAAAGATCGTCTCGAAGCGCAGCACCTCGCCGAGCCGCGTGGCATGCCGTGCCATCTCGGGGCTGTTCAGCCAGGCCATCATCGGCGCCGGCGGCGCGCCGCGCTTGCCGGCGATCGACTCGTCGTAGGTTTCTTTCTGGGCGGCGTTCATTTCGCTAGGCGAAAGCAGCTTCAGCCGCATGACCGTTTCCTCTTGTTTTTCAATCGTTACCCTCTCTCGGCGATACACCCGATCGCGCAAGGTGAGTAGCGACGCCAGAGCATGGCGCCGCCGCGAGGCATATTGAATTCGGCGGCGGCGTAGGTCTAAGGTCGAATCCAATTCGTCGATTTTGACTGGAAACGCACCATGGCTGACCTCGAGAAATTCCGCGCAGAGACCCGCGCCTGGCTGGAGCAGAACTGCCCGCCGGAGATGCGCAAGCCGATGACCTCGGACGGCGACACCTTCTGGGGTGGCCGCAACACGAAATTCTCCTCCGAAGCGCAGCGCGTCTGGTTCGAGCGGATGCGCGACAAGGGTTGGACCGTACCGCATTGGCCGAAGGAATATGGCGGCGGGGGCCTCGACGGCGAGGAGGCCAAGATCGTGCGGCAGGAGATGGCGGCGATCGGCGCGCGCCAGCCGCTGACCTCGTTCGGCATCTCGATGCTCGGACCGGCGCTTTTGAAATACGGCACCGAGGAGCAGAAGAAGGAGCATCTGCCGAAGATCACCGCGGGCTTGATCCGCTGGTGCCAGGGTTATTCCGAGCCGAACGCCGGCTCCGACCTCGCCTCGCTGCAGACCCGTGCGGTCGGCGACGGCGACGACTACATCATCAACGGCCAGAAGATCTGGACGTCCTACGCCAACTATGCCGACTGGATCTTCTGCCTGGTCCGCACCGATCCGGCGGCGAAGAAGCACGACGGCATCAGCTTCATCCTGTTCGACATGGCCTCGAAGGGCGTGTCGACCAAACCGATCCTGCTGATCTCCGGCTACTCGCCGTTCTGCGAAACCTTCTTCGACAATGTCCGCGTGCCGAAGTCGCATGTGGTGGGCACCGTCAATCGCGGCTGGGATGTCGCAAAATACCTGCTGCAGCACGAGCGCGCGATGATCTCGGGCATGGGCGAGCGCGGCGTCGGCCGTCCGCTCGGCCAGATCGCCGCCGATTCGGTCGGCACGGACGCGCAGGGCAAGCTCGACGATTCGCAGCTGCGCAGCCAGATCGCGAACTTCGAGGTCGACGAGGCGGCGCTTGCTGCGGCCGCGGAGCGCGCGGTCGATCTCGCCAAGGCCGGACAGTCGCACCCGGCGTTCTCCTCGGCGATGAAGTATTACGGCACCGAGCTCAACAAGCGGCGCTACGAGATCCTGATGTCGGCCGGCGGCATCGACGCGCTGGAGTGGGAGAGCGACCGCTCCAAGGGCGGCGCCCGTCCGCGCGCCTGGCTGCGCACCAAGGCCAACTCGATCGAGGGCGGCACCTCGGAGGTGATGCTCGGCATCGTCGCCAAGCGCATCCTCGATCTGCCGGGGGCGTGAAGTCTTTCCGCCGTCATGGCCGGGCTTGACCCGGCCATCCACGTCTTTGTCGCGGCTGGCACAAGACGTGGATGCCCGGCACAGGGCCGGGCATGACGTTCTCTTGAAATTCGCTTGAACGAACAACATCAGATTTATCGGATCCATCCATGGCCCTCGTCCTCACCGAAGAACAATCCATGCTGCGCGACAGTGCGCGCGGTCTCATCAGCGACAAAGCGCCGGTGGCGCATCTGCGCGGCTTGCGCGACAGCAAGGATGCCACCGGCTTCTCGCGCGAGCTCTGGAAGACCTTTGCCGAGATGGGCTTCTCCGGCCTGCTGGTGCCGGATCAGTTCGGCGGCAGCGGGCTCGGCTGCGTCGAAGCCGGCATCGTCATGGAGGAGATCGGCCGCACCTTGATGCCGTCGCCGTTCCTTGCGACCTCGGTGCTCGCTGCATCGGCACTGTCGCGCGGCGGCAGCGAGGCGCAGAAGGCGCAGCATCTGCCCAAGATCGCCGACGGCTCGCTGCTGGCGGCGCTGGCGATCGATGAAGGCGCCAAGCATCGTCCGCTGCAGACCAAATTGCAGGCGACGCGCGCCGGCAACGGCTTCAAGCTGTCGGGCGACAAGGCCTTCGTGGTCGACGGCCACACCGCCGACCTCCTGATCGTTGCGGCGCGCTCGGCGGGCAGCGCCGGCGACAAGAACGGGTTGACGCTGTTCCTGGTCGACCCGAAGGCCAGGGGGATCGCGGTCGAGCGCACCGCCATGGTCGATTCGCACAATGCGGCGCGCATCGTGTTCGGCAATGTCGAGGTCAATGCCGACAGCGTGCTCGGTGAGGTCGATCAGGGCCTTGGGTTGCTCGAGGGCGTGCTCAATATCGGCCGCGGCGCGGTCGCGTCCGAAATGGTCGGCCTCTCCGACGAGGTGTTCGGCCGTACCGTAGCCTATCTCAAGGAGCGCAAGCAGTTCGGAAAGGCGATCGGCGAATTCCAGGCGTTGCAGCACCGTGCCGCGGAGCTCTACATCGATATCGAGATCACCCGCGCCGCGGTGCTCAAGGCGTTACAGGCACTCGATACCGATATCGCGAAGGCCGCCACCGCTGTCTCAGTGGCAAAAGCGCGCGCCGGCACCACTGCCACGCTTGCCGTGCAGGAGGGCGTGCAGATGCATGGCGGCATGGGCATGACCGACCAGTTCGACATCGGCTTCTTCATGAAGCGAGCCCGGGTCTGCCAGGAGCTGTTCGGCGACAGCAATTACCACACCGACCAGTTGGCGAGCGGCAAGGGGTACTAGACTAGCTGTCATTCCGGGGCGCGCGAAGCGCGAGCCCCGGAATCCTTGGCGCAGCCTTCACTGCTGCTCGATGGATTCCGGGCCTGCGCCTGTCGGCGCATCCCGGAATGACGAAAGCCGTTCAGCGGATCGGCGGCGCGTACTGGACGCCGCCGGCGTTCCAGAGCTGGTTCATGCCGCGCGGGATCTTCAGCTTGGAATCGGCGCCGACGTTGCGGTCGTAGACCTCGCCGTAATTGCCGACATGCTTGATGATGCGCACCGCCCAGTCCTTGGTCAGGCCGAGATCCTCGCCATAGGAGCCTTCGGTGCCGACCAGCCGCATCACTTCCGGCTTCTTCGACTTCAGCGCCTCGTCGATGTTCTTCGAGGTGATGCCGAGCTCTTCGGCGTTGATCATGGCGTAGAGCGTCCACTTCACGATCATCATCCAGTCGTCGTCGCGCAGCCGGACCACCGGCGCCAGCGGCTCCTTGGAGATGATGTCGGCCAGGATCAAGTGGTCGCCCGGCTTGGAGAGGTTGAGCCGCAGCGCATAGAGTTGCGAGGCGTCCGAGGTCAGCGTGTCGCACTGGCCGGAATCATAGGCCTTCACGACGTCGTCCAGCTTGTCGAACTTCATCTCCGTGTACTTCATGTTGTTGGCACGGAAATAGTCGGCGAGGTTGAGCTGCGTCGTGGTGTTGGCCTGCACGCAGACCTTGCTGCCGTTCAGGTCGAGCGCGGAATCGATGTTGCGCGAGCGCGGGATCATGAAGCCCTGGCCGTCATAATAGGCGACCGCCGGGAAATAGAGATCGTAATTGGTCTCGCGCGACATGCTCCAGGTGGAGTTGCGCGACAGGATGTCGACCTTGCGGTTCTGCAACTCCTTGAAGCGCTCGCTGGCGTCGAGCGGGACGAACTTCGCCTTCGACGGATCGTCGAAGATCGCCGAGGCCACCGCGCGGCAGAAGTCGACGTCGAAGCCGGTCCAGTTGCCCTTGTCGTCGGGGATCGAGAAGCCCGGCAGGCCCTTGTTGACGCCGCACAGCACGTCGCCGCGGCGGACGGTGCGCTTCAGCGTACGGGTGTCGTAACGCTCATAGGCGATGGCGGCGGCCGCAACCAGCGCGGCGACCGCGAGCCCGATCGTCAGGCCGCCTCGAAATGTACGCATGGGTTCTCTCTCGCGAATGATCGGGGGAAAAACAGGTCGGATATCGAAGGCGGGTAGAGCGTGGAGATCAGAGTTCAGGCTTCTGGCGGATGATCACCTTGGTGCCGACGGGAACGCGGTTGTAGAGATCGGCGACGTCGGCGTTGACGAGGCGGAAGCAGCCGGAGGAGATGGCGGTGCCGATGGTGTCGGGCCGGTTGGTGCCGTGGATGCGGTAGACCGTGGTGCCGAGATACATCGCGCGTGCGCCGAGCGGATTGCCCGGGCCGCCCGCCATGAAGCGCGGCAGATAGGGCTGGCGGGCGATCATTTCCGGCGGCGGGGTCCAATCCGGCCATTCGGCCTTGCGGGTGATGGTCACGAGCCCCTGCCACTGGAAGCCATCGCGGCCGACGCCGATGCCGTAGCGGAGTGCGCGGCCGTTGCCCTGCACGAGGTAAAGATGGCGTTCGGCGGTGGAGACGATGATGGTGCCCGGCGCCTCATTGGTCCGGTAGTACACGACCTGCTTCTGCCATTCCGGGTCGAGCTGGTAGCCGTCGTCGGCGATCAGGCCGGGCTCGTCGGCGTCCGGGCGGCTCTGGGCAAAGCCCTGCGATGTCGACAGCACGAGCGCGCCCGTGGCGATCAACATCCAGACCAGGTGACGAAGTTTCGTCATGCAAAGCTCTCCTTATTGGCGCGCAGCCAATGGTTGCTCCACCCAAATCACGTGCAGCATCAAATCTCAGCGGCAGCTTGATGGCAAGTTTAGGGCGGGCGTCACACTATATCACTGTAATGCTTCTGTTTTTTGTCATTGCGCGCCGGGATGCGCCGCGCCATTCGCCTCATTTCGGCGCGATCCAGAGTCGCAACGCGAACGAGACCAGCGCCACCGTGCCGACGCCGCCGAGCCAGAGCGCTGCGAACCACAGCAGGCGCCGGCCGAGCGGCCGCTGATTCGGAGCCTGTGACATCAGTGGTATCCGTGGCCGGGGCGCACCTTGCCGCGGAACACCCAATAGGCCCAGGCGGTGTAGCCGAGGATCAGCGGCACCAGGATCGAGACCCCGACCAGCATGAAGATCTGGCTGTTCGCGGGCGCCGCGGCCTGCCAGATCGTGATGCTCTGCGGCACGATGTACGGGTACATGCTGATGCCGAGCCCGGCATAGGACAGCGCGAACAGCGCCAGCGTCAGGAAGAACGGCTGGTGGTCGTTCTTGTCGCCGAGCGCGCGCAGCAAGAGCGCGGTGACGGCGGCGACCGCGATCGGCACCGGTGCGGTGAGGATGATGTTGGGCCAGGCGAACCAGCGCTGGGTGTACTGCACGGCCAGGAACGGCGTTGCGATGCTGACGGCGCCGATCGCACACAGCATCGCGACCAGCAACATCCAGCTCAGATGATAGGCGCGCTCGCGCAGCTCGCCTTCGGTCTTCATCACCAGCCAGGTCGCGCCCAGCAGCGCATAGCCGATCACGAGCGCAATACCGGTCAGGACACTGAACGGCGTCAGCCAATCCCACCAGCCGCCGGCATATTGGCGTCCCTCGACATGGATGCCCTGCAGAATGGCGCCGAGCGCGATGCCCTGCGCCAGCGTCGCGACCAGCGAGCCGCCCGCGAAGGCGATATCCCATTTGTTGCGCGCCTTCTGGGTGCGCCAGCGGAATTCGAAAGCGACGCCGCGGAACACGAGGCCGAGCAGCATCGCGATCATGGGCGTGTAGAGCGCCGGCATCAGCACCGCATAGGCCAGTGGAAACGCCGCCATCATGCCGCCGCCGCCGAGCACCAGCCAGGTCTCGTTGCCGTCCCACACCGGCGCCACCGTGTTCATGATGACGTCGCGATCGGTCTTTTGCGGAAACACCGGAAACAGGATGCCGAGGCCGAGATCGAAGCCGTCCATCACGACATAGACGAACACGGCAAAGGCGATGATGAAGGCCCAGATGATGGTGAGATCGATCATCGCGCGCCCTCCACGGCGCCGGCCGCCGGCGTGATGCCGGCCGCGCGGGCGGGGATATTTGTCGACGGGCCTTGCTCGCCGGGGTGCGGCGGCTGCGCCATCAGCCGCAGGATGTAGATCACGCCCGCGATGAACACGGCGAAATAGACGATGATGAAGGCGATCAGCGACGAGCCCACCGCCGGTGCCGCCAGCGGCGACGCCGAATCGGCGGTGCGCAAGAGCCCGTAGACGGTGAACGGTTGCCGCCCGGTCTCCGTGGTGATCCAGCCTGCGAGCACCGCGATGAAGCCGGCCGGACCCATCAGGACCGCGAAGCGATGCAGCAGCGTCGACTGGTACATCATGCCGCGCCAGCGCATCAGCAGGCTGAACAGGCCGAGCCCCATGATCAGGAAGCCGAGGCCGACCATGATGCGGAACGCCCAGAAGGTGATCGGCACCGGCGGCCAGTTTTCGCGCGGCACGGTGTCGAGGCCGGCGAGCGGTGCGTCGAGCGAATGCTTCAGGATCAGCGACGACAGCTTCGGCACTTCGATCGCGTATTTCACCCTGGCATCTTTTTGGTCGGGCCAGCCGAACAGGATCAGCGGCGCGCCGTCCTTGTGGCTCTGGAAGTGGCCTTCCATCGCCATCACCTTGGCCGGCTGATGCTCCAGTGTGTTGAGGCCGTGCTGGTCGCCGGCGAGGATCTGGATCGGCGCCACCAGGGTTGCCATCCACATCGCCATCGAGAACATCACGCGCGCACCCGCCAGATGCTGGTCGCGCAACAGGTGCCAGGCGCCGACCCCGCCGACCACCAGCGAGGTGGTGAGGTAGGCCGCCAGCACCATGTGCACGAGACGATAAGGGAACGATGGATTGAAGATCACCTTGAGCCAGTCGGCGGCGACGAACTGGCCGTCGGCGTTGACGGCATGGCCGGTCGGCGTCTGCATCCAGGAATTGGCCGACAGAATCCAGAACGCCGAGATCAGCGTGCCGATCGCAACCATCAACGTCGCCACGAAATGCAGCCTGGGGCCGACGCGTTCGAGCCCGAACAGCATCACGCCGAGGAAGCCGGCCTCGAGGAAGAACGCGGTCAAGACCTCATAGGCCATCATCGGGCCGATCACCGGCCCGGTCTTGTCGGCAAAGGACGACCAGTTGGTGCCGAACTGGTAGGACATCACGATGCCCGAGACCACGCCCATGCCGAACGCGACCGCGAAGATCTTCAGCCAGTAATTGAACAGGTTGATGTAGACCTCGCGCTTGGTGGCAAGCCACAGCGCTTCCAGCACCGCGAGGTAGCTCGCAAGCCCGATCGAGAATGCGGGAAACACGATGTGGAACGACATCGTGAAAGCGAATTGCGCGCGGGCGAGTACGACCGCATCCCAGCCTTCGAACATCACGCACCACCCCTTGCCAATGCTCTGGGGCGCGATCCGGTCACGGCATGCGCGTTCGGGATCGCGTCGTCCCCGGCGTGGACCCTAGCACGACGGGGATGACGACAATACAGGGCGGATTGTCTAGGGGAACATCATGCGATTGGAGCTACCGCATGATGCCGTGCACTAGGCGTCACACAGCCCGGGCCGATAGCGGTCATTCACTCGGGCGAAACGGCATAGTAGACTTGCGTTCGATTCCATAGCCGCGTCAGGGACCGATGGGTTTCAAGATTACGCTTGTTTGCTGCGGGGTTGATGCTTCTGTTGGAGCAATGGCGGCACAAGACATCCAAAATGAATTCAACAATCACCGTCGATGGCATCGAGAGGTCCACTGTCGTTACGAAAGTGGGACCCTGATCCTCTGCGGGACTAATGATTTTGATCAGGCCGGGCTAGCCTTTCTGGACGAGTTTGGCGACTGCCTCTCCGCGTATCTCAAGGACCACGGTGCTGTTCGTGTGCTCTCCGTCGAGGCCGTGTAAACCCGCCACTGGTCGGCCTAGCGGGAAATCCGCTTCGGGTCACAAGGCGATATCCCTGACGTCAGGTCGCGTGTCTGCTTCGCCACCGAAGGCGGGTGTCCCCGTTCATGAGTACGCGCCCTAGCTGTTGGCGTTGAGCAGCCGCGCGACCGTGCGGTCGATCTCGTCGTACTGTCCCTCGCCGGCGTGCTGGAAGACGATCTTGCCGTTCTGGTTGATGAGGTATTGCGCCGGCCAATACTGGTTGCCGTAGGCGTTCCAGGTCTGCGAGTTGTTGTCCTGCGCCACCGGATAGAGGATGCCGTGCCGCTTCAGCGCCGCCTGCACGTTGGAGGCCGAATGCTCGAACGGAAATTCCGGCGTGTGGACCCCGATCACGACGAGGCCGCGATCCCGGTACTTTGAATAAAGTTGGGTGACGTGCGGCAGCGTGTTGACGCAGTTGACGCAGCCATAAGTCCAGAAATCCACCAGCACGACCTTGCCGCGCAGATCGGCAAGCTTGAGCGGCTGCGAATTGAACCAGTTGCTGATCCCTGTGAATTCGGGCGCGGTCTGGCTCTGTCCGGTCGTCATGGCGACCGCCCTCGGCACCGGCACGGCCGGCGCGTCGGACTCGGAGCAGAGGCCGGGGATGACGGCGCCACCGAGGCCAAGGCCCGCGACCAGAGCGGAAACAGCAATCAAGCGCAGGGACATTGAACTCTCCTTATAAGCTCACAGGCCGATCTGGCCGTTGGGATAGAACTGGGTCAGCCACGCCACGATCAGCGTGTCGTATTGCAGGTAGGACAGCGCGGCGAAGCCGATGATCACGACGCCGAAGCCTTGCTGCAGGCGCGGTGCGATCCGCGCCATGCTGCGCACGCGGGTGGTGACGGCCTGCCCGCCATAGGCAATCGCAAGCATCGGGATCGCTGCGCCGATCGCGTAGGTGACGAGCTGCAGGCTCGCCCACGCGGTATCCTTCGAGGTCGCGACGATGGTCAGGATCGAGCCGAGCACGGGTCCGGCGCACGGCGTCCACACCAGGCCGAGCGTAGAGCCGAGCACGAAGCCGCCGAACAGGCTTTGCGACGGCGCAGCCTGACCGAGATTGCCGGCGGCACCCGTCAACCGGACCGACAGCCATTCGAACGGCGCCGGCCAGATCATCAGCAGGCCGAAGCCCGCGAGCAGGACGGCCGCGCCGGTCCGCAGCAGGTTGGGATCGAAATCGAATGCGCGCGTGATCGCGCTCAGCAGCAATGCCACCGCAGAGAATGACATCACGAAGCCGAGCGCGATCATCGCAGGCCGCGCCTTGCCGGTCTGGCCTATCGATACCCCAAACAGGATCGGCAGCATCGGCAGGGTGCAAGGCGCGGCGACGGTAGCGACACCGGCAAGCAGGGCCAGGGCAAGGGCAAGGGCAAGGCTGAGCATCGTCGTCCGTCCATCAGAAGTCCCGGCACGCCAGAGGGCCGTGCCGGGTATGCCTGATGTTCTTCGCGAGGACGGTCGAGCCGTTACGGCCGTCCGGGCGCCGATAACGTCACGTCAGCGTGAGGCCGGTGTCATGCGCATCGGGGCTCGCGCATCCGATTGAGTGCAGGCGGGGGCAGTGTTGCTCTTAGAATTGGTGAATTGGTGCGCTCACCCCACCCGATCGGTGTCATCGCCCGGCTTGACCGGGCGATCCAGTATCCCAGAGGCGCTTGTGCTTGAGCCGAGGGGCCGCGGCGTACTGGATCACCCGGTCAAGCCGGGTGATGACTGCTGGGGATGTGGTGAGGCCGCCGCGGTGGCAAGAGCTCGTACGGGCACCGGCAAGCGAGCGGCAAGGGTACTGTGCGACGACAGTCATTTTGAGGCGCAACTTGTCGCGCCAAAAACAGAGCGACCCGGCTGGGGGGCATCCCGGCCGGGTCGTTGGAGGTTACTTGGGAGGTTAGAACGAAGGGAAGTATCGAAACTGGGTCAGTGAATTGGGGTTGGGGTTGCGTCGTTGGATATGGGTATAGGGATCGCGTTTTTCCGGGTGATGTCGTCGATTGTTTCAATTGCTTCGTCGCCGGACTTTTTCGGCTTCGTGGACAATTGCCCGGATTGCTCGATCTCCTTTTAAACTATTGATCTATATTCGTTTTACGCTGCGACGCTGTCCACGCCGGCGCCCCGGAGGAGGTCGGCGAGCTGCTTGCGGGCATAGAACATGCGGGTCTTCACCGTGCTCTGCGGGATACCGATGATCTGCCCGGCCTCCTCGACCGATTTCTCATGGTAGTAGACCAGATTGATGATCTCGCGGTGTGCCGGCGACAGCTTGGCCACGCAGGCACGCAGGATCTCGCTGGTGGTGGCGCGATCGAGCGAGGTTTCCGGCGTGTCGGCGCCGTCAGCGATCTCCAGCACGTCGTCCTGGTCGATGTCCTCATGCTTGCGCTGGCGCAGCGCGGTCAGCGCCTTGAAGCGGGCAATCGACAGCAGCCAGGTCGAGACCTGCGAGCGGCCCTCGAACTGGGCCGCGGTGCGCCAGACGTCCAGGAACACCTGGCTCACCAGATCCTCGGCCATTGTGGTGTCGCGCACCATGCGGAGCACGAAGCGGTAAACCCGGACGTTATGACGGGCGTAGAGCGTGTGCATCGAGGTGCGGTTATTCTTGGCGATACGCGCGAGCAGCATTTCATCCGAGGTCGCGCGAGCAGCATCGATATGCTTCGTGGCTGCAGAGTTGATGGCGATGACGTTCGGCATGACAGGCTCCCAGTTCGCCGTTGGGCGGCGGTTCGTTGGGAGAAAGCTAGTTACCGCCGGTTTCCGGATGTCTGCGCGAAAAGCGGAAAATGGTTTCGTGACCGGGAGAATTGTTTCGTCGCCGGCCGGACGACGAAACATTCGGGGCCGAAAAGCCAATAATTTCAACGCGTAGAAAATTAGAGCGGCCGGCTTAGCCCCGCCGGGAACGATTCCGGCCCGTGACTTTCGGCACTGTTGGGGCCTATTCGGCCGCTTGCAAAGCGGGCGCTGCCTTTTTCGGGGCAATCCAGAACGCATCGGGCCGCTCGAACAGGAAATTGGCCCGAACCGCCAGTGCCAGCCGCCAGATCAGGAGCGAGCCGGCGACGCCGGCCGCGGTCACGATCAGCGAGATCAGGCCGATGTCGGGGATGACGTCGTAGCGCAGCAGAACGGTGCGTGTCGCGGCCATCGGCAGGAAGAAGGCGAGGTAGATCACGATCGAGTGCTCGCCGCAGAAGCGCAGCAAGCCGAGCCAGTGCGCACGTGCCAGCAGCGTGCCGGACACGATGATGGCGCAGGCGCCGGCAAAGCCGAGTGCCAACGAGACGATCGGCCATTCACTGATATCGAGCGCGACCAGGCCGCCATTGATCAGCGCCCAGAACCCAAGCCCGAGCAGGGCAAGCGCCGGCCGCGACCGTGCACGGTCCGACAGCGCGAACACGTAATCGGCCAGGACATAGCCGGTGTAGAAATAGACGAAGCGGGCGCTGAACTCGTCGATCACGTACCAGCCGGTCGCGACGTGCGCCGACTCCAATGCTGCTGCGATCAGCCAGATCACGAGCGGGTGGACGTTGCGGGCGAGCTTGGTGACGACGAAGAAGATCGGCAGCAGATAGATGAACCACAGCGTGCCGAACGGCTGGACGAAGGAGGCGAGGTATTGCCGCCCAGCCTCGGCCCAACCCGCTTCGGCGGCCAGCGACGGCGCCTTGAAACCGAACTGGATCGTCACCCACAGCACGTAGAAGTAGGCGAAGTGCATCACCTTGCGATCGAGATAGGTGCGCCAGTCGCGATCGATCACGACCGACAGGAACAGCCCGGAGATCAGGAAGAAGTCCGGCATCCGGAACGGCTTTGCGAACATCACGACATAATGCATGAAGCCGGTCTGCTCGGCGGCCTTCTCGACCCCCAGCACCGAGTGCATCATGACGACCATGATGATGCAGATGCCCTTGGCATAATCGACCCAATCGACACGCGCGGCCTCGTTCCCACGTGATCGATCAAGTGATCGATCAAGGGAACGATCTGTCGCAGCTATTGTGCCGTTTGTGGTCATCCTTGTCCTGTTTCGGTGTGGTCGGGCCCCATCATCGGCCCGATCGGTTGCTTTCTCCTTTATCAGTACAAGGGATGTGCCACCTTAACCCGGCCCTTTCCCCGGTTCCCTCGACCAGGCGAATGGTCTAAGAGCGCCGGAAATCCTAAGAGAATCCGACGCTCGTTAACCACAGGACGCAAGGCTGGCCGAGGGCCGTGGCCTGCGATGAGACTGCTTGCCGCACCATTTCGATAGCCCGCTGCCGATCGACGCCGTGCTCGATGAGCTCGACCGCACGCTCGACAGCCACAATGCCGCCGTGCTGGTCGCGCCGCCCGGCGCCGGCAAGACCACGCGCGTGCCGCTGGCGTTGCTCGATGCGCCCTGGGCCAGGGGTAAGAAGATCATCGTGCTGGAGCCGCGCCGTATCGCCGCGCGCGCCAGCGCCGAGCGGATGGCGAAGACGCTCGGTGAGCGTCCCGGCGAGACCGTCGGCTATCGCGTGCGCTTCGGCTCGAAGGTGTCGCGCGCGACGCGGATCGAGGTCGTCACCGAGGGCATTTTCTCACGCCAGATCCTCGACGATCCCGAGCTCCACGGCGTCGCCGCAGTGTTGTTCGACGAATTCCACGAGCGCTCGCTCGATGCCGATCTTGGCCTGGCGCTGGCGCGCGACGCGCAAACCGGCCTGCGCGAGGATCTGCGCATCCTCGTGATGTCGGCCACGCTCGACGGCGCGCGCGTCGCCAGGCTGCTCGGCGATGCGCCTGTCGTCGAGAGCGAGGGCCGCGCCTTTCCGGTCGAGACCCGTTACGTCGGCCGCAAGGTCGATGCGCCGGTGGAGCGGCAGATGGCCGAGACGATCGCGACTGCGCTGCGCGCCGATGCCGGCTCGGTGCTTGCCTTCCTGCCGGGCGCCGCCGAGATCCGTCGCACGCAAACCTTCCTCGCCGAGCGCGTGCACGACGCCTCGGTCGAGATCGTGCCGCTGTTCGGCGCGCTCGATGCAGCCGTGCAGGATCGCGCCATCGCGCCGGCGCCGAAGGGCATCCGCAAGGTGGTGCTGGCGACTTCGATTGCCGAGACCTCGCTGACCATCGAGGGCGTGCGCATCGTGGTCGATTCCGGCCTGGCGCGGGTGCCGCGCTATGAGCCTGACATGGCGCTGACGCGACTGGAGACCGTGCGGGCCTCGCGCGCCGCGGTCGATCAGCGGCGCGGCCGCGCCGGCCGTATCGAACCCGGTGTCTGCTACCGTCTGTGGGACGAGCCGCAGACCGCATCGCTGCCGGCCTACACTGCGCCCGAAATCCTCTCCGCCGATCTGTCCTCGCTGGTGCTCGACCTCGCGCAATGGGGCGTCAGCGATCCCGCGAGCCTTGCCTTCCTCGATCCGCCGCCGGGGCCGGCGCTGAAGGAAGCGAGATCGCTGCTGTCAGAGCTCGGTGCGCTCGACGGCGACGGCCGCATCACCGAGGAGGGCCAGAGCCTGCGCGCGCTGGCGCTGCCGCCGCGGCTGGCGCGCATGATCGTGGATTCTGCGCGTTTCGGTATGGGCGAGGAGGCCGCCGAGATCGCCGCTGTGCTGACCGAGCGCGGGCTCGGCGGCGACAGCGTCGACCTCGACGTCAGGCTCGACCAGTTTCGCCGCGACCGCTCGCAGCGTGCTTCGAGCGCGCGCAGCATGGCCGCGCGCTGGGCGCAACAGGTGGCGGCCAACGAGGACGCTCTTACTTCTCCCTCCCCCCTTGCGGGGAGGGGTTGGGGA